>JAEEZH010000119.1 GCA_016288495.1 Lachnospiraceae bacterium
CCTATCCTGCTGACCATATCATTTTCCCTGATATTGTGCCTGACAACGTCGGAAAAAGCCTCAAGTGTGCGGTCTCCCATGTCATGGCCGAACAGATCGTTCACAAGCTTAAAATTATCAAGATCCATGACCATGAGGGCTCCCGGCATCTGCGAACAGAGCTTCGATATCCTGGCGGTGCCGCTGGCTTTATTCAGAAAGCCCGTAAGCTTATCCACGGTAGCCTCTTCGGTGAGGCTCTCGATCTTTTTACTGTTTTTTATGATATTATGGATACGGCTTACAAGGACATCTTTGTCAAAGGGTTTTCGTATAAAATCCGCAGCGCCGGCCTTTAACCCCCGGTTCTCTACCTCAATGTCATTTTCCCCCGTAAGAAAGATGACCGGAATGTGGGTTCTTTCATTTTCATCCTCAAAACGGCGCAGCTCTTCATAGGTCTCAAAGCCGTCCATTTCAGGCATCATCACATCCAGCAGAATAAGGTCCGGAGTATTTTTTGTCACATACCTGAGTAAATTCTCACCGGAGGGCAGACAGCTGACACGCATATTTTCGTCATTCAGCATCAATTTGACATTCGTCAGACTCAGTGGTTCATCATCCACCACCACTATCCAGCATTCCATAAAGATCTCCCCGTTCGCTTCAATGAACATTTTTATATTATATCAAGAATCATACATTATTTCAAAAAACGTCACCGGCAGGCTCATAAGCGGGTGATGATGTCATATATCTCATCGGGAGAAGCCGCAACACCAATATTTTTGAACTCCATCACGTCCTCCGGCTTTTCAAAACCGAAACCATAGGTCACTCCGATAAAAGGACAGCCTATACCTTCGGCGCCTATGGCATCATTGTCCGAATCTCCCACCATCACGCACTGATCCGGGGTAAAGCCCATCTCCTCTATGCACATACGTATGATGTCGGACTTTGTGAGCTTATTAAAATTGTCCGCCCCGTGTATCACGTCGGAATGCTTTGCCAGACCGAAGTGTTCCACTATATCAATGGCGTAATCCTCTCTTTTGTAGGTGGCCACCGCATTTTTATACCCGGCTTCCTTCAGGCGTATCATAAGTTCCTCGATACCCGGATACACCTGTGCCCTGAAAAGAAATTCATGCCGGGAATATTTCTCTCTGAATACATTGGCAAATTCCTGGGCTTTCTCCTTTGTCAGGGAATAAACCTCCACAAGGGAACGCTGGATCGGCGGTCCTATGAAAAGCTTTTCATTTTCGGGCTTTAAAGGCGGCATATTGAAAGCTTCAAGTGTGGCTCCTACCGAAGTCAGGATGCCTTCTCTGGTATTGAGGAGGGTGCCGTCCACGTCAAATATGACGGCTTTGTAATTATTGTCGGACATGGTGATTCCTTTCATTTTTAAGATTCTTCGCTTCGCTCAGAATGACAATGGGGCGGCGCGGTGCTCAGAATGACAATGGGGCGGCGCGGTGCTCAGAATGACAACAGGGCAGCGCGATGCTCAGATCTTCTCATAGGTGACCAGCCTGAGATCGCGGTCAAGGCTGAGGAGATAACCGTGGCCGTTGGCAGGCAGATAATCATAATAACTCCCCCCGTCAAGATGGCTCATAAGGGCCATGATGGTGCCTCCGTGGATAACGAGAATGCCCCTGTCAAAGCCACTTTCCCTGATCATCTCGCAGCAGGAAACCACGGATCCCCACACCCGGCTTATGAAATCATCACGTGCTTCACCGCCGGGAGGGGCTATCCGCCCGCTGCTGTCGATAAAAGCCCTGTAGTCCTCCTGATGGGAGAGCTCTTCCCAGGTCTTCCCCTCAAAGTCGCCGAAGTCCATCTCCCGAAGGTCATTTATCACCTCCGGCTTTCTGTCAGGGATAATGACCTGTGCCGTTCCCAGACACCTTTTCATGGGACTGGAAAAAAAAGGGATCCCGTCTTCGTAAAACGAAGCGAGCACTTCCCCCGGCCCCCGGCTTTTGTCATCAAATATCGCTTTTATCTCTTCTCTTCCCTCATCCGTCAGCTCCAGATCGGTCTGTCCCATGTAGCGCTTTTCAATATTGAATACCGTCTTGCCATGCCGGATGAGAAGTAGAGTTATGTCAACCTGTTTATTCATTGTCTTCAAGAGTTTTGCTGTTTTATGTAAACCGGTCCTGCGGTTGCAGACCCGTTGATGATTATACCATCCTGTGCCTTGAGCGGTCAAACAATATAGGTCTTTTTTACTTGTCTTGCGGGAAAAAAATGATATAATTGTTGCCGTATATCAAAAAAGCAAAGGACAGGCGATCATGGATCAGGATACGATGAGAAGAAAAGCCGAAGAACTGGCGATAAAGGTTCATAAAAACAGATATTACATCATACTGGGACTCATCATGGGCCTCTTTTTGTTCTGGGGTCTGTCTGCCTTCAGGGATTACGGCATATCCTGGGATGAGGAGATACAGAGGAACCGTTACCTGGCGGGACTCAGGACAGCCATCACCGTCTTTGCCGGACAGGACCGTGTTCCCGAGGCTCTCGAAAAGGAAGAGATCACCTCCCTCGGAGCGGGAAAGCTGGGGATAAAGCTGCCCCTCGCCCTTGCGGAAGCGGTAAGCGGCTTTAAAATGACCAACGAAAAGGTGTTCAAGCTGCACCATCTTTATTATTTTCTCCTGTTCTGGATATCGGGTTTCTTTGCCTGGTATCTGCTGCGGCTCCTGGGCTTTGACCACACGCTGTCTTTGCTTGGCCTGGGACTTTACATTCTCTGCCCCAGGATACTTGCGGATTCCTTTTACAATCCCAAGGATCTGATCCTGTTATCCCTTTACACCGCGGAAATGTGTCTGTCCGTGGCCCTGGTCAAAAAATTCCGGTACAGGACCGCTGCGGCCCTGGCCTTTGTCTGCGCCCTGGTCACCACCCTGAGGAACGCCCTTGTATTCTGCGCGGTGGTCTTTGCAGCCTGGTATGCATACAAAGCCTTTATCACAAAGGATAAAAAGAAGATCGTAACGGTGCTCAAACAGCTGGGGTTAACGATCGGTGTCTGCTTTGTGTTCATGTATATCCTCACCCCCGGGATGTGGGTAAACCTGTCCGGATCCATCTCAAAGAAAATAGCCAGCGTCAATCCCACCTTTTCCCACGGGGGCTTTGATCTGGTGGCCGGCCAGCTCATGAACAGGACCGATCTGCCCTGGTATTATCTGCCGTTAACGATCGTTCTCACAGTACCCTGCGTTTATATAGTCTTTAACCTGATCGGACTGTGGGGCTTCACAAGATACACGGCAAAAAATCTGGCCTACTGTTTTAAATTCCGCCAGAAGCCTGACCAAAGGCTCAACGAAAACGACAGGATCCTTCTCATCATCATGCTCCAGGGTGCCTTCTGGATGTTTTACACCTTTGTGTTCAGGCCCATGCAGTATAACCTGTGGCGGCATTTTTACTTTTTCTTCATATACATGGTGGTCTTCGCCGTCTGCGGCTTAAGAGTTGCTTTTACCACTTCGGATGCCGCCAGATATTCTGCCGTCATCTTTACCTCCCTCTCCCTTTTGCTGACCATGGGCTGGATAAAGATGAACCACCCTTACGAATATCTGTACTTCAATCCTCTGTTCCTGTCAAAAGCCGCCAGAGAAACAGTCCAGGATTACTGGGCGGTCTCCTACAAGGGTCTGCTGTCACAGATAGTGGACGGATCCTCCGCCGATACTTATATCTATCCCGAACTGACGGGGAATCTGCTCTTCGGGGAGCCGGGCTTTGAGAACCATCATCTGGAAAAGCTGGAACACACCGCCAAATACCGCATCTGCGAGGGCAACCCCGGAGACGATAATTTTTATAAGATCCTCAAGACCGTGGAGGTGGATGACCGCATCTGCCAGTCCCTGGTAAAAAGGGAAAACTACACCAATCTCGTCCGCAAATACTACTATGAGGACGGGGTATTTTCCGGGGATAACACGGAGCACTCCGTCTATGACAGCGAAGCAAAGCTCACCTGCGGCGTGGAAGGCACCGGCAAATGGATAAAGATAGAGCTGCCCGACGACCTTAGCGTCAGCGAGATCGATCTTATCTACGCCGACACCTGCGGCCTTAACGACAGCGGAAAATATGTCATGACCTCGGAAAAGGAGGAGATCCTTTATGACGAAAGGATCTATGTAAGCAACGATGATGAGAATTACCGATCCCTTTCCGATAAGGATCTCTTAAAGGAATACGACCTGCTGGGGATCTGCTGCGGCGAGGATCCCCTGCCTAAATTCATTCTGTACAGATATGAAAACCGGATGGAGACCGGCGAACCGGCTTTTGCCATAAGAATGTTCGGCGAGGATAAAAACGCACCCGAAAAGGGTGAGATCTTCTTTAACAGCGCCGACACAAAAAACAGTCTTGCCGCTCCCCCGTATCCCGAGCTTTTTGACGACAGGGAACTTACCGGGATAGATCCGGGAGAAGACGGAACACAGCCTTGCATCACCCTTGAGCTTAAGGAGGATGCTCCCGCCGTCAGGGGACTTCACCTGGACTGCGGCATTTGGCCCATGAAAACAGGCCGTAACATCCTGATCGAGGGCTCGGCGGACGGCGTGAACTTCACCCCTCTTTCCTGGTACTACGGCGCTGCCGACGATTACCTGTTTGGGGAAGCTGCGGACTGCAGATTCCTGAGAATATCACAGACGGATGAGAACCATCCTGCTTTTCACCTGTCGGGACTTTATCTCATACGCTAAAAAACTGTTGAAAACACGCGGATTTTGTTATATTATATAGTAGTGAAAGAGGCTTTGGGGAAGTCTTTTTCGGGAGAAGATATTATTGAAGGGAGGGTTTTCTTTATGGTAAGCCGGAAGGTTAAGATAACAAACCCCACAGGTCTGCACCTGCGGGCTGCCGGTAATCTGTGCAAAGAAGCCATGCTGCATAAATCCATGATCACATTTAAGTACGTGGGGGGCACTGCCAATGCCAAGAGCGTGCTTAGCGTTCTGGGAGCCTGCGTTCGTTGCGGAGATGAGATCGAATTCACCTGTGACGGGGAGGATGAGAATGAGGCGTTGCAGGCTTTGGTCACGGCAGTTGAAAGCGGTCTGGGCGAATAGCCTTAAGGCCATGCACTTTTATCACGACTTTTAAGGCAGTGGGCTCTACCGACTGCCTTTACCTTTTTATAAAGACTGATCGTTAAGGAGAGAAAAATGTTAAACTACAAACGCTACCAAAGGAACCCTGTCATGGATTTCAGGGAAAGGGAATGGCCCAACAGGGAGATTGAAAAAGCACCGGTATGGTGTTCCGTGGACTTGCGCGACGGTAACCAGGCTCTGATAGATCCCATGGTGGTTTCCGAAAAGGTGGAATTTTTCAACTATCTGGTAAATATGGGCTTCAAGGAGATCGAGATCGGTTTCCCTTCCGCATCCCAGATAGAGTATGATTTCCTGCGGGAGCTGGTAGACCGCAGGCTCATCCCCGACGATGTAAAGATCCAGGTGCTGAGCCAGTGCAGGCAGGAGCTCATCGACAGGACCTTCGAATCCATACAGGGGATCAAAAACGTGATCTTCCACATATATAACTCCACCTCCACTCTCCAGAGGGATGTGGTATTCAACATGAGCAAGGAAGAGATAAAGGATCTGGCGGTCAAGGGCACCCTCATGGTAAAAGAGGGCATGAAGAATTTTGACGGCCACATAACCCTGGAGTACTCTCCCGAGAGCTATACGGGCACCGAGCCCGAATATGCCCTGGAGGTATGTGAGGCAGTGATAGACGCCTGGGGTATAGCCACCCCGGAGGATCCCGTCATCATCAATCTTCCCTCCACCGTGGAGATGACCACACCCAATGTCTTTGCCGACCGTATAGAGTGGACCTGCAGACATTTCAAAAACAGGGAAAACATCGTGGTTTCGGTACATCCCCACAATGACCGGGGAACCGGAGTGGCCACCGCCGAGCTGGCTCTTCTGGCAGGCGCGGACAGAGTCGAGGGCACGCTGTTCGGAAACGGCGAACGCACCGGCAACGTAGACATTCTCAACATCGCCTACAATATGTTCTCACAGGGTATCGACCCCGAGCTCAAGATAGAAAACGTAAACGAGATGATCGAGCTCTATGAGCGCTGCTGCAAGATAGATGTACATCCCAGACATCCTTACGCAGGTAAACTAGTGTTCACCGCCTTCTCAGGCTCACATCAGGACGCCATAAACAAAGGCGTGAAGGCCATGAACGAAAGACATCCCGACACCTGGCAGGTACCCTATCTGCCTATCGATCCTTCCGATATCGGCAGGAAATACGAGCCCATCGTCCGGATCAATTCGCAGTCCGGCAAGGGCGGCGTGGCCTTTATCATGGATACATATTTCGGTTTCAAGATGCCCAAGGGCATGCACAAGGAGTTTGCCTCAGTCATCCAGTCCATCACGGAGACCCGGGGCGAAGTATCTCCCGATACCATCATGGCCACCTTCAAGGCCGAATATCTGGATGCCAAGGAGCCCATACATTTCAGGAAGCTGAAGATCGACGATCTTTCAGACGCCTCCGATTCGGAGTTCGACACAAAGGTCAGCGTCATATATACAAATAAGGGCGTGGAAAAGAGCTTTGAGGCTGTGGGCAACGGCCCCATCGATGCGGTTCAGCGCGGGCTCATGGAAGAGCTGAATATCAGGATCAAGATCCTGGATTACGAAGAGCATGCTCTCCAGTCAGGCTCCACCTCACAGGCCGCAGCATACATACATATGCTGGATTCACAGACCGGCGATGTCACCTATGGCGTGGGCGTGTCCTCAAATATCACGAGAGCCTCCATCCGCGCTATATTCTCAGCCATAAACAGGCTTAAACTGGGAGAGTGATGATAAAAGGATCCGAGAATCAGACCAGGAAGACAGACATCTTTGCGGCTTCGGCGGCAACGGTGCATTTTATCCTCACCTTTTTTACGGATCCCCGTATTTTTGAAGCCCTCAAAAATACGCCCTTTTATTCACTTCCCCAGGATAAACTGGCATATTATCTCGCATGTAAAGCAGCACTCATAGTGCTGCTTTATTACCTTTACAAATGGATCTTTCTGGTCTTTTCCGACCTCCTTCGGGCCATAAGGGGCAGGACGCTCATCCCTGCCGGGGCAGGTGCGCACTATCGGGTATTCCTGTACGGACTCATCTATTTCATCCCCATAGCGGCAGTCATGGTATTCAAGCTTCCCCAGGGCTTTCTGAGCAACGACGAGGCCCTGATCTTTCAGGAAGCCTCCTCCCTGAACCAGTATACCTGGTTTTACTATCTCACCACCTTTTATTACATCATAACCATGATGCTGATCCCCTCCTGGTTAGGACCGATCCTTGTAAAGGTGGCTCTTCAGGTCATTACCTGCGGCTACTGCGTACACCGCTTCAGGGGACATTGGAAAAAACCGGCCGCATTTTTGATCTATCTTCCCTTCATGATGTTCCCGGTGCTGGCCTACACCACCTCGGCCCACAGGATCCCGGTATACTACCTGCTCTATCTTCTGTTCTGGGTGGTGCTGTTTTTTGACAGACTGGAAAACGTGATCCCTGATACGCCGAAGCTGTTCTGGCTCACGTTTGACGCTGCCCTTTTGACGCAGTGGCGTACCGAGGGCATATATATGGGATTATTCGGAATGGTGCTCATCCTCATGGCTTATCCCTGTCTGTGCACCCCAAAGGGCAAAAAAGGTATCGACTGCAGGCGGATCCTTAAATTTGCCGTGATATTCCTGCTGATGCAATACGCCGTGAGCATACCCCAAAACGGTGTGATCCCCGTGAGGATGCAGGACAAGGCGGACAACCGCATGGGTCCTTTCTGGGCCTACACCATAACAAATATGTACAGAAACGGCCTGGACCTTGAAAAAAACAGGGAGGACCTGGCCCTGGTCTACAGATATCTGGACGAAAATGTGTTAAGATCCATAAATGAGGACCTTAAGGATATAAATTATGAGGACACCCTGATCCTCTACTATCCGGGATACACCGGGGTCATAGAGGGTGCCACCGGCGATGACTACAACGCCTATGTCACGGGATGCCGCAATATATTCAAAAACAATCCCGGCGTATTCCTGAAAACACGGTGGGGAGCTTTCTGCTATGCGGCCCTGCCCTATCATCTCGTCTTTGACCGGGGGCCTTTAAAGGGAGCTTTCTTTGCATTCAAAGCTCTCTCCTACAACCTTTTCATCCCCTGCATTCTGCTCATGGCCCTGTTCGTTCTGGCCCTTGCCAAAAAAAGATGGATGGAAGGGGCGGCGGGGGCGGCACTTTTGTGCCACGGTTTCATCGTGTTCATTCTGGCGCCGGCTTCGTATTTCAAATACTATCTGCCGGTTTATATGTGCACATATTTCGCTCTGTGGTGTATGATATTATGTGCCGGGATGAAAGATAAGGGTTATTTACCAAGGAGAAAAAAATGATCAACGCAAACCGCCTGGATACAGGCTTTATGAAATATCAAAAGGAATATGAACAGGCCGCCATAGATGTGCTTCGATCCGGCTGGTATGTCCTGGGAAAACAGGTGGAGGCCTTTGAAAAAGAGTTCGCCGCCTATTTGGGATCAGCTCACTGCGTGGGACTGGACAACGGGCTGAACGCACTGAAGCTGGCATTCAGGGCTCTTGATATAGGCGAAGGAGATGAGGTCATAGTCCAGGCCAACACCTACATCGCCAGCGTGATGGGCATCAGCATGAACCGTGCCACCCCTGTGCCGGTGGAGACGGACGAATACTACGGGATAGATCCCGAGGCTGTAAAAAAAGCCATAACGGATAAGACCAAGGCAGTCCTGGTGGTGCATCTGTACGGACACACCTGCCGGATGGACGCTGTCATGGGCATCTGCAGGGAGCATGGCCTCAAGCTGGTGGAGGATTGCGCCCAGAGCCACGGCAGCACCTTTGACAACCGCTCATCAGGCACCTTTGGTGACATAGGCTGCTTTTCATTTTATCCCACCAAGAATCTGGGAGCCTTCGGGGACGGCGGCGCCATAGTGACGGACAACGAAGATCTGGACAAAAAGATCAGGATACTCAGGAACTACGGTTCCCAAAAACGGTATTACAATGAGGTGGTGGGCGAGAATTCACGGCTGGACGAGATCCAGGCCGCCCTCCTTCGGGTCAAGCTCTCACATATGGATGAACTGAACGCCGAAAGGGATGAGATCGCCAAAAGATACAATGCGGGTATAAACAATCCCCTTATCACCCTGCCTCCGGTTTCGGACAGGGTAAAATGCGTATGGCATCAATATGTGATCCGCTGCGACAAAAGGGATGAGCTGGCAGAATACCTGCGTGAAAACGGGATCGGGACCATAATCCACTACCCCATTCCTCCACATCTGTCCCAGGCCTATGAATATCTCGGCTATAAAAAAGGAGACTTTCCCCTGACGGAAAGGTATGCGGACACGGTTTTGTCCATTCCCATGTTTAACGGGATGACACAGGAAGAGCAGGATATGATAATCGATCGTATCAACGGATTCAAATGAAAGATTCTTCCTGTTGCTTCGCAACCCCTCGCCGGGGCGGCATCACACCATTTTATGGTGTGATATGCGTCGCTCCGCTCAGAATGACAGAGGGAAAAGACAGAATGACAGAGGAAAAGTCAGAATGACAGAGGAAAAGTCAGAATGACAGAGAAAAAGGATCATTGACAGGTAAAAAAAGGAAAAAATATGAGTAAGATATCAATAGTTGTTCCGGTGTATTACAATGCCGACACGCTGGAGCTGTTATACGACGACATGAAGAAAAAGATCCTCCCAAAGCTGGGGGACTATGAAATAGTTTTCACGGACGACGGCTCCAAGGACGAATCCTGGGAGATAATGAACCGGATCAGGGAAAAGGATCCCCATGTAAAATGCGTGAAACTGTCCAGGAATTTCGGCGAGCATGCAGCTCTTCTGGCCGGTCTTTCACAGTGCACCGGAGACTGTGCCGTCACAAAGCAGGCGGACCTTCAGGAGGATTCGGAGATCATCCTGGAAATGTACGAAAGCTGGAAAAAAGGCAACAAGGTAGTGCTGGCAGTGCGCTCGGACAGGGACGAACCCTTCCTTAAAAAGTTTTTCGCCTCCATCTACTACCACATAATCCACAAGATGGTGAACGAAAACATGCCTGTGGGCGGCTGTGACTGCTACCTCATCGACCGTCAGGTCATAAAGGTACTGGAGCTTCTGGATGAAAAGAATTCATCCCTTACCCTTCAGGTTCTCTGGGCGGGCTTTAAGACAGACCATGTATACTTCCACCGCAGGGACAGGGAGATAGGTGAATCCCGCTGGACCCTGTCCAAAAAGATAAAACTGGCAATGGATTCGATGCTCAGCTTTTCCTACACTCCCATCAGGCTGATGAGTACTCTGGGGGGACTGTTTTTCATTGCCTCCATCATCATGATAATAAATGTCATCGTGGAAGCGCTCTACACCGGCATTCCTGTACAGGGCTGGGCTTCCCTCATGTGTCTGGTACTGTTTTCATCGGGTATCATCATGATCATGCTGGGCATCATCGGAGAGTACCTCTGGAGAGCGCTGGATGCTTCCAGAAAGAGGCCTCCCTTCATCATAGACGAGGTTAAGTGACAGTGAATTACCTGATACCCCTTGCAGCCGGTTTTTTTACCGCCATTTTTGTCACCGGTTTTTCAAAGCTTTCAAAAATCGAAAAAGTACTCTTTTCGGTCATGACCATGCTGATGCTCGTGCTCTTTCCCATGCTTAAGGGAACGGACAGCATCTACAAAGCGGCGGCAGGGTTCCTTTGTTTTTTCGCCGCTCTCATCACAGGCCTGGTTTTCAGAAAACAGTTCACAAAGCTTTACAGCAGACTGATGAACAGGCCGGGAGCCCGGAAAGCAACACAGAATGACCCGGGGGAACACAAAGAAGACCCCCTGACAGACGAGGAGGAGGAAGAGATGAAAAAACAGCAGAAGATAATCACGGTTTTATGCGTGGTGCTCATACTTTATATGATCATATCCACTTTCTGTATCTGTAAACTGAACAGCAAGATCAATACTCTCTATGAGATCACTATGGAGCGGGACAAATGACTTTTCTTCAGGGCGCACTCATAACCTTCGCAATGGTGCTGCTTAACTTTATAATCTATTACTTTTTCGGGCTTCTGGTCACCGTACCCGCAAAGCTGTCAAAAAATCCCTGCCTGAGCATACTGGCGGGCTTCTTTCTGTACTATTCGCTGTTTTCGTTTTTTGCGGTATATCTCACCTACAGATGGCGTCCCCTTTCCATGCTTTCCGCACTCTGGGGAAGCGCTGTGATAGTCATCCTGCTCTTATCCCTGGGCATCTTTTTCAAAAAGATCCCCGTCAGGCTCTTTAGGAGCGTATTTTACACCAGGAAATCCTATAAGATGCTCCTGGCCTGCCTTTTCCTGTTGATCATACAGCTTTTCATCATCCTGTATTCATACCAGTTCACCCTGGATGCGGCCTATTACGTGGCCAATGTCACCACCACCGTCCGCACCAATTCCCTTAATATCTACGACCCCTACACAGGCGACTGGCAGGACCATTTTGAAATGAGGTATTTTTTTGCCACCTATAATCTTCAGGACGCCGTGATGTGTTCACTGTTCAAGATCCCCGCCCTCATACAGACAAAGCTGATAATGGCGAGTATATGTCTGATCCTTACGAATATGCTCTACTATCTCATAGGTAAAGAGCTTTTCCCCGGGGACAAGAGGAAATTCATACCCCTCATGGTCTTTTTTGCGGGGCTGATCAATTTCTTCTTCACCACCATATATACTTCTTCCACCTTTCTCACCACCCGTACCTATGAAGGCAAAAGCATTCTGGGCAACGTGATACTGCCCGCGCTTCTGCTTTATTACATAAAGGCGGTAAAGGAAGACAGGGTCCGCTGGGGACAGATCTTCCTCATATGTTTCGGATCCTGCACCATTTCCAACACTTCAAACATGCTGGTTCCCGCTGCCCTTTTGATACTTTTTGTCCCTTACATAGCCATGAAGATAAAGAAAAAGCAGCCCCGGGCCGCTTTTAAAAACGCCCTGGGACTGCTGCTGTGCATGCTTCCGGGTCTCATACTCTCACTGGTGTATGTGGCCTATGTCAAGGGGATGTTTGTACTGTATACCTATCCCAGATAGATCACCTGTAACTTCTTATTGCCCGGTCGGTTTCCTTTGTCATGTTTTTCCCATGATCATGAGCGCCAGGACCCCCGGAAGGGCCATGACCTTCTGATAAAAGGGAAGATTCCATTTTTTGCCCAGTATCTGACAAAACCTGATGTAATGGCAGATATATTTATATTTGAGTAAAAACGGGGAATCCAGATGAAGGCGCTGTTCATAATACAGATACCAGCCTGTGGGATTGGCCTTGCGCAGGGCAGCTACGCTGTCCGTATAGCCTCCGTCCATGAGCTCACAGACAGTGATGACACAGGGCAGCACGATAAGACCGGCTACCGCATCTATCCTGTCATACACATAATCCTCGGGGATATACTTCTCTCCCTTCACCTCGGGAAAAGGATTCTCCTTAAGGAGAGAGGTCTTGAACACCAGCGTGGTCTCACCGTAAAAGCCGTTAAGGTACAGCCCCCTCAGGGTATTGACTCCCGCATTTACATCGGATTCCGAAAAACTGGCTCCGGCAAAGGGACGGATATTATCCTCTATATCCATGCCCTGGGATATACGTTCCATTATATCGTCAAGACTCCCGTCTATCACAGAGCCCTTGTAGGCCACTATACCGGCCCTTTCTTTCGATCCCTGCAGACAGAAGTGAGAATTTTCATGATCCCTCCAGGTCTTCACTATGGTCTCCACCGCCTCGGGAATAAGGATATCATCCGAATCAAGGCATAAAAACAGCTCCGTATCGCAAAGAGATGCACCTGTATTATGAGCCCTCATCTTTCCGCCGTTTTCCTGATATTCATATCTGATCTCAAAATTTGCAAGCTTTTTAAACCCCTCTACCAGAGCCCCGGTACCATCGGTGGATCCATCATCCACGATCAGCCAGATGAACTCGTTGGAGCTCTGGGCGCAAAGACTCTTAAAGGTCCGCTCCAGCT
The DNA here is from genome assembly GCA_016288495.1 of Lachnospiraceae bacterium. Lineage (GTDB taxonomy): Bacteria > Bacillota > Clostridia > Lachnospirales > Lachnospiraceae > UBA1753. The sequence continues at coordinate 13,201 of JAEEZH010000119.1, forward strand.
CTGAAGCCCTGTTGTATGTAGGTGTAAAAACTGTAAGAAGCATGGATCTTTCTCCTGTTATCATTATCATATTTTAGTTTACCGCCCCTTCTCCATATGGTCAAGTGACAGATGGGAAAGAGACTATTGAAAAACCCGTGCGGTTATGCTATACTAACCAAAGTTAGTCACGTATAAGAGGTGTCATATGAAAACAACTCCTTCAGCAGAAAACTATCTGGAAACCATACTTATCCTTAGTAAAAAACTGCCGGTAGTCCGTTCTGTGGATATTTCCGCGGAAACCACCTTCAAAAAATCCAGCGTTTCCATAGCCATGAGGAACCTTCGTGACCAGGGTCTTATCACTGTGGATAATGCCGGCTTCATCTATCTGACCGAAGAAGGCCGTACCATCGCGGAGATGATCTATGAGCGGCATGATATCATTTCACGCTGGCTGATCAAGCTGGGCGTGGACGAAGCTGTCGCACAGGACGATGCATGTAAAATAGAGCACGTGATCTCAAAAGAAAGCTTTAAAGCCCTTAAGGAACATGTAATAGAAAATAAAGAGATCTGACCCTTCTCACCCTTCCTGTTCCGAAAATCTTTCGGTTTCCGTTTCGAGCCTTTCATCAAAACCCGTAAGCGCCGCAAAGGGTGAAAACTGCGCTGCCCTGTCCTTTACGGACATGCGCCTGTCATCCTTATCTTTTTCGAAAGGATAGGCAGTATCGATAATATCGTCATATCTGTCAGGATCATTCCTGTTTTGACTTATGTAAACCATTCTATGCTCTGTGGCCTCCCACCTGGGAGTTTCGTTCTATGGCCGTAGCGCCTTCCTCCAGGTTCATTCCTCTGATAAGGGCATTCTTACCATACTTTTTCTTCACACTCAGAATAGCTTCCTGAAGACGTTTTTCCCGTTCCAGTTCCTGTTCTGTCTTCTCAAAACTGCCGTAATCGGTAAACAGATCCAGCTGACGGGGTGCGCTCTCCATTGCTTCGGATGCGGCCTTGACATGGTTGAACACAATATACATACGTCTGACAGTCAGATTTTTATCCACTATCCTGTCAAACAATCTCAGGACAGCCTCGATCATAAGCTTTGAAGAGGAAGTCATGCTGCCCAGGTTTTCACTGCCATGGGCGCTGTGGGGGACCATCCTGCCGTAATGGTCCTGCCTGAAATCTCCCTTGTAATCCTTCATCGCATTTTCATTGGACAGATTTTCCCTGTCATAACCCACGGTCAGGACCACCTGGTCCGCCATAAGATTCTTATCCACCAGGTCAAGCACCAGCTGGTCGGTCATTTCCGTTATCACCAGCCTCGCCTTATCATAGGCATAAGGAGCGCTCAGGACCTGGCCCTGGCTTATACTGTGGCTCTCGGGTTTGTAAGCCTTTATGTCGGAGATGAGGCAAGGTTCATAACCCCAGGCATGGTCTATCAGAAGCTCGGCATTTACGCCGAAAAGCCTGTACAAAAGCTTTTTATTAAAGTAGTCGTATTCTCCTCCCAGGGAACATCTGGCCACATCTCCCATGGTGAGCATTCCGTGCTCCTTCAGCTTTTTGGCATAGCCCTTCCCCACGCGCCAGAAGTCAGTGACAGGCTCATGAGTCCAAAGCTGACGCCTGTAACTCATCTCATCGAGTTCAGCGATCCTTACTCCGTATTCATCGGCTTCCATACGCTTTGCCATGATATCCATGGCTATCTTGGCCAGATAAAGATTGGTTCCGATACCTGCGGTGGCTGTGATCCCTGTCTCATTCAGGACCTCCATTATCATCTTTCTGGCCAGCTCCTTTGCACTCAGTTTATAGGTGTTCAGATATTCCGTCACATCCATGAATACCTCATCCACCGAATATACATGTATATCCTCGGGAGCCACATAATGCATGTATATATTGTAGATCCGGGTACTGTATTCCATATACAGGTTCATTCTGGGTCTTGCCACTATGTATTGAGGCGGATCCTTAAGCATAGCGACCTTTTGGACCACCTCATAGAGTCTGGCCCTCCCCGGTATGCCGTAAGCCTTTAGAGCAGGAGTCACCGCCAGACAGATGGTCTTCTCTGTTCTGGACTCATCTGCCACCACCAGAGGCGTTGTCAGCGGGTCCAGCCCTCTTTCCACACACTCTACCGAAGCATAAAAGGATTTAAGATCTATGGCTATATACTGCCTTGTCACACCGGTACCTCACAGTCAAGCTTTGTGGAATAGATCAGCTTCTGACGCACACGCTTTTGCGTTATCTGCTCTACAGCCTCCGCATAATAATCAAGCTGGGTCTTATACAGCCTTACCAGATCATCAGCCTCCTTCACGGCATCGGTCTTATAATCCACGATGATATAATCCCCGTCTTCCATGAAAAGAGCATCTATTATTCCCTGGATCAGGATCTGACGTTCTTTGGGATAGCGTTTATCCACCCTGTCGGCATCCGTCAGGATACAGAAGGGCTGCTCACGCCACAGCAGCTTATTTCCAAAAGCCCTGCCCATACGCATGCCCAGAGACGATCGTGCAAAAATACTGAATGTCCGGGCTGATAAGACCGCAGCCTGTTCCCCGGTCAGAAAACCGCCCTTCACACAGTCCGCTATCTGCTGCCGGATCCCTTCTTCAGAAAGGTCACGCCCGTAATCAAACAACTCAAAGAATCTGTGATACGCCGTGCCCCGGAGGGAACCGATGAGAGGAGTATCCGAATCGGATATCCCCCGTTCCTTTCGAATAAAGGAGGGTAGAGGGCGCTGGTTTACATAATCTTCATCACTCCCGGAAGCATCATGTGTGTTATGGTTTACATAAGTCTGAACCTCATCCCGGGCAGCTATATAAGCCTCATTCTCTTCCATAGCCAGATGCTTTAATTTTGAAACACTTGCTTTCAAAGGTACATATATAGACTGAGGTCTTAGGATGCCATCCTCATCCTCTGTACCAAAAATACTGTTATAGTAGTTATCATTACTCCCGGACCGACCGCCGGAGTTATATCCCCGGGCGATGCGTTCGTAATATTCCAGTTTTCGCGCGGAAACATCGACATTAACGTCACGCTGTCTTTTTACAAGGTCTTCCGGATTAGTTAATATTACTCTTAACACGTCCGAATCAATTATATTACACTCTGTAACAGCCTGGGCCAAATCAGTTGACCTGACAAGTCCGCTGAACCTGGTATCATGACATAGCATTTCGGTCAACCAGTCACCATAGGATGAGCCTCCCAAAATTAAATCGGGAGGAAAAGAAACAGGGTCGGCTGATGCATCCTCTCCTCCGGCAGCCTCACTTCCGGCGATCAATAAACGCCTTAAGTTATCCTTGGATAAACAGGTCGACATAATCAATTTTTCTTTTGCTCTGGTCAGGGCTACATAAAGTATCCTCAATTCTTCACCGATGGACTCATTTTTAATATACCCGGATACCGCTTCTTTGATAACAGTTGTCTTTTTAATCCTCCGGACCGGGTCCACGTATTTTATCCCTATTCCCATGTCCGCATCCATCACAAGTGAATCCCTGGAATCCATCAGATTGAATTTTTTTCCCATTCCGGCGACTATGCATACAGGGAATTCCAGACCCTTACTTTTATGTATCGTCATCAACCGGACGGCATCATCATCTTCGGACATGCTGCTGCTCTGTCCGAAATCAACTTCGTATTTTTTTAATAACTGTATGTAATTTATAAAATTAAATAACCCTTTAAAACTTGTCTTTTCAAATTCCGCCGCGTGATCGATCAGCATCCTCAGATTAGCCGACCTGACACTTCCGGAATCCATGGAGCAGACACTGAGAATAAAATCGTCCTCCTCCAGCAAAGCGGTGATAAGCTCGCTCACAGTCATGTATGAGGAAAATCTTTCATATTTTTCTATCAATCTAAATAATTTCTGCAACTTAAATTTCAGCGTTTTTTCCGGTGAATTTTCATTTATTCCGCATGTATTTTTATCCGGAAGGGGCTGTTTTTCAGCCTTTTCCTTCTTTTTATAACTATCGTAACCGTCAGCCGTGTCATTCCGCCTTTTTAGCAAATCGTCCGTTACCAAACCAGCAATTTCCGCATATTCGACAACTGCATCGCTGAAACTGCCCTCCATATGCGCCCCTCTGATCAGGGAAAGCTCCTCATCTGTGAAGCCTCCGAAGTATCCTTTCATCACGCTGCAGAGTTTTTCATCGTTTCTGAAATTATCTATCACATAAAGCATGTCAAGAATGGTTATTATCTCATACCCGGAAAAGAAACCGTCTTTTGATTCTACAAAGATCGGGATCTCATATTTTTCAAAAACACGCCTGAAACTTGCCTCATATTTCAGGGTACTCCGGAATAATATAACGATATCCGAGTATCGCAGAGACCTCATTTCATTTCTTAAATCATCCTTCACTTTCAATTCATTCATCAGTTCACGGATCCTGACAGCTATGGATACCGCCTCTGCTTCCAAATTATCGCAGGTGTCATCCGGCTGTAATAATAACAGTTCTGTTTTATACATATCATTACTGTTACAGTCCGTTTTTTTATCCGGATCCGGGTATTGGGCCCCGGGTATCAGAAGAACAGAATCGTCATAGGACACCCCTCCCACTTCAGGTATCATTATCCTCTTGAAAATATAATTCACAGTATCAATGACCTGTTTTCTGCTTCTGAAATTTCTGTGAAGGGTGATCAGCCTATTTTCATAACTATCGTTATCCGAATCATCCTCCAGCTCGGGATAAGCATTATTCTTTTCTATGAAAAGCGACGGCGTTGCCATCCTGAATTTGTATATGGACTGCTTGACATCCCCCACCATAAAAAGATTTCCTTTTTCGGGCTGTTTTTTTGACAGGGCAAGGAGCATTTTTTCCTGGACCTCATTGGAATCCTGGTATTCATCCACATATACTTCTTCGAAAAATGACCTGTAGGTCTTCGCCACCGCGGTGATATCATCTGTCAGACTGCCATTCTCATCCTTTTCATAGAGGATCTCCAGAGTCAGATGCTCCAGATCGGCAAAGTCCAGGATCCCTTTTTCCGCCTTGGCCACCTTATATCTTTCCGAATATGCCAGCACCAGACGCACCAGCTCTTTCACCGCCGGAGCACACTTTTCCACTGTGTCAGCCTGTTCTTCAAGGTCCAGCTCATAATAATTCTTAAGCAGCTCTGTTACTATGGCTTTATATTTGGTCCGAAGATCCCCTGCCGCCTTCTTTTTGCCCTCATCCACAGCCATATCCTTTTTAACTGCCGGCATGCGTTCAAAGGACAAAGAAAGAAGAAGACCCCTTATACGTCCAATATCAAGTCCGTCTCCCCACTCTTCCAACAGTTTTTCAAAAGCTTCTGCCTCTGATCCGATCACGTCGGCATACACATAGGGACCATCCTTCATTTCACAGTAGGCCAGCGCCCTTCGGGAGAACGTATATGCCTTTTTTATCAGATTACGGGCGTGACTGTAATAAAACCTGACCTGTTTTGATCCCAGAAATCCCTCCATGGAATCCGGCTCAAAGCAGCTCACGCACTCCCTGAGCCAGCGGGCAGGGTCCGGCTTGGAGCGGGAAAAATCAAACAGTTTCTCAATACTTTTTTCCAGATTTTTGTCCGTATTTCCCGTGCAGATCGCCTCAGCGAGATCAGTGAACGATCGTTCTCCTCCTGCGTATTCGTCCTCCAAAAGCTGTTCCATCACTTCCTTGCGGATCAGTTTCAGTTCTCCTTCACTGCCTACCCTGAAGGAAGGATCCAGATCTATCCGGTTATAGTTATCATGAAGGAATCTTGAACAGATACCATCTATGGTATTTATATAAGCGCTTCTCACCAGCGTATTCTGACGCCGCAGATGTTCCGTGAAGGAACTGTCCTTTTCCCCCGCGGTTTCATGCTCCTCAAGAACCTGCAGCAGACGCTTCTGAAGCCGCAGCTTCATCTCATCCGCCGCTGCCTTCGTAAATGTCATTATCAGGATCCTGTCGATATCAAGCCGCTCTTTAGGATCGCAGATCCGGCCAAGTATCCTCTCCACCAGCACGGCAGTCTTTCCGGAGCCCGCCGCTGCCGACACCAGGATATTATGGCCTCTGTCCTTTATCACGCTTTTTTGTTCTTTGGTAAACTCCATCATCCTAGTCCCCGTCTTCTCTCTGCTCCTTTTTCCGGACGATCTTCGAAATGATATCACAGGCCTCATCCGGGGAAACCGTCGTCGCATCCTTGTACCCACAGCCGACGATACGTTCATCAAAGCCACAGATATCACCGTAGCGGCAATATCTGCAGGCGGTAATATCCCCTTCCCTGTAAGGCCGGGCCTTTATCACGCCCTGTTTTATCTCCTCCGAAAAAGCATCAGCCGCATATCCCGCATAATCCGCCATATCTTTCAGAATACCGGAGGGAACCACCTTTGATCCTGCCCCCAGCGTCCCGTCATTTTTCACGGAGACCCTTATCACATGGGATCTGCGCTCTATATCCCTGTCCATATGACAGATGATCTCCTTATCACTGTCTGATATACCCTCCAGTATCAGATCATCCTTTACAGCCAGCTCCAGGGCAGTTTCATCCGGCAGCTCACCCATGGAAAGATCCGTCAGCGGATCATGGATATGATAATAATACATGCCTGCAGGATATATATTGCAGCCGGGATAAGCCTTTTCCAACAGCCGGGTCACTTCCCTTAAATAAAGAGGCAGCTGAAGCTCTGTCCCGTCAAGGATATTGCAGGGATTGACGGAATTGGCGCCGGATTTGTAATCGACCACTCTCAGATAAACATTATTCCCCTGCCGGTAAACATCAAATCTGTCAACAGTACCTCTAAGAAGTTCATTTTGGAATCTGTATTCCGTGCCTGTGGGAATAAAATCACCGCTCTGTATCTGCCAGGTGATCACGGGAAGATTCTTTTCCATCATACGGCGTATCCGTTTTTCCGCATATGCACTGCGCTTTGTGGCATAGATCGGCGAGTCTGTCAGATGACTGAAGGCGTCATTCAAAGCTCTGTCTATCATCAGTGCAGCCTCATCGCCGCTAATATCCTTCCAGCTCTTATATCCCTTCCCGGCCACCATATCGAAATAACGTTTTATCACATCATGGTATACGCTGCCCAGATCCCTTGCATCAAAGGAAAAATCTTTCTTTTCCCTGAGCCTCAATCCATAGCTTAAGAAATGGCTGTAGGGGCATGAGGCAAACTGTTCCAGACGGCTTATGGAGCTTACGAGGACCTCCCCATACAAAGCCTTTGCTGCGGCCGCGGATATGGGTTCTCCCGCATATATCCTGAAGGCATGATCCGTCATGCGCTTAAGGACATCCTTATATTCCTGTCTTGAGGCATAATAGTCAAACAGTTCGTTAAAACGATCCTTCAGAGGATCCGTCAAAGGTTCCTTCAGGGCGCCGGCGAGATAATAAAGACCTTCCTGCTTGGTATACAGTTCATTTATATCTATTCTTTCGGGCACCCTCTGCACCTCAAGGTCCGCAAACATGGACAGAAGCATATGAATGAGGTAAGAAGGAAGACGTCTGCTTCCGTCGGAAGCAGAAAGAGAATATGACAGATACAGCCCTTCCCCGGCCTTTGTCAGATACATATAGAGATAAAATCGCTGGATAAAGGCCTCTTCAGCCGTGGATGCGGATAAAAGAAGCCCGCCGTTCTTAAGTATGCGGCGGTCCATCTCCGACAAAAGACCGCTCTTTTTTTCATCCCGGGGTATCAAAGAGTCATTTACCCCCATCAGAAACAGGTATTTCACCTCATTTATCCTGCAGCGCCTGATATCACCGATTATCACGCTCTCGCTGTCCGGAGGCAAAATGCCTACCGAAGCCTCTTCAAGTCCCGAACGCAGGATATCCCCCAGTTCACCGATGCTTACAGGTTCATCCTGAAGAAATTCCACACACTGATCCATCAGATCCATAAGGGTTTCATACATCTGACGGTATTCGTCGGCTCTCATGATATCCCCCTGCTGTTCAAAATATGCGGACATTTGCATGAGCTGACCATAAACATCCGTCTTTTCAAGGAAATCATACAGGATATGGACGAGACGGGAAGATGCCACCTTTTTCCTGGGGGGCAGCTGCTCCATCAGCTCTTTCGTCAGATCGGCAAAGCGTTCCCTCAGGGAATTCAGAAACAAAAGCCGCTGCTCGTCCGTATCATGTCCGGCACGGTCCCACTGTGTCAGATAATCCTTTTTACCTCTGATACCCATTGAAGAGATATAGTTTTCAAACAGCCTGATCTCATCCGGGGTAAAACCGGTAAAGCCGGTCTTGAGGAATCTGGAAACACTCTGAACGGAATAAGAAGATACGGTCATATCCACTATGGCGTCGATGTATTCGGACAAAGGGTTAAGGGAAACGGAACGCCTGGAATCCATAAAAAAAGGGATTTCGTACTTGACCAATTCGGTCAGCAGAAATCTCTCATATTCTTCACAATCTCCGGTCAAGACAGCTATGTCACTGAATTTTGCCCCTTTTTCCCTGACAAGCCTGTATATACTCCGACATACATGCTCACTTTCAAGCCGCAGATCCGAGGCCTCATGTATCGAAAGCGCCGGCTCTTTGTCCTCTTCTCCTCCGGAACAGGTACCTGACACTGAGCCCGGGGTCCGAAACAGATCTTCCCATATATGAACCAGTCCGGGAACCCCGGGAAACCTATACTGCGACGTTAATGTCAGCGGCGGTTCCAAAGCCACCTTCGGTTCATCTACGGCCAGCCTGGTGAGCTGACGTATGGTATTTATACCCATAAAAAAGAGCTGTGTGACATCTGCCTCATTATCATTCATGACAGATGCATCAAACAGCCTTCCGTTTTCATTCAACAGTTCTTTTCCAACCGTTACAGTGACAACCAGCCTTTTGCTGATACGCATCATGTGACTTAAAAATCTGAGCTGGACAGGGGTAAAGCCTGTATAGCCATCCAGATAGATCTCCGAGTTTTTCAAAAAAGCGGCTCTATCAGCCACTCTGACAGCCCTGTCCAACAATTCCTCGGGAACGATATACCTTTCTTTTAAATATTCAAGCATCTTCTCATAGAGAAAGGCAATATCATCAAGCTTCATGGACAGAGTGTCATTTATTCCGGGAAGCTTTGACGATGTAAGGGCACGGACGTCAGAAGGGAAAATATCATATTGCATGAACTCGGATATGACCGACTTGAGTTCATCAATACAGCCGGCCTTGTCCAGGTTCCCGCCCAAAGCCTTAAGGTCTCCCCCATGCCTTGATGACAGGGCTCTCAGGATCATTGACTTACCTGTGTCACGAAGCATCGCACCGGCACTGACACCGGCCTCATCAAAAATCCTGTGGGCAAGCCGTGAAAAACTGAGGACATCTATATTCATTATACCCTTGTGAGGACTCTTCTGAACAATGTCCCTCTGAGTCTGCATATTGAACTGTTCGGGTACCAGAATGATGAAATTACAATCGGGATTCTGCGCCGCCCGCTCAAGTATCTGCATATGCATACTATGAGTTTTACCGCTGCCGGCCCCTCCGGCGATAAATTGTAATGACATATATTATAGACGTTCCTTTATAAGACGGTTGATCTCACCGGGATCCGCCTGACCCTTCATGGCTTTCATAACCTGACCCACAATGGCACCGATGGCTTTTTCCTTGCCGGCGTGATAATCCTCCACTGCCTTGGGACAGGCAGCTATGGCATCCTCCACTGCTTTCGTCAACGCACCGGCATCCTGAACCGTCAGCAGATCATGCTCCTTTGCATATGCCAAAGGCTCCACCCCGTCTTCAAACACAGCACCGAAGACCAGCTTTGCATTGATATTGTTAAGCTTCTTTTCCTCAACAAGAGATATGAGTTCAGCAAGGTGAACGGGTGATAACTTAACATCCTGGGCATCCTGATTCTTTTCCTTCAGCAGTCTCATGGTCTCGCCCATCAGCCAGTTGGATACCTTTTTGGGGTCCGCCGAAAGCTTTACGGTCTCTTCAAACAGATCCGCCATATGCTTTGCACCGGTGATTATCTCTATGTCGTAATCCGGTATGCCAAACTCCCGGCTATAACGCTCCATCTTCGCATCCCTGAATTCAGGCTCCCTTGCTTTTATCCCGTCTATCATCTCCTGGGACACCACCACGGGAACCAGATCCGGATCGGGAAAATATCTGTAGTCCTGGGCATCCTCTTTTGAGCGCATGGCATAGGATTCAGCCTTGGTATCATCCCATCTCCTGGTCTCCTGGACCACGCTTTTGCCTGATTCCAGAATGTCTATCTGACGCTGGCGCTCCCCTTCTATGGCGTGGGAAATGGCCGTAAAGGAGTTCAGGTTCTTCATCTCCGTCCTGGTGCCGAAGGCCTCGCTGCCCTTTTCCCTGACGGAAAGATTGACATCAGCTCTCATGGAGCCTTCCTGAAGCTTGCAGTCCGATGCCCCGAGATACTGGATCAGCATCCTCAGCTTTTCCAGATAATTGATAACCTCCGTAGCCGAACGCATATCGGGCTCTGAAACTATCTCTATAAGGGGTACTCCGGACCTGTTATAATCCACCAGGGATGCATCATCCCACTCGTCGTGGTTCAGCTTTCCGGCATCCTCCTCCATATGGATCTCATGGATACCCACGTATTTTTTGTTACCTTCATCATCGGTTATCTCCACCTTACCGTTGCGGCAGATGGGCAAATAGAGCTGGGATATCTGATAATTCTGGGGATTATCGGGATAAAAATAATTCTTTCTGTCAAATTTGCCATACCGGGTGATGTCACAGTCAGTGGCAAGTCCCACGGCTATGGCATACTCAAGCACCTGTCTGTTCAGAACAGGCAGGGAACCGGGCATACCGGTACAGACGGGACAGGTATGCATATTGGGTTCGGCACCAAAGGCCGTGGAGCAGGAACAAAATATCTTAGTCTTTGTGGCAAGCTCCACATGCACCTCAAGACCGATGACTGTTTCATATTCTTTCATGACTTAGTATTTCTCCATGCATTTATCATAACTGTACTATAAGATCATCTGCTCATAGGTGTATGCGGCCCGGATAAGCTTCTTTTCACTGAAACAGTCTCCGATGAGCTGCATTCCCACGGGAAGGTTTTTCGAATCACGGCCGCAGGGTACACAGATGCCGGGAAGACCGGCCAGATTCACAGAAATGGTATATATATCGCCCAGATACATCTTTATGGGGTCCGATAAGGACTCCCCCAGAAGAGGCGCCGTGGAAGGCGCTGCAGGGGCGAGGATCATATCGTATTTAGCGAAAGCCTCATCAAAGGCCTTCTTGATAAGGGCCTTTACCTTAAGAGCCTTCAGATAATAAGCATCATAATATCCGGAGCTAAGAACAAAGGAGCCCAGCATTATCCTGCGTTTTACCTCGGAACCGAAACCAGCCGATCTGGTCTTTTTGTACATATCATGGAGGTCCCTGTATTCATCGGCCCTGAAACCGTATTTCACGCCGTCAAACCTCTCAAGATTGGAGCTGGCCTCAGCGGAGGCTATGGTATAATAGGCCGGGATCGCATAATCAACAAGATCCAGGTCGAACTCCTCCAGCACCGCTCCCCGGCTCTCCAGGACCTTTGCCGCGCCAAGGACCTTTTCCTTAACATCATCATCGAGTCCCTGTCCGAAATATGTACGGGGAATACCTATCTTAAGCCCCTTTACATCACTGACAAGGGCTGAGGCAAAGTCAGTATCGTCACGCTTCAGTGAAGTGGAATCCTTGGGATCATGTCCCGAGATCACCTGAAGTATGTGGGCACAGTCCGTTACATCCTTTGTCAGAGGACCGATCTGGTCAAGGGAAGAACCATAGGCGATGAGACCGTACCTGGACACGGTACCGTAGGTAGGCTTCATCCCCACCACACCGCAATAGGAAGCGGGCTGTCTGATAGAACCGCCCGTATCCGACCCCAGAGCACAGATACACTCATCTGCCGCAACAGCTGCTGCCGAACCTCCCGAAGAGCCTCCCGGCACCCTTGTCTCATCAGCCGGATTCTTAGTAGGCCCGTACCACGAGGTCTCGGTAGTGGAACCCATGGCAAACTCATCCATATTGGTCTTTCCTATCACCACAGCACCTGCAGCGCGAAGCTTGAGCACAGCTTCGGAGGAATACACGGGAACAAAATTCGATAAGATCCTGGATGCACAACTGGTAAGAACACCTTCGGTGCACATATTATCCTTTATGGCGACCGGAACCCCGGCCAGGGGACCGGTTAACTCACCGGATGTTATTTTATCCTGGATCTGTCCTGCTTCAGCTCTTGCCTGCTCATCACACACAGTAATATAACAGTTGTATTTTTCATCCTGTTCATGTATTCTGGCCAGCAGACTGTCCACAGCCTCAGGTACCGATATCTCTTTGTCACGGATCTTTGCCGCCAGCGAAACGGCAGTCATCTCATAAATTTCCATTGTTATTTAATCTTCCTCAATCTATCTCAGTTAAAAGTCCTGGGAACCATGTACATATTGTCCTTAACCTCGGGAGCATTTGACAAAAGAGCTTCCCTCATGTCACCGTTTGTCACCTCGTCCTCCCTGAAAACATTGCTCACGTCAAAAACATGGCTCATGGGCTCCACATCGTCCGTATCCAGCTCGGAAAGCTTGTCTATATAATCCAGCATGGCTCCCATATCTTTTTTGGCTGCTTCCTTTTCCTCATCGGAAAGGGAGAGCTTCGCAAGGATACCTACATATTCTATAGTCTCATCACTGATAATATTTGCCATGATCAATCCCTCACCTTGATATGTGCCTCACGCAGCTGGAGCTCCGTGACCTCTCCGGGAGCATTGCACATCAGATCCTGACCTGAACCGGCCATGGGGAAAGCGATTATCTCCCTGATATTCTCTTCGTTCTTAAGAAGCATGATCATACGGTCCACTCCGGGAGCCATACCAGCATGGGGCGGTGCTCCAAACTGAAAGGCCTGATAGAGAGCTCCGAATTTAGTCTCCAGAGTTTCCTTATCATATCCTGCTATCTCAAAGGCCTTTTCCATGATCTCCATGTCATGATTACGCACGGCTCCGGAGGAAAGCTCCACGCCGTTGCAGACTATATCATACTGATATGCCAGGATCTCCAGTGGATCCTTCTCGTTAAGAGCCTTTAATCCGCCCTGGGGCATGGAAAAAGGATTATGGGTGAAGCCGATCTTTTTGGTTTCCTCATCCTCTTCAAACATGGGGAAATCATTTATATAGCAGAATCTGTACGCATTCTTCTCCAGCAGATCCAGTCTCTGGCCAAGCTCCGTCCTGAGCGCTCCGGCACACTGGGCTGCTCTCATCTCCTTATCCGCGATAAAGAAGATGGTATCTCCGGGGATGAGATTCTCCCGCTCCTTTAATTCTCCCTTGAGCGCCTCCGGGATAAACTTGTCGATAGGACCCTTGAAGCTGCCGTCATCCAACACCTCCAGATAACCGAGTCCGCCCATTCCCAGATCATTCCTGGCGAATTTTTCCAGTTTTTCATGGAAGCCCTTGGACATGGGAGCATGAGCCTTAATCGCTCTGACAGTCCTGCCATGGAATGCCTTGAAGGTACACTTTTCAAAGAAATCCGAAAGATCCGTGATCCTTAAGGGATTCCTCAGATCCGGCTTATCCGTGCCGAATTCAAGCATGGCCTGTCTGTAACTGTATATGGGATAGGGGGCCTGGGTAACCATGGCGCCCTCGGGTGCAAACTTCTCAAAGGTGGCAGTTAACACCTGTTCTCCAACCTTGAATACATCCTCCTGAGTGGCAAAAGCCATCTCGAAATCAAGCTGATAAAACTCTCCGGGAGATCTGTCAGCCCTGGCATCCTCATCCCTGAAGCAGGGGGCGATCTGAAAATATTTATCAAAGCCGCCCACCATCAACAGCTGCTTAAACTGCTGGGGTGCCTGGGGAAGAGCATAAAACTTGCCTTTAAACCTGCGGGAAGGGACGATATAATCCCTGGCTCCCTCCGGCGATGAAGCAGTCAGAATGGGAGTCTGTATCTCCAGAAAGCCCATATCCGTCATCTGCTGTCTCAAAAAGGCAATGACCTGTGATCGGAATATGATATTGTCCTTCACCTTTTTATTGCGAAGATCCAGATATCTGTATTTAAGCCTGACCTCTTCCCTGGTTTCCTTTGAAGTCATGATCTCAAAGGGAAGCTGCTTATAAACCTTGCCCAGAATATCCACCTTTTTGGCCTCCACCTCGATGGTACCGGTGGGGATCCTGGGGTTGTAGGTCTCCTCATCTCTCTTTTCAACGGGACCTTCGATGGAAACGCTCATCTCTCTGGCTATTCCCTCCAGAAGAGAGGTATCCCTCATGACCACCTGAAGCTCTCCGTACATATCACGAAGATCCACAAAGGAAACGCCGCCATGGTCACGGATGTTCTCCACCCAGCCGGCCACCCTCACGGTCTGTCCGATCAGATTCTCCGACATCTCTCCGATATTATGGTCTCTGTAAATATTTTTCATGATTCCGACTCCTGTTGCGAAGCTGTTCTAAAATAAATGTACAACTTGTGTATTTTATCATATCTTTAATGCACTGTCCATAGAAGCAGGCGAAACTATACGGTCACGCAGGCAAAACTATACGGTCATGACTGTACCGGCCTTGCCGCGAAGAGCCTCCGGAACCGCCGCAATGGAAGTGATGAGAGCCCTGGACCCGGGATTTTTCTCAAGGAAGGATACACAGGCCTCTATTTTGGGAAGCATGGTCCCGGCTTCAAATTCTCCGGCTTCAATGTATTGTCCCGCTTCCTCCACCGTCAGAGCGGGGACAGGCTTTGCATCATCTTTGCCAAAGGAGGTATAGACACAGTCCACGCCGGTCAGTATTATCAGCTCATCCGCATGAATATCACAGGCCAGCTTCGAAGCGATGGCATCCTTTTCAATGACCGCCGAAGCTCCCTTTAACGTATGCTTCTGCTCTATCACCGGTATGCCTCCTCCTCCGCAGGCTATGACCACCTGATCGGCCTCCAGAAGTGTCAGGATGGACGGAAGCTCCACTATCTCAATGGGTGAAGGTGCGGCCACCACCCGCCTGAAGCCCCTGCCGGGCTCCTCACGGACAAAATTACCTTTTCTTTCCTCCATGGCAGCCTCTTCCACTGTCATATGACGGCCGATGACCTTTTGGGGATCATAAAACGCCTCATCATATGGATCCACCGTAACCTGTGTCAGAACAGTAGCCACAGGCTTTGAAATGCCTCTGGACAAAAGCTCGCTCTTAAGCGAATTCTGGATATCATAACCCACATAGCCCTGACTCATGGCAGAGCAGACGCACATGGGTGCCGGAGTGTAATCCGGATAAATGCGTCGCAGCTCGGTCATAGCCTTATGTATCATGGATATCTGGGGACCGTTGGAATGAGTGATGGCCAGCTGGTAATCAGCCTCTATCAGATCTGCCAGAGCCTTTGCCGTCTCCTTCACCGCATCCCACTGTTCCAGGGTGGTATAACCCAATGCATCGTGTCCCAGAGAAACCACTGCCCTTTTCTTTCCCATTTTTCTTCTCCTCTGTAAAGATTCTCCGCTCAAAATGACATATTCTGCTCGGATTGACATATACAACAAGTTTATACTATTTCCGTTTTCAATTCAACGATTTCCTACGGCAGGATCTTATATTTTTTCGTAAGGGTTCCGGTGTAATTACCTATGCCGCGAATGACCACCGACCCCCGGCCCGGCGCCGTATCTTCCTTAAATGAAACACAATAGTCAAGGCCCTCGGTAAGAGCGGTCCCGTTTTTGGAATTGACCAGGATCCGGGAAGGCCTGTAATGACCGGCACAGTCACTTTGTTTGAAAGGCACATCAGCCACACCCGTCACGGTGGAGCCCTTGAGAGACGAGAGTCTGACCTTATAGACCGGAGGATCAGCTATGCGCTCATAGCAAAAAGCCTCCCCCTCATAATTCCCCATGAAGGTCAGTTTGATACCGTAAAGGCTTTTCTTCTGAAAACCTCCGGGCGTATTCTTTTGCGGATAATCTATGGAATAATCCTTTCCCGGCCTGAGATTCCTGCCCCAATAACGGACAATGGGCTTTGCAAATACCTTTTTCCCTTCCTTGAACGCACCGTTTGCGTCACGTATGTCACCCAGCCCATAGTCAAAATACACCGGATATATCTTAAAGGTCGACGTACCGGTCAGCCCCTTATATTCTCCCTTACCCCTGATGGTGACACCGGCCAGCCCCACATTTTTGTTCTTTTTAAAGGTAGCCTTGTAATCCGTTCCCGGTGTCAGATGCTTTCCGTTACAATATACGTCAACGCCGGGTTTTACCGGATCGGCAGAAAAATATCTGTCACCTATGGGCAATACTGTGAGCTCATTTGCCGAGACCTTCTTTCGGTTTACATAAAATGGATGTATTTCCATGTCACCTTTGACAATATAATCCTCATCCACTCTGAAGCCCTGTCCCCCCGCTTTTGTAAAATATCCGGCAAAGATGTCACCCTTGCCAGTTGATGAGATTTTTTCCAGATGTTCATAGGGCCTGTCATTATAAGACAGCCTAAGCTCACTTTGCTTTGCGCCTTCTGCATCAAAAACCGACACAACACAATCTGTTACGGCTGTAGTTAACATAACTTTCGACGCATTATCTCCGGTGCCATAAGAAACCGTGATATTAACGGGCTTGTCACTTGCCTTCAGTGCATGTACATAGCCTTCCTTATCCACCATGACGCAACTGTCATCAGAGCTGGCAAACATAAATGACGAAAGTGATATCCCCTCAACAAAAGGTGAAACCGAAAGCCCCAGCCTCTGTATCTGGCCGGTTTTCAATTCCATGGCAGGCTTATCAAGAGTTATGTCAACCTTTTTATCCCCGTTGCCGGGATCCTCCCCGCCGGGATCGCCGCCGCCCGGATCATCTCCTCCGGGATCATCCCCGCCTGATGATGAATCCCCGGGCATGTTTTTAAACACGGGGATCCTGAACACAAAGGCATTACCGGTTATACCCGCAGATGAATACGAAGCAGCCACCGTGGCGCTCTCTGCCATGGGTGCCCGGACATTCTGCATATACTGGTGATTGTAATAAGGCTCATAGGCCACATTGAATTTTTGCAGATATATACTGTCCTGACCCTTTTTAATATAAAGTCCGGCAATATATTCGGCGCCGCCCTTTATGGATTTATATCTGGTATTCCAGGGTCTGGAAAAATCAGAGCCGGTAGAAGCATATTTCAGCCCGTTGACCACTGCCTGTTTACCGCTTCCCGTAGCCTGGATATTGAAATAGTTGTAATACCCCTCATAACCGGGATATTTACCGCTGATCAGGTCCCCTTCGCCCTTTGATCCCTGCTCCTGTTTTACCCGGGAAGCCAGGAACAGAGGACTGGCGTTTACGTTTGAAAGGGCTCCCGTCCGGCAAAAAGCCTCGGCATAGCTCATATCTTCCCCGGGTATGGCACCGCTCATGAAGGTACCCTTTAACACACCGGAAACCGCCTCCTTTGTCTGATAACTTTCATTATAGGTCTGTCTTTCAAAGGCAAAGATATGGGTCTCATCCAGATAATTCCTGGGATCCATATAAAATTCCACCCCGGCCCTGGTAGCCAGATACCAGCCCGAGCCCCTGGGATTGTCCTTATCCACATATTCAGCCTTTGCGCTTCCCTCGATCCAGCTGCGGTCATTCTTAAGCTCATTCTCAACCACCGTGTCCCAGTTCACGTCCACGGGATAGGCCTCATACTGCCAGGCAGGATGGGACTTCTGAAGCTTTAACAAAAGGCTCCTGTAGCTTTCGGGGAACTTCGTCAGATCCTGAGCGGCCCCGAGAGCGGTCTCTTCTTCGGTTAACATAACATCAGAAGACACCGTCTCACAGGATGCGTAAACACAAAGAGGCAATACCGCCTTAAGCGGTACTGCCTCCATCAGCATACTCATTATCAACAAACAGACTGTAATCCTAAGTTTATTCCTGACTGCTCTCATCTTTACTCCGGCAGATCATTCCGGGGTAGCAGTATGCCAATCCTGTCAATCCTGACTGTCTTCCATCTCTGCCCTGCTGCCCAGAGTGACGTTTATGACTTTTTCTTCGTAACCGTCCTGGCCGACTCTCTGAACCTTAACCTCTACTTCAGTACCGGCAGGATAGGAAGCCACTGCTCTCATCAGCTCATCCATGGTGGAAATGGATTCACCGTCAAAATCAGTGATTATATCTCCCTTCTTGATACCGCCCTTTTCGGCTGCAGATCCTGCCGTAACCTTTGCCACATATACTCCCATGGGCATATCGTAAACTTCGGCCATCTGATCTGCCACATCCACTCCGGACACACCCAGGAAACCTGCATCCTCATCCTTGGGCTTTGATTTCGTATTCTTTTCGGAGAGATCATCTATAACGGGCTGTGCAGAAGTGATAGGGATCGCATAACCCACGCCCTCTGTGGAAGTGGCCACTATCTTTGCTTCCGTGATACCCACTACCTCACCGCGGTAATTCAGAAGCGCTCCGCCGGAATTACCGGGGTTGATGGCCGCATCCGTCTGTATCAGCTGTCTGACGATACCGGTATCCGGCTCCTGGAAATCGCGGTTAAGCGCGCTTATTATGCCGTAAGTAACGGTGGTACCGTATCCCAGAGAATTACCTATAACTATAGCCGGATCACCCAGCTGAAGGGATTCGGAATCACCCAGTGACGCGATCTTTACGGCACTTAAGGTATCATCCGACACATCCTTTAAGGCAACGGCTATGACAGCTATGTCCTCCTTGGCATCCGCGCCCTTGACCATGGCATCATAC
>JAEEZH010000120.1 GCA_016288495.1 Lachnospiraceae bacterium
GGCTGTTCGTTCACATGTGAGAATACCAGACGTACTCCTTTTTGCTGACATCTGTCGTAGAGCTGCTCCAGGGAGTGCATGGCTGTGGCGTCGAGCGCGGGTACGCCGCGCATCCTCATTATTATGACCTTTGTGAAGTCCTTGAAACCTACGCCGGCCAGCTGGTCCGCATCTCCGAAGAACATGGGACCGGATATCTCGTAGACACGTACGTGGCGGGGGACTTCTTTTAATTCTATTCCGTCGGGATCCTCGTCGGGATCATAGTATTTCCAGCTTCTTACAGCGGATTCTTCACTCATTCTCTTCATGAACAGAACGCAGGCGCTGATCATGCCCACTTCGATAGCTATTACCAGATCAAAGACAACAGTCAGTACAAAGGTGGTCACCAGAACTATGATATCGCTCTTGGGAGCGGTTTTGCACAGGTGTGTGAAGGTTCGCCACTGGCACATATTGTATGCCACCATAAAAAGGATGGCGGCGATGGCGGGCATGGGGATCAGTGCAGCGTAGGGCATGAGCAGTACCAGTACCAGGACAAGCACCAGTGAGTGGACGATACCGGCGATGGGAGAGCGTCCTCCGTTTTTGATATTGGCAGCAGTTCTGGCGATGGCTCCGGTGGCAGGGATGCCGCCGAAAAGAGCCGAGCCGATATTTCCCACACCCTGGGCGATGAGTTCCATATTGGAACGGTGGTGGGAATTGATCATACTGTCAGCCACTACGCAGGAGAGCAGGGATTCTATGGCGGCCAGTATGGCTATGGTCACTGCATCTGAGGCAACGGCTGAGATGGATCCGATGGATATGGCAGGCAGCTTGAGCGCGGGAAGCGCATTGCTTATGGTATAGAGATCACCGATGGTGTTTACGTTCATGTTAAGGGATTTCACCATGAGGATGCTGACGATGACTGCGATGAGCGAGCCCGGGATCTTTTCTGAAATACGGGGCCAGATGATTAGTATGGCAAGGCAGACGATACCGACGGCAACGGCCTGCATGTTAAGGGTTCCTATATTTCTGACTATGGCGGCTACTTTTTCCATGGTTTCTATGGTGACGGTTCCGGCCGGATAGGTAAGACCCATGAAATCCTTGATCTGACCGATGAGGATGGTCACTGCGATCCCTGAGGTGAAACCTGTGGTGATGGTATATGGAATGAATTTGATCAGTGAACCGAGCC
This sequence comes from Lachnospiraceae bacterium, assembly GCA_016288495.1. Classification (GTDB taxonomy): domain Bacteria; phylum Bacillota; class Clostridia; order Lachnospirales; family Lachnospiraceae; genus UBA1753. The sequence goes on from JAEEZH010000120.1 coordinate 1,199, forward strand.
TCAATAAGCCCATGATGACAAGGAGGATTCCGGCCAGTATCGTAGCCAGCACCAGACCGTCCATGCCGTTCTTGGCGACGATACCTGCGACTATCGTGGCAAAGGCTGCAGTGGGACCTGCGATCTGCACTCGGCTGCCGCCTAAAAATGAAATGAGAAAACCGGCGATGATGGCAGTGTATATACCCTGTTCGGGGCCTACGCCGGAGGCCAGCGCCAGAGCTATCGACAGGGGAAGGGCGATTATCGCCACGATTATTCCCGCTACCAGATCCGTTATGAGCTTACTTCCGTTATATTTCTTTATAACGGAAAACAACATTGGTTTTAATTTATCCTGTTCCATGATGTTAACCTTTCCTTAGTTTTATATTATCCTCTGATATACGCAAAACAGACTACATTTTATCAAAACACAGTCAAAACTACAATTGTTTTTTTCGATGTCCCTTTTTCTGCTTCACGTACCACCTTTTGTGGTATAATCAATTGTATACGGAATGATGGATTCACGGAGGTATAAATGAAACCGGTCAATATTTATGCATTGACGAGAATAACCCGGCCGGATGATATCATGCGTCTTGAGCGGCAGATGTCCGGCAGGGAGAGCTTCATGAAGGTGAAGCCGTGGGAGGTGGATGACCTTAAGCTGTTTGCGGAGAAACTTCTGGGAATGGCAAAGGGGCCGTCTGTCCTGTTCTTTTATTATTCTTTTGTCATGCCGCGGCTGGGTAAGGAATTTGACCTCTTAAGGGTAGGCAGGACCTGTGTGATCAATGTGGAACTGAAGAGCCGTGCCGTGCCATATGAGACCGTAAAAAAGCAGCTTCTGCAGAACCGGCATTATCTTTCGGCTTTGGGACTTAATGTGTATTCATATACCTTTCTGAGGGAATCAGATCAGCTTGTCAGGCTTTCAAACAGCGGACGTCTGATCGAGTCGGACTGGGAAGAACTGATCGGTCTGATAGAGGGACAGGGCAAATGTTTTGACGGAGATATAGAACTCCTTTTCCGTGAGGACAGATATCTGATATCACCCCTCACCGATCCGGGCAGATTTTTACGTAAGGAGTACTTCCTTACATGGCAGCAGACGGATATCAAGAAAAAGATGCTTGAAAGGATCCGGCAGGCCCTTGAAGGTGATGGCAGTCCGCCGATACAGGGGTTCACAGGATATCCGGGCACGGGCAAGACCCTTCTCCTCTATGATCTTGCAATGGAACTGTCAAAAAAAGACAGGGTATGTGTCTTTCATTTTGGCTCACATGAGAAGGAGCTGGAAGAACTGGACGACAGGTTAAAGCGGGTGGACTATTATTACTGTGAGGGAAACGGAGATATATCTACAGAGATGGATTATAAGGTGATCTTTGTGGACGAGGGGCACCGGCTTACGGAAGGGTCGCTCGGGCAGATCACCGGTCTGTCAGAGAAATGGAATGCACCGGTCATAATATCATATGACAGGGAAGATGATATCCATCCTTCGGAACGGGAATATGAAGGCGCGGATATCATAGAGGCGATTCCCGGTTATACAGGGTATTTTCTTACAAACAGGATCAGACTTAACAGTGAATTGTCAACTTTTATCAGAAGGCTGGTACATCCGGGTGGAGGCAATCATAAAAGAGAGTACCCTTCAGTTACTTTGATGTACTCCCAAAATGAGGAGGAGACTTATCAGTTATTTTGTCTTTTGGGATATGAGGAGTTTTTTTACATTTATGATGAGGAGGCTCCGGATTCTTCGCAGATCGGCAGATATGAGGAACTGATTCCCTGTATCGGGGCGATGGAAGCCACCTGTAAGGAATATGACCGGGTCGTGATGCGGATAGATCAGGGCTTTTACTATGATGATTCCGGATATATGAGGTATAATGGAAGGGATAAGGCTGGAAGGCTGCTTAGCGGCAGGGTAAGAAAACTGTTTCATGGTCTGAGCCGTGCAAAAGAAAAGATCGCGCTGGTGGTCGAATCAGATCCGGAGCTGTTTGAGGCCGTTTTGTCCGTGCTTCAGGCTTAGATAAAGCTAAGGCGAAGATTTCTGTGGGGTTGCGCCATCCGAAAAGGATAATGAGGATTATGCTGAAATAGTCAAGGCAGTGCTTGTGATCAGGAGTGCTCTTGAGAGTGCAAAGGGTAAGTCATATGAGCTCGTACTGGTCGGAGATAAGAAGGAACTCATCATCGATGTGGTGGATGTGAGCCTGAATAAGAAAGATATTCCCAAGGCTGTTCTCACAACGGCGGTATCAGCAGGAGCCGTAAGCGCTAATGTTGTAAGGGAAAGCTCCATTGACTTTTGTGCCCTTACATGTTTTAATTAATCCGGACATACGATGACCTGCCGGTAGATTAAAATGGAAAGTGAGCTGACTAAAAATATATAAGACGGATCATTCTGTTATGACATATCATGACGGGATGACTGTCTTTTTTTACTGTCACGTTGTCATTTTGAGAAAAGAATCTTGACAGACCGGGCATATGATCAAAGTGAATCTGTAAGGAGGCTAAGGCTATGAAAACGGTTAAAGATGAAAAATGGGTATTTAATTCCGATATCGATGGGGAACAGGCGGGGGAAGGTGTAGTGCGTAAGGTCCTGGCCTATACGGACGGTCTCATGACCGTGGAGAATCATTTTGAAAAGGGAGCGGTAGGTGCACTTCATCATCATCCCCACACCCAGATCACCTATGTGGTATCGGGCAGTTTTGAGTTTACCATCGGCGATGAGAAAAAGATCGTTAATGCCGGTGATACTCTGCTTAAGAAGGATAGTATCGAGCATGGCTGCGTCTGCCTTGAGAAGGGTATCCTGCTGGATATTTTCAATCCGATGCGTGAAGATTTTGTTTAAGGATGACATTGACTTTTTTGCAACACAATTATAACCGGCAGGAAGTAAAGCCATATTGAAATTGTTTTATTGACTAAGGGGCATAAAACAAATAGAATTATTTTTGTTATTGATGATCGAGAGTAAAAGGAGTTAACAATGAAGGCAGTATATCTGGAAGAAAAAGCTGTGAACAGAGGCGATATTTCCCTTGAGCCCATTACCTCCATCGTGGAGACAGCGGTGTATGAGAATACCACCGAGGCTGATAAATTTGAACATATCGGCGATGCCGAGGCAGTGTTCTCGAACAAGGTGATATTTGACGCCGATACCTTTGACAGGCTTCCGAATCTGAAATATATAGGCGTGTGTGCCACGGGATACAATGTGATAGATCTTGAGGCTGCCCACAGGCATGGTGTCACGGTGACCAATGTACCCGCCTACAGTACCGAGTCCGTGGCTCAGCTGGCCTGGGGATTCATCCTGGAGTGCGCAGGCAGGATAAGCGAGCACAATTTGAGCGTACATAAGGGAGACTGGGTAAGGTCGGAGACTTTCTGTTACTGGCTGAGCCCCGTTACAGAGCTTTTTGGCAAGACCATAGGTATCCTGGGCTTTGGAAATATCGGCAGCAGGATGGCACAGATCGCCCGTGCCTTTGGGATGAAGGTGCTGGTACACACCGCCCATCCGGATAAATATAAAGCAGGTAATCCGGACATAAGCTTTGTCCCGCTTGACGAGCTGTGGAGGGAAGCCGACGTCATCACCCTTCACGCTCCCATGACTGAGGATACTGCCAGGATAATACGAAAAGAGAATATAGCAAAGATGAAGGACGGGGTGATATTTGTCAATGTGTCCAGAGGCGGACTGGTGGATGAACAGGATCTGGCAGACGCATTGAAAAGCGGTAAGATAGCCGCCGCAGCAGCAGATGTGGTAACTGTGGAGCCCATGCAGGCGGATAACCCTCTTCTTGGCGCGCCCAATATGGTCATTACCCCTCATATGGCCTGGGCCAGTGTGGAGGCCAGGAAGCGCCTCATAGATGTGGTGGCGGACAACTTCAGAGCCTTCCTTGACGGAACCCCCAGGAACGCACTGTAAATTTGATAAAATAAGGAGCACCATATGGAGACTGTGATCATCAGCCGCGACGAAAAAAACCATACCCTCAACCTTACTCTTTCGGGAAGACTTGATTCCATGACGGCACCGGAGGTTTCTCATAAACTGGAGCTTGTCCTCGATAAATTTCAGGATGATTCCTGCGTGGTGGATGTTGAGAAGCTGGGATATATCAGCAGTGCAGGATTAAGGGTCCTCATCGACCTTAAGAAAAGGTGTGCAAATATGAGGGTCATCAATGTCTCTCTTGATATATATGATATCTTTGCCATGACGGGTTTTACGAAATTCATCACGGTGGAGCGCCGCATCCGCAAGGTGAGGCACCCCGCGCCGGGACAGCTTATAAGTGAGGATGGCGACAGTAAGCTTTATCGTTCGACAAATGACCTGGCGGTAAGGGTTTTCAATCCGGGATTGCCCTTTGAGGAGATACAAAAACGTTTCCAGCTGTCAAAGATAGCCACATCCTACGGTATTCCGACCCCGATCGCCTTTGAGATCGTATCCTGCGATGACAACTACGGGATCATATATGAGATCGTCAACGGTCAGACTCTTTCCGAGATCTTTGACCAGCGGCCCAACGATATGCAGGAAGAGACAAAGCAGCTGGCGGAGCTGATGCACATGGTCCATCAGCAGGTGGTGGAAAAGAAGGAACTGCCGGATTTCGGATCACGTATGCTTGAAGAAACGGAGAATAATACACAGCTTTCTGCGGAGCAAAAGTCCGATCTTAAGTGTCTGGTCAGCAGCCTTAATGCCACCGATACGTTTATCTACGGCAATCTGAGGCTGTCGAAGGTCCTGGTCTGCGATGGGCGTCTTCTTTTTACTGATCTGACAAGGTGCGGCAGAGGTAATCCTCTTCTTGACCTTCAGGCCGCGGCGTCTGCCATGAATGCTGACGGACATGGTGAATTCTGGAAGAAATTCTTCGCGCGTTATACCCAGGATTTTGCGGACGATAAGAAACAGCTTTTGCAGCGCATTTTGAGGCCTTCCATAAGACCCTGGTGGAAGGCATGATAAAGGTGATCAAAGCGTTTAATCTTCTGGGCGGCATGCAGCCGGGCAAGGCAAATATCCGAAAGAGAAGGCTTTCGGTGGAGCGCCTGAGCCGCCTTGCCGTTCCCCGGAAAAAAGTGAGGATCCGGTCTTTTTCCGTAGGAGAGATTGCCTGCGAACGCATAAGGCCCGGTGCGGGTCACGATCCGGATCATTCTATCTTATATATTCACGGAGGCGGCTTTTTCAGCGGCGGTATCGTATATGCCAGGATACTGGCTGCGAAGCTGGCTCTGGCTACGGGGTTTACGGTTTACAGCTTTGTATACCGCCTGGCCCCTGAGCATCCATATCCTGCGGCTTTGGAGGACAGCTTTGCACTGTGGGATCATCTGGCGAAAAAGGGTATTGAGTCCTGCAAAATATGGATAGCGGGAGATTCCGCCGGGGGCAATCTGGCCCTTTGCATGGTGCAGGATCTGATCGAAAAAAAACGTCCGGTACCTGCCGGTCTTTTGCTGTTCAGCCCATGGACCGATATGACCGCCACCGCCGGAAGCTATGAAAAGAATGCGAAGACGGACCCTATTCTTACCAGGGCTTATGTCAAAAATGCATCCAGGGCTTATATCGCGGGGCAGGGAAGAGCGGATGACAGGATCTTCAGCCCGCTTTTCGGAAGCTTTGAAGGTTTTCCCGCTGTTTATATCATGGCGGGCAGGAATGAGATACTGCTGGATGACAGCCTCAGGCTAAAGGACAGGATCACAGCCGCCGGAGGCAGGGCGGTGCTGGATATAGAAGAAAAGGGCTGGCATGTGTATCAGCAGATGCCGCTGCCCATAGCGGACAGGGCCATGGAGCGGCTTTCGAAATTTGTAAAAAGCGAGACAAGGATCTGACAGCTTGTTAAAATGAGGTATTAATGGGAAGCGAAAACTGGTATAAAGTGGATAATGTGGCCAAGGTCTTTCTGGCTACGGTCTCAAAGCGGGATACAAGGACCCTGAGGGTGAGTTGTACCCTTAAGGAGGATATAGATCCTAAGCTTCTGGAGCAGGCAGTCCTCTCTGCTATTCAGGACAGGCCCCAGTTTCAGGTGAGGATACGCCGGGGGATATTCTGGCATTATATGGAGGATACGGATATCTTACCCGAGGTCAAAGAGGAGAGTGAGCGCATCTGTCCTCTTCTTTATGTCCCCAACAAGGCCATGCTCCACTATCAGGTCACCTATTTCGGAAAGAGGATAAATCTGGAACTGTTTCATGCTCTTTCGGACGGCACCGGCGCATTGGAGTTCCTGAACATAATCGTTCTCGATTATTTAAGACTGCGTCATCCCGGTAAATTTGAAAATGTGACCATACATTCCGGCGCTTCCGCGGATGATCTCACTCAGGACAGCTACAGACAGTTTTTTAAGAATATGAACTTTTCTTCCGATCCCTTTAAAAAGATGGCCTACCATCCCGGGGGACTTAAGCTGCCCTATGACCAGCTGCAGTTTTTTGAGATACACATGCCCACAGCCCAGCTTTTGGAAAAGGCAAAAAAGCTGGGGGTATCCCTGACCAGTTATTTCGGCGCGGCGTGGATGCTGGCGATCTGTGCGGATATGCCGCCCCGCAGGCATGAAACGCCCGTCACTGTCTCATTGCCGGTAAATTTGAGGAATTATTACCCTTCATATACTTCAAGGAATTTTTTTAACAGCGTGCTGGTGACCCACGTATTCAAGGAAGAGATCTCACAGGATGACCTGGCGGTTGAATTCGATGCAAATTTCAAAAGCCAGCTCACCGAGGAAAATATAAAAAAGCAGATGGACAGCTTTGAGACCATGGAGTATGTGGCGCCTGTAAGGCCGCTGCCTTTGTTCGTAAAGCAGTTTGCCATACGGCGTGCTTCCAGGATGTCGGATAAAAGAGTATCCATGGTGATATCGAATCTGGGTGTACAGAAGCCTCCTGCCGAGGTGGGGGAATACATCGGAAATTACAGTGCTTTCTGCAGCTCCTCCAATCTGTTCTCCACCATGTCCAGCTATAACGGAGATCTTACCCTGGGAGTTTCGTCGCCCTATGCCGGCACCGGAGTGATCAAAAACCTGGTGAGAAGGCTTTCCGATTCCGGGGTCGATGTCAGGGTATATGCCACGGAGGTCATAGGCTGATGAAGACTTGTCCTTATTGTAAAATCGAAGTGGGCGGAGACATGCAAAGGTGTCCCCTGTGCCAGAGCAGGATCACGGGTCAGGAGGAGGAAGCGTATTTCCCCAGGCCTACGGAGCTTAAGCTTAGATCGTTTTTTTATAAGCTGCAGCTTTTCATCGTATGGATCGTGGTCATCGTGGGACTGGGTCTGGACTTCTTTTTCAAGCTGCGCATCCCGCCCTTTTATACACTGCACTGGGGGCTCATACTTGCCATGTGGCTTATAGTGATAGAGTTCGGAATCCTGCGTCAGTTCAAACCCGGGACCGGTTCTGCGAGAAAGGTCACCATCATGGTGTTCATCCTTCTGGGGCTGCTTGCCGTGACGTCCTATTTTTTCCGTTTCATGAGACTGACCTTCGCATGGATCATACCCATTACCCTGACCGCCACCATGGTAGTTAATTTTATACTTGCCATGATCGATAAAAAAGGAAATGCCATGGCTTATCTGCTGACCAATCTGCTGGTGGGGATACTGCCTTTCATAGCCCTGTATTTCAGGAACAAGGGGATCCCTGCGACCTGGATCATATGCATGCTCATGAGCGTCATTCTTTTTGTGGGCGCCGTCATTTTTAAGGGCCAGACTGTGGCTATGGAGTTTACACGTAGATTCAATATGTAAGGAAAAATATGAAGAATAAATTCAACCGCTATTTTTATACCGTACTTCTTTTTCTGTCCTGCCTGGGAATGTCCGTGGCAGGACTTGTGCTGATGACCACAAGAGGTGAGGAATACAAGGACCAGCCGGCCCTTGCGGCCTTTGCCATAAATCACATAGAACAGAGCCTTAA
>JAEEZH010000121.1 GCA_016288495.1 Lachnospiraceae bacterium
TAATAATGAAGTGGACGCTGCGATCGTAGCCTCGTCGCCGGACGGGAAAACTCTGTATATTACCGCACTGTATATGGACGATATAGCTAAGCAGAAAAACATGTTCCTGTCTCTTTTCTCCGAGTGCATGGATGCTGCCGGCCAAAAGCTGAATAATGATTTTGATATATATTTTCAGCTTTCGGATGAAAGCATCGTACAGAACCTTCTTACTGTATTCAATCCTCCCGATGAGGAATATATGATCCTGGAGTATATGTTATGTACGAATTCCTGATATCATCTGTAAAGAAAGAACTGAACATATCTGAAAAACGCAGCCCAAACGCCTCATCACAGTCTCTCCCTGATCTTACGGCAGTAGATGTTTCTGTAACGAAGTTTCAGGAAAATCGTCTTTTTCCTGTGGACGATGATACTGTATTGCTAAAAGCTGATGAGATTCTTTTTTCTGCAGAAGAGAATCCCTCAGAGTTTGAGTTCAATCAAAAGAGCGTGAAAAATGACAGTTTCAGGCAGAGGATCGGTCACAGTCTGCTGTCCGAAAAGGCAAGGCGGATGAAGGCCTTTATCACAAATAGTTCGGCTTCGGCTTCAGAAGACATTGTTCGGTTCGTAAGTGAGGAAGAAATGGCTCTTAACCGGGCCTTAGATGATCACTCTGAGCGCAAAAGCGGTGATGAGAGCGCACTTCGCGCAGCATACCTTCTGGAAGAGTTCTGGCATAAAAAAGAGTTTCTTATTGCTGATTCGTCCCTGAGCACAGAAGAAAGAGCCCGGCAGCTCTATGATTTTGCCGCGGGTTTCTCCGATGATATAGACAGATTTATTAGTCTTTATCTGGAAAAGATTAAGGACCGTTTTAGGAAGAAAAAGATTCAGGCCTATATTGACCGCTACAGAAAGCTTATAGCATACTTTGAGGATGTTGACTCCGGCAGAAAAGCGGATGACAGCATATTTAAGGAGATGGGGCTTTAGTTCCCTTCAATGAAAAATCTAATGGAGGAATCTGTGATCACACTTAAAAAGATTACGGAAGAAAACTTTATTGATGCATTTAACCTTAAATTGGATCCGAAACAGGAGGAGTTTGTTTCTCACCCTATAAGAAGTCTGGCACAGGCCTATGTTTATAGGGAGCAGTGCCAACCTTTTGGAATCTACAATGATGAAAAAATGGTTGGCTATGTTATGGTGATCTATGACTATGATGTTCCGGAGTATGACATCTGGCATATGATGATCGATGTGGATTCACAAGGCAAAGGGTATGGAAGTGCAGCATTGGACAAAGTGCTGGATTATATTAAGATCAAGCCCTTCGGAAGCTCCGGGAAGGTTACGTTAACATGCAATAAGAACAATGATCATGCGTTGGATATGTACAGACGAAAAGGTTTTGCGGAGACGGGCAATGAGGATGAAGATGAAATCGAACTTTCACTTATACTGAAATAGATGAATCCTTCAATGTTGTGCCATGCAACATAAATAAAGATCAGTGGGGTAGCATAGAGATGGAAATGCTGCCCCATTTTGGTTATGATAGCAGCGTTTGGAAGGGAGGCTGCGATGACGGAAATCAGGAAAGAAAGGCTTATCATTGCGATCATTCTCGTGACCGGCATCATCTCCATCGTGGAGACGATTCTTGCCGGTTGGGAGCTCTGGGCGGCTCTGCTGCTTTTGCTTGGGCTGGTGGGGATCTGCTGTTTACATCTGACACAGAAGATTCCGACGAACCACCGCTGGGCGGTCTATTTCACCTACTCGGCCATTTTGGTGTTCTATGTCTGCGCGCATGCGGATGCGATACTGGATCCGGCGCTGATGATCAGCATACTGTTAGTTATTTTCTCCCTTCACAACCGCAGTCTTTTCCTGAATCTGGCGCTGGTGGAATACGTGACGATCGTAGTCTACCGGCTCGTCATTTCCTATATGAACGGGATATTGATCTTTACAACACCGCTTATCATGAACCTGATCACGCATTTTCTGGCGGTGCTGGCCATTTATCTGCTGTGTCGTATTTCCGTGTCCTTCCGGCTCTCCTCGGTGGAGGAGATTGACAGGTGGAAAGCGGCCGTAGATAGGGACGAGCATGATGTGGGAGATTTCCTCTCAAACGTATCCCATGAGCTGCGCACGCCGGTCAATGTGATCAACGGAATGACCGCGATCATCCTCAAGGATGAGGACCGGGAAGAGCTTCTGTCCATCAGGGATGCCTGCATCCGTCTGACTCATCAGATCGATGATATCCAGGATTACACGGAGGTCCGGCGTGGGGAGTTGATCCTGACGGAGAACGAGTATATGTGCGATTCCCTGATCAATGATGTGGTATCGTATTATAAATCGTCGACCCGCAGGAAACAGCTGGAGCTGCTGGTGGATCTGGCACCGGATACTCCTGCCGTACTTCGGGGGGACGTTGAAAAAATCCATAAGATCTTACGGCATCTCCTGGAAAATGGGTTGAAGTTCACAAAGAAGGGCGGCGTCTATGTCAGGGTCTATGCCGAGACGCAGGAATACGGCGCCAACCTGATCATTGAAGTGACCGATACCGGTATCGGGATGACTCGTGGGCAGCTTGAAAAGCTCTCAACCGGTATGTATCAGGCCAATAAGAAGAGAACCCGGAGTACCGGCGGCATTGGTCTCGGATACACTATCATCTACGGCTTCGTCCGTAAGATGGGCGGCTTCGTCACCGTCACCAGTGAGAAGGGCGCAGGGACCACCGTCCATCTGTCGATCCCTCAGCAGGTTGTGGATTCTAGTCCCTGCCTGTCGATCGAACCGGGCAAGGCGGGCGACGTCGTGTATTACATCCGTCCCGGCAGGATCCAGGTTCCGGAGATCAGAGAGTATAATAACGCCCTGACGGCAAGGCTCGCTGCAGGCCTCGGCCTCCACGTGTATGCCGCCACAAATTTGAAGGACTTCCGTAAGCTCCTGAATGATCTGAATGTGACGCATGTTTTCACCGGCATAGATGAATACAATGCCGACAAAGAGGTCTTTGACACACTGGTCGGTGAGGGCTGTCAGGTGGTCGTGACGACGCAGGCTGATCGCTCCTCAATGTCCGAGAACGGCGTACTGTTCATTTCCAAACCGCTATATGGCTCCGCCATTGTCAGGATCGTTAACGGGGACTACAAGGATTTCCACAGGGGGGATCTGAACGCTGCAAAACCCACCTACGCCGGTATCCATGCGCTGGTGGTGGATGATGAGCCGATGAATCTTGTGGTGGCCATGGGGATATTCAAGGAGTACGGGTTCATCATCGAGACGGCCGAAAGCGGTAAGGAAGCCATACAAAAATACAGGGACGGAGAATTTACGGTAGTCTTTATGGATCATATGATGCCGGAGATGGATGGCGTGGAGGCCATGAAGCAGATACGGCAGGTAGCTGCGGAGCGTCATCAGAATCCGGTGATCCTTGCCCTCACGGCCAACGTACTGAGCGGTGCAAGGGAGATGTTCATGCAGGAGGGCTTCGACGGTTTCCTGGCAAAGCCCATTGACATCAATGAATTCGAACGGGTGATGAAAAGAGTCCTTTCCGAAGTAATGAACCATGACGAAGGGAGGGCGCAGTGATGAAGTTCTTTGGGAGAATAAAAGAAAAATTCCTGAACTATCTGTATGATTCGTCCATCGATATGAAGGACAGGACCTTTGTACTGTTTTCCTTTGCGGAAATGTTTGCGCTTCTTGTGAATGTGCTGTTCGGTTTCTTTGTCCTTGGGGAAAAGCTTGCGCCAACCCTTGCAACGATCGCTTTTGTCATATTCGGCGCTGTTGTTATCATCAAACTGATGAAAAAGAAGGATCTCAGACGCGCCAGGATCATTCTTGCGCTTATCCTTGTATTTGTCATGCGCCCCGCCATGTTTTTTGCAAAGGGTGGAATCCGGAACGGTACGCTTATCATGTTCCTGATGGGGGCCTATTATCTTATCATAGTCCTGGATGGGAAATTCCGCATATTCATGGTTCTGTCAGATATTGCTATCACAATAACCATGTCTGTTCTGGCTTATTACAATCCGGATCGCGTCACGGTTTATCAGGGCGCCAACGAATACAAAGCTTCGATCATGAACTATATCGCAGGTATTTTTATCTTGACTATTATCATTTTATTCTGGGTAAAGATCCTACAGCGGGAAGCACAGGTTGCGGAGGAAAAAACAAAGGAAGCGGAAGAACTCAATAAATCTCAGAATCGGTTCTTTTCTTCCATGAGCCATGAGATCCGTACGCCCATCAACACGGTGCTGGGGTTAAATGAGATCATCCTGCGGCAGCCGGATGCCTCCGATGAGATCAAAAAAGATGCCCAGAATATCCAGGGTGCCGGCAAGATGCTGCTCGCCCTGATCAACGACATCCTGGACATAAGCAAGATCGAGGCCGGTAAGATGGATGTAGTGCCGGTGGATTATGACGTAAGATCGCTTTTGTCCGAGATCGTTAATATGATATGGCTGAAGGCGCAGGATAAGGGGCTGGAGTTTCGCGTGGGCATTGACCCGAATGTGCCGCAGAAACTCTACGGCGATGAAGTCCGGATAAAGCAGATCCTGATCAACCTGTTAAACAATGCCGTGAAATACACACCAAAGGGGTTTGTGAGCCTCTACATGGAGTGTGAATCATCCGGGGATGACAAGGTGCTGTTAAAGATCAATGTGACGGATTCAGGAATGGGCATTAAGGCCGATGCGTTGCCTCATCTCTTCGATACCTTCCAGCGTCAGGATGAGGAGAAGAACCGTTACATCGAGGGCACCGGCCTTGGGCTGTCCATCGTGAAGCAGCTGGTGGAGCTGATGGGCGGTGCGATCAATGTAAACAGTGTTTATACGGAGGGCACTACCTTCCTTGTGGAGGTGGAACAGGGAGTATCGTCGACGGAGACGGTGGGCGATATCAATCTCTTTACCTCCAGCGGCATAGCCGGGGATGATCATTTCGAGCACAGCTTCCATGCGCCCGAGGGCCGGATACTGATCGTGGACGATAATGAGATGAATCTGATAGTTGAGTCCAAGCTGTTAGACGGCACGGATCTGAAGGTGGATCTCTCCGACAGCGGA
>JAEEZH010000122.1 GCA_016288495.1 Lachnospiraceae bacterium
ATCGAGGGCAACATACCCCACAAGGGGGCGGTGAACGATGAGGATATTCAGGAGGAGCGCAGGCTCATGTACGTGGCCATGACCAGAGCCAGAAAGAGCCTGTTTATCTGTGCTTTGGAAAGGGACGGATACAAAGTGACCGCGCCCTCTGTCTTTATTTCGCAGGCAGGTTTTGATTCCTTTAAAAAACAGTAGTATCCGAAGCGAAAATCTGTTATTATAAGAAGCGGAGTGTTAATATGTTTTGGTTTACATAATATCTACGGGCGTGAGTATGTCCGATGAGTGTAAACCGGGAAAAGGAGAAAAAGTATGGGATTGATAAAAGCTTTAGCCGGCGCAGCCGGGGGTGTAATGGCTGATCAGTGGAAAGAATACTTCTACTGTGAATCGATTGCCAACGATACGCTCATGGTAAAGGGCCAGAAGAGAGTGTCAGGCAGATCATCCAACACAAAGGGTGTGGACAACATCATTTCAAACGGTTCCGTTATCGCTGTTGCAGACGGACAGTGTATGATCATCGTAGAGCAGGGCAAGGTCGTGGATCTTTGCGCAGAGCCCGGAGAGTACACCTATGATTCTTCCACCGAGCCTTCTATCTTTGCAGGCGGAAGTCTTGCTACCAATATTCTTGACGTGTTCAAAAATATGGGTAAGCGTTTCACCTTTGGCGGTGAGGCTCCTAAGGATCAGAGAGTTTATTACGTAAATACAAAGGAAATCACAGGCAATAAGTATGGTACCCCTTCATCCGTTCCCTTCAGAGTAGTGGATGAGAGAGCAGGTATCGATATCGATATAGGCATCAGATGCTTCGGCGAGTACAGCTATAAGATAGTGAACCCCATCATCCTTTACACCAACCTTATGGGAAATGTATCCGATGAGTTTAAGAGGGAGCAGCTGGATTCCCAGATGAAGAGTGAGTTCCTGACGGCCCTTCAGCCCGCATTTGCCAGAGTGGCAGGGGACGGTATCAGATATTCACAGCTTCCCACTCATACCCAGGAACTGGCAGACGCCTTGAGGGATGAGCTTTCCAAGAAGTGGGGAGAGGGCAGAGGTATCGAGGTCTTCCAGGTCGGCGTTAATTCAGTTAAGGCTGAGGAAGAAGACGAGAAGATGCTCAAGGAACTGCAGAAGAATGCAGCTTTCACAAACCCGAACCTGTTGAATGCAAACATGGCGGCTGCTACCATGGCAGCCATGAAGGACGCAGCCAACAATCAGGGCGGAGCAGCCATGGCATTTATGGGCATGAACATGGCTCAGACCATGGGCGGCAACGCTGCAGGAAACTTTGCACAGGCAAACGCCATGAATGCCGCTATGGCACAGCAGGCAGCACCTGCACCTGCGCCCGCACCGGCACCTGCTCCTGCGGCACCCGCAGCAGATTCCTGGACCTGTCCTTCCTGTGGAAAGACGGCTACCGGCAAGTTCTGTCCCGAGTGCGGCGCAAAGAAGCCTGAGGATGCAGCAGGCTGGACCTGTTCCTGCGGCGCGGTCAACAAAGGCAAGTTCTGTTCCGAGTGCGGTTCACCCAAGCCCGCAGGTGCGCTTTTGTACAAGTGCGACAAGTGCGGCTGGGAGCCCGAGGATCCCAAGAATCCTCCCAAGTTCTGCCCTCAGTGCGGTGATCCCTTCGGTGAAGAGGACATAGTTAAATAATCCATATGTATAAGGTAATTGCGACGGATCTGGATGGGACCTTACTTCAGAACGGCATCAGGGTTCTGAGGGAAGATATGGTTCCTCTCATAAGAGATTATGTAAGGCGGGGTGGGATCTTCCTCCCCGCCTCCGGTCGTCAGCATCTGAATCTCCAGCACCTTTTTTCGGGGGTAGAGGATGAGATCTCCTATATCGCTGAAAACGGGTGCCTTGTTTTTCACAAAGGAGAGCTTATCTATCGCAGCGTCATGAGCCGCGAGGAGGGTATAGCCACCAGCCGTGCCATCTTGGATATTCCCGGGGCGAGAGTGGCCATTTCCGGCGTGGATTGCACCTATATCATCAAGGGACAGGATTTCTTTTCCCATATCACCGATTATGTCAAAAATAAGGCTGTGGAGCTGGATGATCCGGAAGATATGCCCGAGGATTTCTTTAAAGTCTCGGCTTATTCGAAGGATGGAGTGGAGCTTTTTGACCAAAAGCTGAAGGACCTGTTTTCTGACAGGCTGAATGTGGTGACCAGCGGTAATTTCTGGACCGATATCATGCCGAAAGGCGTTCACAAAGGGACAGGGCTCAAGGCCGTGTCGGACAAAACGGGAATACCCTTAAGCGAATTTGTGGCACTGGGAGATCACTATAACGATCTGGAGATGATGTCCATGGCAGGTCATCCTGCCTGCGTGGACAATGCGGTCCCCGAGATAAAGGCCATCAGTGAAAGACAGATGGAGAGCGGCTGCGACCTGCTGAAATACTACCTTACTGCCTGAGCATTCCCCAAAGTCATTCTGAATATTCCCCAATGTCATTCTGAATATTCCCCAATGTCATTCTGAATATTCTCCAATGTCATTCTGAGCGTAGCGACGCATATCACATTACGAAGTGATGTGATGCCGCCCCGGCGAGGGGTTGCGAAGCAACAGGAAGAATCTTTCCCTGTCTCATTCAGATAATCCTGAAAAAACATCAGAACACGCTGCATCTTATCTTGCCCACCGACGTGTATCCGTTCATAATGGCTGACATATCCGTGCCGTCCAGTTCTATCTGTTCCGTATACGGGATCCCGCCTGCCATGAATTCTATTCCTTCGTCCGTTTCTTTCATGTCGTAGATATCTTTATAAAACTGAAAAGGCGCGATCTTCTGATCCCACAGAACGCCCTTGTATTCAGCGAGAGAACAGCCCGGGAAATTAATGTTCCAGATCTGCGATCCGGATATTTCCCTTTCCATCACCTCTTTGGTGAGGGAGGCAAGTTCGTGGTCTATCACCTCGTAGGAACCGTCGAACCCGTTGGAAAAAGCTATCGCCTTAAGTCCTCCGGCCAGCCCTTCCATGGCTGCGCCCACAGTGCCGGAATAGAGGATATCACAGCCTGCATTGTAGCCGTTGTTTATTCCGGAAAAAACATAATCCGGTTTTATATCCAGAAGATGGGCGAGAGCCAGCTTGACACAGTCAGCCGGTGTGCCGCTTACGGAAAAAGCTTTTTTAACAGGTACAGGGAAGTCGTATTCCCTTGTCTTTAATACAGTCCGGACACTTATACGGTGGGACATGGCGCTGCATTCACCTTCCGGTGCGACTACGTACACATCCCCGAACCCGGACGCCATTTTGGCCAGGGCTTTGATACCTTCCGATCTGATACCGTCATCATTTGTAACCAGGATACGCATTTTATTCTCCTTCAAAAAAAATCAAACTCAATTTTATCATGATGTATGGTGAATGGTCAAATGATACAACTTGTTTCATCCGCTCATGTATGATATATTTTTTAAGATATTGTTCAAAGGAGTACGGATATGAAAGAAACCCTGATAAACAGTCTTATACTTACTCTTGTATTTATTTTGATAGTCCCCGCGGTGGGCTTTGTGATCAATCTCATCGCCACGGTGGCCTTTAAGGCTTTGTTTTCCCTGGCTGACAGCACGGGGACGGCCTTCGCTTTTTTCAATAACCGTCTGACTTTTCTGGGTGTCATCATCCATGAGCTTTCCCACGCTCTTTTTGCCTTTGTCACAGGAGCCAGGATCACCGATTTCAAGCTCTATCACAAGGAGGAGAAAAGGCTGGGCTATGTGAGTATAGTACCCCAGGGCAACTGGGCCATCAGGAGCATTCAGATGGCCATGACAGCCTGCGGTCCTGTCATTATCGGACTCATTATAGAGGCTGTCATCATTTATGTGATCTCCCTTGGCGTTCTGCCCTGGTGGGGAGTTGCGCTGCTTATATTGCTTTTGTTCATCCCGGTCCTTTTCCATATGGACATGTCAGCCGAGGATCTGAAGGGTTATCTTCGGGGCGCTCCTTTTTTCTTTATCCTCTTTTTTGTCATTTCCTTTGTGATGGTTAATTTTGGCGTTATCAGTCAGGATTTTCTGGTGTTGAAGTGAAAATAAAAATTTTTTTTGAAAAAGATACTTGACAACGATCCGTTTTGGTTGTAGTATACTTTCTCGAAGAGACAAGGGCGTCTCGGAGGTTTTCTCCGGGGCGCCTTTTTTTTCTGCCACTGATCTGCGATCGGGGCAGTAAGTCGTAAATAACGATCATTGTAATGCTGGGAAGGAGGCAGTTATGGAGAAACAAAATGTACCGGAGCTTTTCGGATCCATGGTCTTCGATGACAGAGTGATGAGAGCCAGGCTTTCAGCCAAGGACTACAAGTCGCTGAGACGGACCATCGACGAGAACGAAAAACTGGACGAGAAGGTGGCACAGGCAGTTGCCGAGCAGATGCGCGAGTGGGCAGTGGAGAAAGGTGCGACACATTTTACCCACTGGTTCCAGCCACTTACCGGTGTGACCGCTGAAAAGCATGACAGTTTTATCAGCCCTTCTCCGGACGGCGGTGTGATCATGGAGTTTTCGGGAAAGGAACTGATCAAGGGTGAGCCCGATGCATCTTCTTTCCCCTCCGGCGGATTGAGAGCTACCTTTGAGGCGAGAGGCTATACCGCATGGGACCCTACCTCTTATGCCTTTATAAAGGATCACACCCTCTGCATTCCCACAGCATTCTGTTCATATTCGGGAGATGCGCTGGATAAAAAGACACCGCTGCTTCGTTCCATGCAGGCACTGGACCGTCAGGCAAAGAGGATACTGAAGCTTTTCGGAAACGAAGTAAAGTATGTGAGAACAAGCGTGGGACCCGAGCAGGAATACTTCCTCATCGACGCGGAAATGTTTGAGAAGAGACCCGATCTGATCTACA
This sequence comes from Lachnospiraceae bacterium, assembly GCA_016288495.1. Lineage (GTDB taxonomy): Bacteria > Bacillota > Clostridia > Lachnospirales > Lachnospiraceae > UBA1753. Next base: position 4,920 of record JAEEZH010000122.1, read on the forward strand.
CGGGAAGGACATTGTTCGGAGCGATGCCTCCCAAGGGTCAGGAACTGGACGATCACTATTTCGGAGTGATAAAACCAAGAGTAACCGCCTTTATGGAGGAACTCAATACGGAGTTATGGAAGCTGGGGATTCTGGCAAAGACTGAGCATAATGAAGTGGCACCGGCCCAGCATGAACTGGCTCCCATATTCTCCACCACGAACGTGGCTACCGACAACAACCAGCTGACCATGGAGATCATGCAGAAGGTGGCCAGAAAGCACGGAATGGTATGCCTGCTCCATGAGAAGCCTTTTGCAGGAGTGAACGGATCCGGAAAGCATAACAACTGGTCCATGGCAACCGATACCGGAGCCAATCTTTTATCACCGGGGGAGACGCCTTATGAGAATGCACAGTTTTTACTTTTCCTGTGTGCGGTGATCCAGGCAGTGGACGATTATCAGGATCTGCTGAGGCTTTCGGTGGCAACAGCCGGAAACGATCACAGACTGGGAGCAAACGAGGCACCTCCGGCTATCATCTCAGTATTCCTTGGTGATGAACTGACAGCCATTCTGGATGCGATCAAGAATGATACTCCTTATGAAGGACAGGAAAAGGTGATCATGAAGCTGGGAGTAAGTTCACTTCCCAGATTCTCCAGGGATACCACCGACAGGAACAGGACTTCACCCTTCGCATTTACGGGTAATAAATTCGAGTTCAGATCCCTGGGATCATCAAACAGCATCGCCTGCTGCAATATCATGCTGAATGCGGCTGTAGCCGAGAGCCTGAAGCAGTATGCGGACAAGCTGGAAAAGTCCGACAACTTTGAGGCTGATCTTCACAACCTGATCAAGGAGACAATCAGTACTCACGAGAGGATCCTCTTTAACGGAAACGGTTACGGAGATGAGTGGATAGAAGAAGCCACCAAGGTGAGGGGACTTTCCAATCTGAAGACCACAGCGGACGCCATGCCTCATCTTCTGGACAAGAAGAATATGGATATGCTCATCGAGCACAAGGTGTTCTCCGATACCGAGCTTCATTCCAGATGTGACATCATGCTGGAGAACTACTGCAAGACCGTAAATATAGAGGGACACACCATGGTGGATATGGTCAGAAAGAATTATCTGCCGGCCATCGAAGGTTATCTGTTCAGCCTGGCAAAGACCACCTCCGAGATGAAGTCCGTGAGCGACAAGGTAAAGTGCAATTATGAGATATCCACAATGGAGCGGCTTTCGGAGCTTACGGATTACATCCTTGAAAGAGTGGTAGATCTGGAAGAGGCACTGGAAAAGGTAAAGGATTTTGATGATATCCTGAAGACGGCGCAGTTCATCAGGGACGATGTGATCCCCAAGATGGAGCATCTGAGAAAGCATGTGGACGAAGCCGAGATGCTCACCAGTGAAAAGTGCTGGCCCTTGCCCAGCTACGGAAAGCTTCTGTTTTCGGTTTATTAAAACAGAATATTAAAAAATGACAAAAAACAGTCATCCCCACAACGGCGTGGTTTCTCCTTTTA
>JAEEZH010000123.1 GCA_016288495.1 Lachnospiraceae bacterium
TCCTTCGCCCGCTGCCGCTTGCTATTACGATCGCTGTTGTCATGTTTTTTCCTTTCCCGGTTTATAATCTGTTCAGATGTCTTATCCTGCTTCGACCAGTTCAAGCATCCGTGTTATCCGATGCTCATAGCTATGCTGCGAAACAACCTTCTCATATCCGTTACACAGGATCTGAAGCCTGAGGTCCTCATGCTTCAGGTAAAAATCCGCCTTCACAAGCAATTCTTCCACAGATTTAAAGGTCTCTATATCCTGCCCGATGACAAAATACTCCTCGATCTCCTCCTGATAATTGGTCAGGCAAAAGCCTCCGCTCCCCATTATATCCCACACCCGCTGGGGGATCCCGGTCTCGATGGACGGTATGGTGATGTTCAGATTTATCCGGGATAGATTAAACACCCTGGTCATATCGGTATAATAATCCACTCCGGGATGAAGAGTCACGTCCTGAAGATATGTCGGCTCACCTCTGGTATACAGATCCACCTTGTGCATCCCCGCCAGGGCGTTCAGGACTGTAACCCGCTCCAGCTGAGCCAGCTTACGGCTCTCGATCGCCACTCCGATGAAGGTGTTCACATCCAGAAGATGGGCTCTTTTATCATTCAGAAGTTTTTTCTCCCGGAAAAGAGCCACCATATCATCATCCAACCGGGGCCACTGCCTGCCCTTCTCCCATTTACAAAGGGAAGCCGTCAGCTTTTCCTTAAGCCGCTGCGCCATATCGGGAGGCAGATAGGGCAGGACCAGGTCGTATGCGTTATCCTCATACAGATCTCCCACAAAACTGATATCATGGGAAAACCTGTCCTGATCCGAAACCGAAACAGACACCCTGCCGATCCTCTCCGTACAGGATCCCATGGGCATATAGTGCAGATGCGGTATGTCAAGCTGACTCTTAAGCCGCTCATACTGCCGGCGGTCAAAGACAAAAATATGATTCACATCGTTCTCGGCTTCCCTGTCAAAAAGAGGGACCATGGGGGAATCATAAACCCAGGCGATATAACGAAGGCCGTTGTCCTGACAGATATGCGATACCCTGTCAAAAAACAGATAGGATATCAGGAAATCATACCCGCCTTTTTTTATCCTCTCATCCAGACGCTCATAAGCTTCATCCGGCGTATCATCCGGAAAGAACCTGAAATCCTCAAACCGCTCCACACCATGACCCATGCTCTCCAGCGTCATGGGAAGATCAAGTACCGAATTGCCGGCATAGATATATAAAAACCTCATCTAATCCCACACTTCCTTATATCCGTCGGTATACTCCTCCTGGGCTATCTCCAGCATCTGTCTGGCACTGAGCTTTGCCTGGTACTCGGGATTATCAAAAAGATTCCTCTGGTCATCGCGAAGCTGGGACCACTTTTCAAAGGAGATCGCCTGAAAATCATGTGAAAGCCATTCATAATCCCTGTCGCATATGGTATTGATATCAAAAAAATCACCCGCCAGCCTGAAGGAGTGCCAGTCCCTCAGTCTGTAGTCTCCGGGATGATTGAGCGCCACAAAACTGCCATAGGTTTCAAATTCGCTGAAAGCACTTTTAGTGATCCTCTCAGGTTCAATGGCTCTGATGATCTTTTCCCAGAAACGCTGTCCCGGTATGGCATCGTTGGCTTCAACGGCTTCCAGCATTTCCTTAACTATATCCACCCTAAACAGCATATGCTCGGAGATAAAGGATCTTTCCATCACTTTTCTGACTCCGGGCAAAAGCTTAGGCATGGTGATAAAGTATTCTTCATGAAGCTCTCTTTTCATGTCGAGACAGGGAAGGCCGGTCTCCTCGGAGAACATATCGAAGGGAGCACAGGGAATGGTATCTCCGTCCCAGGTCATATAATACTCATCTTCACACATATATGCATAATTCAATTTTAAGAACTGCTGATAATACCAGCCCGTCACACCTCTGGGCATCTCCTGACCGCAAAGGCGGGGCGCCATATGCTCGGTCATCACAGAGTGTACCTCATCAAAAGGGAGGATACTGTTCTCATCCAGAAAAGCCGCACGATCGGACAAACCCGCTTCTTTAACAGCTTCTCCCACTCCTTCAGCGCCCACAAAGATAACCTTTTTCCCGGGCATATTTTTAAGAAGACGGGGATACTGGGACTGCACCCGTTTAAAATCCTTTTCCGTAATGACTATGAGGGTATCAAAATCGGTCATGGTCTTTCACCTGCAGATAAAGTCCTTTTGATCACATTATATTATCGAGAATAAGTATAGCACATATTCTCATTTTCTGTTAACATATTTAAGGCAACAGGAAGGATCTTTTCAAAAACAAAAATATGAATATCATAATCCATCGATACAACAGCATATGCGAACCGGATTACATCCGGGCCTTCAAAGCCATCGGGCTTGATGTCATCGAAGACACGGAGGAGATGGTCAACAAATCCATCACCGCCAAAAGGCGGGTGGACACCATGACCGATCTGATCCTGACTCACAGGCCCCTTTTTGTCTTTTCCATAAATTATTTCCCTTACATTTCCATGGTCTGTGATAAGCTGAATGTCACCTATGTGGCTGTCAGCGTGGACTGCCCGGTGGAAGAGATCTATGATATCTCCATCCGGAATTCATGCAACAGGATCTTTCTGTTTGACAGGGCACAGTATCTGTCCGTGAAGGATGAGAATCCAAAGGGCATTTTCCACCTGCCCCTGGGAGTGGATGTGAGCAGGATTGACGGTGAGATAGGAGAATTGACACCTGCCGTTACAGGCGACAGGAATATTCCCGCTGCCGAGCATAATGACTATGATTACGATATCTCCTTCATCGGCTCATTGTATAACGAGAAAGATCCATATGCCGCCCTGCCTCTTTCAGCCACGGACCGGGCACACTTTGATGAACTGGTGGATGAACAGTTTCCCATTCCCGGTCTTTCACAGCTTGAAGAACGCCTGACCACCCACGATACGGAAATCATCAAAAAGGCTGACCCGGATTTTTCCGTCAGCAGATACTGCATAAAAAATATGGATATACCCCATACCATCGATCATTATCTGGGCTATCACTTAACCCATCTGGACAGAGTGGCTACGCTCAACCATCTGGCCATGGAGCTGCCGGAATACAAGCTGCATCTCTTCACCAGAAGCGATACCAAAGGATTAAAAAACATCATCTGCCATGACGGCGTATCCAGCCATACGGAAATGCCAAAGGTATTCAGAAAAAGCCGGATAAACCTGAACACCACCATGCGGCCCATACGCACCGGCCTTCCCCAGCGCATCTGGGATATACTGGGAAGCGGGGGTTTTCTGCTTTCCAATTATCAAAGCGAGATCCCCGGGCATTTACAGATCGGCACCCATCTGGATGTATACGAAACAAAAGAAGAACTGACAGAAAAATGCCGTTACTATCTGACACATGAAGAAGAACGGCAACAGATAGCCATGAACGGATATCTGACCGTAAAAAAAGACCACACGGTGCAAAACCGTGTGATCTCAATGATCTCTGCCATAAGCAACGGATGATCTTCATCTCCTGTGATCATAACCGGCATGCCCCCCGGGCGGGATCTATTTCTGTCATAAAGTCTGACCTGTCACAGCCTCCAGCATCAGGCTGCATTTTCTCTCAAAGCCATGAAGCTCTTTCACCCTGGCATGCCCGTTGCGGGCGATCCGGAGTCTTTCCTCTTCATGCTCCAGATAATATCCTGCCTTTTCCACCGCATCTTCGACACTGTCAAACATCACAAAATCCTCACCGGGTACAAATTCTTCACACAGATCTGCCTGATAATTTGACATGAGAAAACCGCCGCAACCCAGAATATCCATGACTCTCAGCGGGATCCCCCGAAGTATGCAGTGAAGAGTGATATTCAGGTTTATCTTTGCGCACTTGATAGCGTAAGGAGCCTCATTATAATAATCCACGGCACCCATATTCCGGACGTTCAAAAGCCCGGGGACAGGCGAGGGAGTATAGATCACAGTATCGTAATGTCCGGAAAGTTCAGTCAGATACCTGAACCTCTCTTCGGCAGTCACCCTCATGCCCAGGTAATAATTTGCAAATATCCACCGGGGCGTATCAAAGCCATCA
>JAEEZH010000124.1 GCA_016288495.1 Lachnospiraceae bacterium
ATGATCCGATTCAAGTCCTTCAGGATTCTTCGTCACTGCGTTCCTCAGAATGACATAACCGACTGTCATCCTGAGGCTTTAGCCGAAGGATCTTTTTCATGATCCGATTCAAGTCCTTCAGAATTCTTCTACTGTCCGTTCCGGGCCAGGGCCACCAGCCGGCTGGTTCCCAGTCTGTCAGCCCCCAGCTCAACGAATCTCACTGCATCCTCCAGGGAGCCGATCCCGCCTGCAGCCTTTATCCTGACTCCGTCGGGGACATTCTCTGCGAAAAGCTTCACATCCTCAAAGGTAGCTCCCCCGGTACTGAATCCGGTGGAGGTCTTTATATAGTCCGCACCGGCTTCGCCCACGATATGACACATCTTTATCTTTTCATCATCATCAAGCTGACAAGTTTCGATTATAACCTTAAGTATATGCTCTTTGCAAGTATCTTTTATCCTGCGTATCTCATCAGTCACATAATCATAATCTTTTTCCTTGAGTTTTCCGATATTTATCACCATATCGATCTCATCCGCGCCCTTTGAAAGCGCGTCCTTCGTCTCAAAGATCTTGGACTCCGGGGTCATGTTCCCGTTGGGAAAACCGATGACGGTACATATCTTAAGTCCCCTGTCTTTAAATTTTTGGGCCACGTGCTCCACAAAACAGGGAGGGATGCACACCGAAGCCGTTTTATACTCCAGAGCCTCCTCGCAGAGCACATCGATCTGGGCGGTGGTACTCTCGGGTTTCAACAGCGTATGATCACATTTTGAAAGTATCTCGGACAGTTCCATCAATTCATCACCTTCTTTTTTATCTTTTCCATCTGATCCACAAACACCAGCACTTCCGCCACTACCTCGTAGAGCTCGGGTGGGATCACTTCTCCTATTTCAAGGCGGGACAAAGTATCGGCCAGCTTGGTGTCCTTATGGGTGGGGACTCCGGCTTCCTTCGCCTTTTCGATTATTCTTTCCGCGGTCTTGCCAAAACCGGATGCCACTACCTTGGGCGCCACTTCACCCGGATTGTACTCCAGGGCTACCGCTGTCAGTTTTTTCTTTTTCTCTTCCGCCATGATATCAAGCCTTTACATCAAAAGAGTATCTGGATATCAGTTTGTCCCCGTGTGAGGAACCGGCCCTGCCCAGCATGGCAGTGATGGCCTTGTTTTTGTCATCATCCTCCTTCACCGAGACATCGCTGGTCATGGAATAACCCCTCTCCTCCAGTCTTTCGTTAAGGATATGTATGTTCTCGGCGATGAGATCCAGGGTGGAATCATCCTCCAGCATAAAGTGGGTCTTGACACTGTTGGAATCCTTCAGGGTCACATGGATATCCATGGTACCCAGGGCCTCCATCTCAAGATGCAAAAGCGCGGTGATATCCCCGTCCTTTTCCATCAGCTTCTTTTTATTGGTCATCACATAGAGATCGCCGTGGGCGTTTTCCCCCGACATCTGGATGGGGATCTGCATATAGGTAAAGGTCTCGTTGAGCTGGTTCATGAAGTTTACGTTCTGGTTCAGGTTGTCTATTCCCTTTGCCAGGGCCGAGTCCCCCTTACCGAACTGGTCCAGTAGCTGGGATACCTTGCCCGTATCCCTGACCATCCGCTCGTAGAGCTGCTGTACCTTTTCCTTTGAAAAATCGCCGTCAGCCTTTAAGGAGAAATCCCTGATCAGGGAATCCTTTAAAAGCTCATTGAAGGCCTTGCCCGAGGCCAGATTTTTCACTGCCTCATGTATGCTTTTCTTCATCTCATCGGGCAGTTCCATCTTATCTATCTGACCCGAAGTCTCCAGTTCCATGGCCCCCTGGATATACTTAAGCGCCTGAGCCGGTTCCATATCTCCTTTTCTGATGGAAGAAAGCTTATCCTCAGAGACTCCCAGCTTGCCCAGTTCCCCTGCCAGAGCATTTCTGGTGTCGGAATCCAGAAGCCTTGTCAGCCGGGTCTCTTCGGCCGATCCTTCCGCTGCGGGATCCTCGATCACCACTCCGACTTCAGTTTCCAATGCACTTGCCACAGTTTCGGGCGTAGCCGTCGTCTTTCCTTCCACCGCGCCTTCCGTTTCTCCTTCTTCAAGGGAAGCGGCATATTCCTGTTCCAGGGATGACAGCCCCTCTGTCAGCTCCATCAGCTGGGGAGAAATATCCGAACCGTTAAAGATACCCACCAGTTCATTTTTGGCATCGAAGGGAAGTTCCGTGGCCGTATCCGCCACCAGCTGCGACAGTTCCTTGTTGAGCTCCATTATCTGATGCTCATTATTCCTGTATGCGCTGTACTGCTGGATATTTTCCTCTGTCAGGGGGATGCCCTGCTTGGACATGGACACTATATCCGCGGCGTTGGCGTCGGGGAATCTGCTGACCTGCCGGAACATGGCCTGCATGCTGTCCTTATTGATAGGCAGATTCTCGTCCATCATGGCTGAAGCCATCAACAGGGTATCCGAATTCACCAGGATGGAAGCCTGTCCCAGGGCCTTGATGGCGGTGGCATTGACTGCCTCGGAGTTAAACAAAGGCTTCAGGGCAATCTGGTCGCCGGTGTTTGACTTCACGGTAAAGGCAAGGGACTGCCCCACCGAAAGCTTAATGTCAGCTTCCAGCCTGGCTGTCACCACCTGGGAATCGGGCAGGGTAAGCTTTACATTGCGCCCGTTCATGGCAGTGATCTCCCCCGTCACCACCTGGCCTTCCTTTGTATCACCAAGAGCAGCGGCATTGGCCGCCTTCACGGAATCCACACCCTTTACAGGGACCGTGCCTGCCTGGGGCGTGTCTATGGACCTGATATTCTGTTCGTATGCGTCGATCCCACCAAATGCCATGAGAAAGCCTTTCTAAAGGTCTGCCTTACTCTACAGGTCCGATCTTTTCGAAGGGAGCCACCCTGTAGATAACTTTTCCTACGATCTGTGATCTTCTGATAACGCCTATGGAAGGATTCCTGGAATCTATGCTGCTGTTCCTGTTGTCTCCCAGCACAAAATAATCCTCTGCGTTAAGCCTGACGGGGTCATGAGCTATACCGGGATCCATGATTATACCCACGCCATGATCGTTCTGCTTTACTCCGCCGTTCACGTTAAGTCTGCCGAAGCCGTCCACCTGAACCGTATCGCCCTGATCCGCAACTATCCTCTTAACTATCCTGGTACCGTCCTTAAGCTCGATCAGAACTATATCGTCTACCTGGGGGGGATTGAAATTGTATGTCAGTATATTGGTGAATACCGCATCTCCCTCTTCAAGAGTAGGTGCCATGGAATCACCCACGATGATGGTCTTCTGCATGATGACGTTTATGATCATATAAACTATGAGCAGTACCACCACCAGAAAAACGCCTGTTGACAAAGCTCTTCTTAAATTCCTTTTCATAACTTCCCTCCTTATGGTCTTTCCATACTTATTTTACCAATCCTGCCCGATCTGAAATCGTCCAACAGGATAGCGGCTGCTTTTTCTATGTCCGGCTGTGAACCCTTTGTGAGACAATGCCTGGACAGGGCGATCCTCTCAATGACCGACGAGGCTCCTTCATCCGATAACGAGAGCCCGGTCTCCGGGTTTTCAGGCAGCGGATATCTTTCCTCCAATACGCCGGGATAGGCTGTCAAAAGAAAATCCGCCAGATACAACGAGAGCTCATACATCTGTAATATGTTGTCATTTATGGAGCCTATACAGGCCAGGTTGCGCCCCACCTTCTCGTCCTCGAATTTCGGCCAGAGGATGCCGGGGGTATCCAGAAGCTCCAGGGTATTTGAAAGCTTGACCCACTGCTTGCCCTTTGTCACCCCGGGCTTGTTGCCCGTCTTTGATACGCTGCGTCCCGAAAAGGAATTGATGAAAGTGGATTTACCCACATTCGGGATGCCCGCCACCATGGCTCTCATAGGCCTGTTCAGTATTCCCCGCCGTCTGTTTCTCTCTATTTTTTCGGCACAGGCCGCTTTTACCACCGGATCTATGCGCTTGGCAGCACTTTTATTGCGGGAGTCAAGGGCCAGGGCGTGGATCCCCTTTTCCTTAAAATGGGAAAGCCACTGTTTATTCACTCTCTCATCCGCCAGGTCCGCCTTGTTTAAAAGAACGATCCGGCTTTTATTCGCCGCCAGGGAATCTATATCGGGATTCCTGGAGCTGTAAGGTATCCTGGCATCTATGAGTTCGATCACCAGGTCCACCAGCTTCATATCCTCCTGCATATTCCGCCTGGCCTTTGTCATGTGGCCCGGATACCACTGATAATTTTCAGCCATATTTTTTCTCTATCCTCATGAGACCAACCTCCGAGTAAGATTCTTCGTCACTTCGTTCCTCAGAATGACAACGGTGGGAACTCAGACCAACCTCCGAGTAAGATTCTTCGTCACTTCGTTCCTCAGAATGACAACGGTGGGAACTCAGAATGACAACGGTAGAAACTCAGAATGACAACGATGGGAGCTCAGAATGACTACACCTGCTGTCATCCTGAGGCTTCAGCCGAAGGATCTTTTTCACATCCGGATTTATACTATCTGATAAATCCGAGCCCCGACGACTCCGCCGCCATACAGAACCAGGCCTTGCCATAAATAGTATCCTTTTTCACATTGCCCAGATTGGCGGAACGGGAATCCTCGGAATTATTACAGTTATCACCCATCACAAAATACTCGTCATCGGGTATGGTAAAAACATTGGACGCCACTCCGGGATCGGCTATCTTATCGGAAAAAAGGGATGGCATCTTCTCCCCGTTAAGTATCAGAACGCCATTGGTGATCTGTATAGTATCTCCCGGCACTCCCACCACACGCTTGATATAATAGTAGGAATTCTCATTGCCGTTGGGCTTGAACACCAGCACATCACCCCTTTTGGGCTTCAGCAGCTTATACTGAAGCACATCCACCAGTACATCCTGGCCGTTGAAAAGCGCCGGCTCCATGGAATTCCCCACCATCGTGGTCTTGATCCCTACGGCAGATACAGTCATGTAAGCAAGCAAAACCGCCAGCAAAGGCCAGAAAGCATAGCCTATCACCACCCATATCCTTTCCTCGGTCACCTTGCGTTCTCTGTTATAAAAGGATAAGCCTCCCTTTTTTTTCCTGCCGAAATTAGCCATAATCCGCTTAATTATACCATATTCACCTATATTTTTACAAGAAAAAAGACTGCCCGTAAAACGGACAGTCTCATGAACTTCATCAGATCTTACTGAATACGCTCTTTAACCTTGGCTGATTTACCTACACGGTCTCTCAGATAGAAGAGCTTAGCGCGTCTTACCTTACCCTTGCGTACGATCTCAACCTTCTCTACAAAGGGAGAATGAAGGGGCCAGGTCTTCTCTACGCCGCATCCGCTTGAAATCTTTCTGACGGTAAAGGTTTCCCTGTTTGAACCGCCCTGCTTTTTAATAACGGTTCCTTCGTAAACCTGAATTCTCTCGCGGTTACCCTCTTTGATCTTGTTATGTACTCTGACGGTATCTCCTACCTCAAACTCAGGTACATTTTCCTTAAGCTGTTCCTCTTCGATCTTTTTGATGATCTCGTTCATTTGTGACCTCCACTCTATCTAATGTTGACGTTCTTAGCGCCGCTTACTACACCTGTGAGTACAACTGATAATGGTGTACGGACGTCAGAGGACCATCTCTACTACACAGAGCACTGCTCTGCGGACTCACGGAACAATATATTACACTATTATGGATAAAAATGCAAGGAAAAATGTAAAAGGCCGGCGGATCCAACTAAATTACAACAAAAAATACTGTTTGACCATGCGTATATAGAGTGTTAATATCTTGACAGTCTGGCGGATCTATTCCGAAAGACAAAATATCATATCAAGGAGGATAATGTTATGAAATCTGGAATAAAACGGTTGTGGGCCACGTTTCTTACGCTGGCCATGGTCACCGGCCTTGTATCGGGAGCCGGGGTTGCAGTATATGCTGATGCCAGCACCCCCAGCGATTTTGTGGTAGACAATAATGACGACGAATCTACATTACCGAATAAGGTAGTAACGTTTAATGGTTACAACTGGTATATTACAAAGGTAGATACTACAGCCAACACAGCTACACTGTTTGCTGAGGGAAACAATAATATATTGATAAAATCCGTATTTGGTGGAGACATTTCATACAGCACTTCCGATGTAAAGACATATCTCGATGATCTGACAGCTGATGGCAAAGCCTTTGCAGCAGTGAAGGATGTGATCAAGGATACTGATCTGTCGGATGTCGGTGTCACCGGCGCAAAGTTGTATATACCCAGTAAGGGTGAAGCTGAGGGAATAAACAAAAAGGTACTTAAATTATCAGACACTTATGATCCCGTTAATGCCTATGACTTACATACAGGATGGTGGACAAGAACAGTTGCGGATAGTGAAAATGTGTATCGTTGTGACTACAACAATAGCGACTATTTTAATAAAAGCCATGTTTCTATATTTGGTGGTTCCGAATGTTTTATCCGCCCCATGCTGACGCTTGACCTGGATAAGGTATCCTTCAAGAATAAGGCATTTAAGGTTAAGGGACCTGAGCGTTCGGTTACCCTCACAGGCGGCGCAAATGCAAAGGTATCTCCTGCCGAGGGCGTATCTCAGACCGTGGAAGATGGCGAGGCCATGAAGACTGTCACCTACACAGCTGACAAAGGATACTTCTTTGATAAGTTTGATGATATCAAAGATCACGGTGTTACCGCAAAGAGAACAAGCAGCACCAAGGTGACTGTTAGCGGTATACCCACAGATAATGTATCCATAAAAATCCCCGACGCCGTACAGGCCAAATACTATAAGGTAACCCTCACCGGCGGTGCCAATGCAACCGCATCTCCCGCTGACGGAGTATCACAGAATGTGATCCAGGGCGAGGCCATGACCGAAGTACGCTTCACTGCAAATGACGGCTATTCATTTGAAAAGTTTACGGACAAGAAGGAAAAAGGAATAGAAGTAACCTTGAACGGTCAGCAGGTGATCGTCAGCGGTACTCCCACCGCCGATGTATCCATAGCTGTTCCCGATGCTGTAAAGGTTTCAGATAAGCCCGAGGAAACAGGCAAAACAGACGATAAGCCTTCACCCGCAGAGGCTGCTGCAGCAGCAAAGGCTCAGGGCAAGGGAAGCCTGGATCCCAATGAGGTCAGCGTAACACCTGTCACAAACGGAAAGAAGACTGTATATACCATAAGTAGCAATGTGATCTCAGGTAACGGTATCGGCGTACTGACTATACTCAAGGGCGAGAAGGTTAATCTCCCCGGCTTCGACAAAAAGACATCAAAACCCAGTTTCGATAAGAAGACTCTTGCAGTAAGCGGAAAGGGTCAGCTGAAGGCAAAGAAGGTAACCCCCGGCAGCGCTTTAAGCTATACCACAGACGACGGAAAGACTGTTAAGCTGAACGTAATTGTCAGCGAGCCTTCCATAGAGAATGCAGTATCCGGCAATTCGGTATCATCAAACCTCGTTACAGTTGAAAGCATCAAAAAGCTGAATGTAACCGTAAGCGGTACAGGCGAGTTTGATCTGCGCGTCAATGCACCTCTTACCATCAACGCTACAGACAAGGCAAAGACAAAGGGTGATATCAAGGTTGCCGACAGCAAGTACATTTCCATAGACAAGGAAGGAAAGCTTCACATCGCCGGAACCGTAACCGGAAAAGGCAATGTAAAGATTCCGTTCACAGCCTATGGCAAGAAGTATACCATTAAGATCAAGGCAAAGGGTGTTCCCAAGACCAAGAAGAAATAAATGATATAAGATAAGCCGGTTCATAAAGAACCGGCTTATTTTTTTGCCTTTAAACACATATATCTACCACAGGGGTTTCTCTATGGTCACTGCCTCAGGCAGCTCTATAAGACTCTTCACATGATGGCTTTTTTTAAGCTCCTCATCCCCTACGCAGAGGTAATCGTAGGTGATCTCGTTCCGGACCTCGCCTGTCATGATATTTCTGTAGGATGCATCCCCCCAGGTGGTATCCACATAGGTCCACTCTCCGTCCACAAAGGCCAGGTTCCAGGCGTGTCCCTCCCCTTCCTTAGCCGTGCCCGTCACCAGGATACAGGGGATATCCATTTCGTTGAGGATGTACTGGGTAGCCTTTGCATAGCCCTGGCATACGGACTTTCCGCTTTTAAACACGCTCAGTATATTCTGGTTATCTTCGGCCGACAGGTCATATTCGGTATTATCAATGAGATACTCATATACAAACCTGACCTTGCGGTAATCGTCGGGGCATTCGGGCATCTGCCCCATCAGCTCTCTCACATAGCGTTCTATCTCTTTTCTGCCTTCGTCCACCCCGTCCTTATCCTTATCATAAGTCCCGGTAAATTCCAGGGAAGTGGTAACGCCGTTGGTCATATATTTATTCATGGAATAGCCGGTGACATAGAATATCTCGGGATGGTCGTTCATCACCAGCTGGAAGACCTTATCCACCTGATCGGCGTCCGTAGACGCCAGCGTCACCGCATTTGCATGACTGTAAAGTACCGTATATATCTCCCGGTACAGCGCCCTTTCCTTCTCATTAAGCTGTGAATAGGAATACCTGAACATCCCCGAGGTAGACATCATCACGTCTTCATCGGAGGGCTCGGCTCCCAGCTCCAGTCCTCCCTCCTCTTCTTCACCGCCCTCTATCTGTCCGGACTCGATCATCTCTTCCACTGTGGGGGCCGTGGGAGGCGACACATCATCCTCCCAAAGTTGGGGATCTATCAGCATGGCGATGGTATCCCGCAGATCATCGGAACAGCCTGTGAGCAAAAGGGCTGAAGAAATGATCACAGGCAAGATTTTAAGATTCTTTCTCATCATATACAGAAGCTGTTATACTTTCGCCGGCATGATCTGCCGGTACTGTGTCAGTTTCTGGCAAATTCGCTCAGTTTAAGGCCTTCGTTGCGATCCAGCACCATTCCCACGGACCAGCTGTTTATGAACAAAAGCAGAGGCCGGCCCTTCAGATCGGTGATCTTTTTCATATCCGAGGTGCCCACTATATGTTCCACATCCACTTCACCGGGATTCTCTATCCACCTGATATGTTCATAGGGAAGGCGTTCCAGGGCTATCTCCACATTATATTCATTCTGGAGTCTGTACAGCAGTACATCGAACTGCAGCACCCCCACTACTCCCACGATGACTTCCTCCATGCCTCCTGTCAGCTCCCTGAATATCTGTATGGCTCCTTCCTGGGCGATCTGGTCTATTCCCTTTACGAACTGCTTGCGCTTCATGGTATCCATCTGTCTGACCCTGGCAAAATGCTCAGGGGCAAAGGTGGGTATGCCTTCGTAGGCAAACTTCTTTCCCGGAGCACAGAGAGTATCCCCGATGGAAAAGATACCGGGATCGAACACTCCGATTATATCTCCCGCATAGGCTTCGCTTATTATATGCCTCTCGTCCGCCATCATCTGCTGCGGCTGGGACAGGCGCATGTTTTTGCCTCCCTGGACATGATAGACTTCCATTCCCGGATCGAATTTTCCGGAACAGATGCGCATGAAGGCGATCCTGTCCCTGTGGGCTTTATTCATATTGGCCTGTATCTTGAACACGAAGGCAGAAAAATCATTGTCAAAGGGATCGATCTTTCCTTCATCAGACTGTCTGGCAAGAGGCGTCTGCGTCATCTTCAGAAAGTAATTAAGGAACAGCTCGACGCCGAAATTGGTAAGGGCTGAGCCAAAGAACATGGGGGACAGTTCTCCCTTGTCCACTTTTTCCTGATCGAATTCGGCCCCTGCCCCGTCAAGAAGCTCCAGCTCTTCCGTCAGCTTATCATAGGCGTCCTGTCCTATAGCTGTCTTAAGCGCCTCCTCATCGTCTATGGATATCTTTTCCACATGACCTTCCTTGGTACCTTTCTGGGTATCCGAGAACAAAAATACTGCTCTTTCATTCCTGTCATACACGCCTTTAAAGGCCTTGCCGGAACCGATGGGCCAGTTCACGGGGCACACGGCTATCCCCAGCTCCTTTTCTATCTCATCTGCCAGGTCGAAGGTATCATTTGCATCCCTGTCCATCTTATTTATGAAAGTAAATACGGGTATCCCTCTCATGCCGCAGACCTTGAACAGTTTTCTGGTCTGGGCCTCCACACCTTTGGACGCATCGATCACCATCACTGCCGAATCTGCCGCCATCAGGGTCCTGTAGGTATCCTCGGAGAAATCCTGGTGTCCGGGGGTATCCAGTATATTCACGCATTTTCCGCCGTAATTGAACTGGAGTACCGAGGATGTAACGGAGATTCCTCTTTCCTTTTCTATTTCCATCCAGTCCGAAACCGCATGCTTTGCAGTCGCCTTGCCTTTGACCGATCCGGCGGTGTTTATGGTGCCGGAATACAGCAGGAACTTCTCCGTGAGAGTGGTCTTGCCTGCATCCGGGTGGGATATTATGGCAAAGGTTCTCCTTTTTTCGATCTCATTTCTGTAGTCAGTCATTTTTATCTCCATATTAAACTATATTAATCGCTTTCGGCACTTTCATCCCAACTCCGGCGCTGCACGAACTACACTAAGCTCATGCTCGATCAACCGAACACTTTACATAATGATCAGCCAGCGAAAGCAGGCTTTTCGATCAAGAGTGAGCGTCTAAAAATAGGCCGGTACTTAGTGAAAACGAACGAAGTGAAGTTTGAGCTTAGTACCGCTGCCGTTCCGGCGGAGGGTTCCCTTTAGGGAGGCCGCCGGAATTTTGCCGGCGAGAGCCGGTAGCTCACGATGATCGGAAAGATGCTGAAGCGGAACCTCAAAAGC
>JAEEZH010000125.1 GCA_016288495.1 Lachnospiraceae bacterium
CTGAACCTGCAGCCGTGATCTGCTATAAAGACGGTCAGATCAGTCTGGAAGGAATCAATACGCAGTACCTTCCCGAGCTGTGGATGAATGTATCCGAGAAGGAATTCATTGATGCATATCCCGATAAATGTTTCGATGAGGAGAATCTGAACAAATTTCTTGATGCCGTAAAAAAATGCGCGGACACAGGGGAAGAACAGACGGTGGAAAGCTGGCGGTCCGTCGTTTCCGTGTGCTGCGGGTTTGACAAGGTGTGTTTAAAGAGCAGGCTCATCCTGATCGAAAAGAGCGATGACGGGGCGTATATCTATGAGGGAGTCCGGAACATATCAAACGAAAAGAGGACCCTGAACACTCTTGAAGATATAGAATACAGATATAAGCAGGCCAGTGAACAGATAAACATATATAACTGGGAATACGACATCGCCACCAAGGAGATGCGGCCCTGTTACAGATGCATGAGGGATCTGGGGCTGCCTGCCGTGGTGGAGAACTATCCGGAGCCTGCCATCGACATGGGGATCTTTCCCCCGGATTATGCGGATATGTACCGTGATCTGATGAAAAAGATCGATGCGGGACTGCCCAGTGTGGAGGTGGATATCCCCCTTACGGTGGGAAGAGTGCCTTTCCGTGTAAAATATACCACGGCCTTTGACGAAGACGGGAAACCTGTAAAGTCCTTCGGGTCGGCGACCCTTATATCAGAGACGGAGCTGGGGAATATCAAGCTGGACAATCAGATCATCGCTTCCCTGGCAGGGGAATATCATTGTATCTATGTGGTTGATTTTGCGGAAGATACCGTAAAGCTTGTGAAGCAGGACAGCCTGATCCATCTGGAACGGGATGCAAAGTGCGCCGATCTGCTCTCCCTTGCCGCCTCAAGGCTTCAGGAAGTGTCCGAAAAGCAGAGGAGTCTTTGGGGGAATGTGAGGTATGTACGTCAGGAGCTTTTTAAGGATTCGGAAAAAAGGGAATTTGTCTACAAGGACGAAACTGACGGGAAATGGGTGAGGATAGAATACCAGGTCATTGAAAGGGGCGAAGTGTTGGTCGACCGTATGACCGTGATGGTTTCCGTGATAGATGACCTGCGTGCCCAGAAAATGGATGCGGAGAGACTGATAGCCATACAGAAAAAGGAACTGGAGGACAGACAGCAGATGCTGCTGAAGGCAGTGGATGAGGCAAACAGGGCGAACAAGGCAAAGACGGATTTCTTTTCCAACATGACACATGATATCAGGACCCCCATGAATGCCATCATGGGCTTTTCCCGCCTTGCCATGGATGAGCTTGACAACAGGGAACAGCTCCGGGATTACCTGGTCAAGATCGATAAGGCCGGGGATCATCTTTTGAAGCTGATAAACGATATCCTGGATATGAGCATGATCGAAAACGGAAAGCTGGAGATCAGACCGGAACCTGTCAGACTCGGGGAACTGATGCAGGAGTGCGCCGATATCATCCGGGTCAAGATGGATGATTGCGGCCTTGAATTTAATGTGGATACAGCCGCTCTGGGTGAGGATGCGGTGGAATGTGACCGGGTGCGCTTCAACCAGGTGATCCTCAATCTGCTGTCCAATGCATACAAATTCACGCCCGAAGGGGGCAGTGTGTCACTGACGGGAAAACTGAAGGAGAGTGGCCGTGTGCTGACCTACGAGATACGTGTCAGGGATACGGGGATAGGTATGTCTGAAGAATTCAGGCAGCATATCTGGGACGCCTACGCCCGTGAAGATTCCCGGCTGGTCCACGAGACCCAGGGAACGGGACTGGGAATGATGATAGTGAGAAATATCGTAAATCAGATGCATGGTACCATAGATGTGATAAGTGCCCCGGGAGAGGGGACGGAGTTTATAATAGAACTTCCCTTAAAGAAAGTGGGGGGAGATCCTTCTCCGGCTGATGAAGACATGACCGCCGAGGATGTGATGAATAAGGACTACAGCGGCTATAAGATCCTTGTGGTGGACGATACCGCAATGAACCGCCGTCTTGCCGAGATCCTGCTTAAAAAGCAGGGCTTTGCCGTGACCACTACCGACAGCGGCATCGATGCCGTAAGACGTGTGAAGGAAGCAAAGGCAGGGGATGTGGACCTGATCCTCATGGATGTCAGGATGCCTGTCATGGACGGACTGGAGGCCACCAGGAGGATAAGGGCTCTGGAGGATAACGAACTGTCAGGCATACCTGTGATCGCCATGACGGCAAATGCCTTTGAAGCGGATATAAACGAAGCTCTTGGGGCGGGGATGGATTCCTATGTTCCCAAGCCCTTTACCCCCGAGGAGCTGATCAGGGTGATAGACCGCCATATACGGAAGTGAGGCCCGGCGACATCGCAGGCTGATGACATTTTGTGTCAGTTGTTAAGAGGGGATGTATATTGGGTAAAACTTGCATAAAGCAATGATCATGTGGTATATTTATGAATTGGTACGGCGTGTTTTTCCTTAAGGAACAGGACGCCGTGCCGGTTCATTTTTTTGTATTAACGGAGATATATTATGCTGGGTTGTGATGCAATGGTAAAATGTCTGGAGGCAGAGGGCGTGCGGGCCGTGTTCGGTTATCCCGGAGTGGCTATAGCCCCTTTTTACAACAGTATGCTTCAGACGGATGAGATAGAATCGGTGCTGGTTCGGACAGAGCAGAATGCGGGACATGCGGCCAACGGTTATTCCCGCGTCACCGGAAAGGTGGGTGTGTGTGCCGTGACCTCGGGTCCCGGTGCCACCAATCTGATCACGGGTATAGCTACGGCTTATGCGGATTCCATTCCCATGGTGTGTATCACCGGACAGGTGGAATCCACCCTTTTGGGATCGGATGTTTTTCAGGAGGCGGATATCACCGGCGCCGTGGAATCCTTTGTGAAGTACTCCTATCTTGTAAAGGATGTGAAGGATATCCCCAGGGTGTTCAGGGAAGCCTTTCACATAGCGAATACCGGGCGCAGGGGCCCTGTGCTCATCGATGTGCCCATCGATATCCAGAACGCCAGACTGGACAAGTTTTCATATCCCGAAGAAGTGGTGCTTCGCACATATAAGCCCACGGTCAAGGGTAATGCGGTCCAGATCAAAAAGCTGTTAAAGGAGCTTGTAAAGTCAAAGCGTCCGCTTATCTGCGCCGGAGGCGGTGTCATTCTTTCCGATGCCCAGGAGCTTCTGGCGGATTTTGCATCCAGATATCAGATCCCCGTGGTGCATACCATGATGGGTATAGGGGTGCTGCCTTCCGACCATGGCATGTATTACGGCATGGTGGGAAACAACGGAAAAGCCTATGCCAATGCCGCCATGAATGAAGCGGATCTTCTGATAATCATAGGCGCACGTGTGGCGGACCGGGCAGTCAACCAGCCCGATCTGATCACCGAGAACAAGGTGATGGTCCATATTGATGTGGATCCTGCGGAGATCGGCAAAAATGCGGCGTCCACCATCCCCATCGTAGGCGATGTGAGAGCCGTTCTCACCCAGATAGCCGAGATGGAGGAGGAGATAAAGGTGGCGGCCCATAAGGGCTGGGTAGACACTCTTGACGGCTATAAAAAGAAAATGATAAAGAAGAGGAACCCTGATCCTAAATACGTGGATCCTGCGGAGTTTATCAGACTTCTTTCTTCGGCCATGGAGGATGACGGCATTTATGTGGCCGATGTGGGACAGAACCAGATATGGTCATGCGCAAACTATGTGATGAAGAAGGGCAGGTTCCTGACCAGCGGAGGAATGGGTACCATGGGATATTCCATTCCCGCGGCCATGGGAGCGAAGCGTGCCCTGGGCAGTGACGCACAGGTGGTGGCTGTGTGCGGCGACGGTTCTTTCCAGATGTCCATGATGGAACTGGCAACCATGCGCCAGCATGATATACGCACGAAGATCGTGGTGCTTAAAAACAATTATCTTGGAATGGTCCGTCAGTATCAGCATTTCAATTACGACGACAATTATTCCGTAGTGGATCTTTACGGTTCCCCGGACCTGTCAAAGATCGCCCAGAGTTATGATATGCCTTTCATGAGGATTGAGAATATGGATGGGGTTCAGGATAAGATAAGGGAGTTTCTGGATCATGAGGGTTCATATCTTGTGGAGTGTGTTATCGATCCCATGGATCTGGTGTAGGGAAGATATGGCGGTGAAGGGTTTAAGCGGATATTTTTAGTCCGTGAGTATGATACAGATTGAGGTAAGAGATGAAAAAGATATATTCCGTGCTGGTGGAAAACCGGTCAGGTGTACTTGCAAAGATAGCGGGTCTTTTTGCCAGGAGATGCTTTAATATAGATTCACTGGCGGTGGGTGAGACCGACGATACGGCGGTTTCCTGTATGACCATAGTATCATCCGGTGATGACCGTACCATCGAGCAGATCGAAAAGCAGCTGAATAAAAAGCTGGATGTCATAAAGATCAAAACCTTTGATGAGGAGGCAGCCATCCCCAGAGAGCTGATGCTTATAAAGGTAAAGTATAACAAGTCCAACAGAAGCGATATAATGGAGATCGCTTCAGCCATGAAGGCGGACATAGTGGATATGTCGTCGACGCAGATGATGCTGCAGATCTGTGACAGACCCTGCAGGATACAGACGCTGATAAAGCTGCTCAAGGGGATCAGCATAGTGGAGATCGCCCGTACCGGGACTCTGGCACTTCCCCGCTGCAGTGAATAGCGAAAACAGATATTTTGACTTTTTCCGTGTAAAAAGAAAGGAGCATATGATATGGGAATGACGATGACTCAGAAAATACTGGCTGCCCATGCGGGCCTGCCGTCTGTTAAAGCAGGAGACCTCATCGAGGCGGATCTGGATCTGGTTTTGGGTAATGATATTACCACTCCGGTAGCCATCAGAGAGATGGGAAGGCTTAATGACGACAGTGTTTTTGACAAGGAAAAGATAGCTCTTGTCATGGACCATTTTACTCCCAACAGGGACATAAAGAGTGCCGAAAACTGTAAGTGCGTCCGGGAATTTGCCGCAGCCCACGATATAACAAATTATTATGATGTGGGTAAAATGGGAATAGAGCATGCCCTGCTTCCCGAGCTGGGACTTACCGTGGCGGGAGACTGCATAATCGGAGCCGATTCGCATACCTGTACCTACGGTGCGCTGGGAGCTTTTTCAACAGGCGTGGGTTCCACGGACATGGCGGCCGGCATGGCTACGGGAAAGGCCTGGTTCAAGGTGCCTTCGGCAATTAAGTTTAATCTTAAAGGGCAGCTTAAAAAATGGGTATCCGGCAAGGATGTGATCCTTCACATCATCGGTATGATAGGAGTGGACGGAGCCCTGTATCAATCAATGGAATTTACGGGAGAGGGAGTAAAGGCTCTTTCCATGGATGACCGTCTGACCATAGCCAATATGGCTATCGAGGCCGGCGGTAAGAACGGTATCTTCCCCGTGGATGAAAAGACCGTTGCGTATATGAAGGAGCATTCAAAGAGGGAATTCAAGGTATATGAGGCAGATGAGGATGCGGAGTATACGGCGGTTTATGACATAGATCTGTCCGAACTGGAAAGTACCGTGGCCTTCCCTCATCTTCCTGAGAATACGAAGACCCTGAGTGAGATCAAAAATGAAGATAAGGTTGTGATCCAGCAGTCGGTGATCGGTTCATGTACCAACGGACGTATCCAGGATCTGAGACAGGCGGCTGAGATCTTAAAGGGCAGACAGGTGCACAAGGATGTGAGATGCATCGTGATCCCGGGCACCCAGGCTATCTATCTTCAGGCTGTGGAGGAAGGTCTGGTGACGGATTTTGTCAAGGCCGGCGCCGTGGTGTGTGCGCCCACCTGCGGCCCATGTCTGGGCGGACATACGGGAGTCCTTGCAGCTGGAGAAAGGGCGATATCCACCACCAACAGGAACTTCGTGGGCAGGATGGGACATACTGATTCGGAAGTATATCTCTCCTCGCAGGCAGTAGCAGCCGCATCGGCCGTAGCCGGTTATATCTGCGGCCCCGAAGAACTTGGCATGGATTGATGGGATGCCATGAAAACCGGGGCAGACCGTTTCATTTTTCAAAAAAGAGGAGAACGATATGAAGGCAAAAGGAAAAGTTTTTAAATA
>JAEEZH010000011.1 GCA_016288495.1 Lachnospiraceae bacterium
GTTTTTATTCCGTCCTGGGTACAGGTAGGCTGATTGGTGAGTTCCTCATGATAATCATGCTTTCCTGTAGGTGCAATCTCTTCAGTATAAGTATCACTACAGTCTTTACAGGTATACGTGATAACACCAGAATTAACACAATCAGGAATAGCAGTGTTTTCGCTGACATAATGATGTTCACCTGTAGGTGCAATTATCTCTGTATATTCATCGCCACAACCGCTACATTTATACGAAGTTTCGCCCTCATCTTTACAGGTTGCTTCCTTTATAACAGTGGCAACATAAGTATGTTCATGTTTGTTAGTATTTTTAGTAGAATTTGCATTATTTGCAATATTCTGAGGCGTAACATTCGGTGCAGGTAAACCAGAAGTATCACCTTTAACTGCAGCGTTATACATTATCCGATCAAACATACCGGACTCTTCATAAGATACGACACCATCATTATTGTAGTCTACATTAATTCCTTCAGGATGACTGTTTAAATAGTCCTTGATATAAGCACGCGTTTTTGTTGCCTCATCTCCAGTCATAGAGAAAGATCCTGCTGTTGCACTTATGGCGATTACAATAAGTAATCCTATTAATGTTATTCTTTTCTTTATCATATTGTTTTCCTCCATATTTTGAAGTAAAGTGGTTTTTGTTTTTCATACTCGGATTTTATCATATGCCCAAAATAATGCAAATTATCAAGGATATTATAGGGTTGCAAGTACTGCTTTATGAGGTATATTGACTATTTATAACGTAGTATGATATGAAATACTAAGATACCCATACATATCACGAGTACATTATAAAATAACATTAAAATGATTCTTTGACAAATAGAGCAAGGATTAACTCGAACGAAAGAAAAGAAAACCTTTACAGATAACAGATATGAAAAGCGCTGATATAAAAAAACAGCAAATTGATTCTAAAGTAGTGGAAAAAAAGCCTATAGATAAAAAAAAGATCAAGAGTATAATCAAAACTGCTTTTGACTTTGTATTTCCAATACTACTACTGGTACTGATTTTATCCAAGGTAATAGCATTGACAGTAGTTGAATCGGGATCAATGGAACCAACTCTTTGTATAGGCGATACAGTAATTTTTTACCGTCTTGCTTATATCAATAATAAAGCTATAGACAGAGGCGATATAGTCACTTTCATTTCTGACGAAACAGGGCTTCAGCTTAGTAAAAGAGTAATTGGAATACCAGGTGATAAAATATGCTTCCAAGATGGCTATGTAATCCTTAATGGACAGATTTTAAATGAAAGCAACTATATCGCCAAAGATGTTGAAACTAATAGTGAAAAGACATTTACCGTACCTGATGATTGTTACTTCATGCTTGGTGATAACAGAGAGCATTCATATGATTCAAGATTCTGGGTAACCCCATATATTCCAAAAGAAAAGATTATTGGAAAATATATGGGGCAGATCGGCGTCAGCTTTAAATATGATGTATGGCTCAAATTGGTGGGGCAACCGTTATATAAACACATGGCCCAATAAAGCACTGAATTGTGCATCAGCATAAAAAGATGAGGGCAATGTACCACACATATCCAATGCAGACCTGCCCTCTTTGTATCCTTATAATATGCCAAATCACTTGTTAAAGTCAAGGATTTTATATCTTTCGAAATAACGGGTATTTCACACCCCGTCATATATGTGATGGGAGGCGCGGCCGTGCTCTTTCACATAGTAGAGCGCCTTATCCGCCGCGTCGTAGAGTTCCTCAAATTTAGTGCCGTGCTCCGGATAGATAGATATCCCTATGGAAAGGCTGACACACTTCTCCAGATCGCCGCTGAAGGCATTCTGCACTTCGTTCTGTAATCGCTGGGCCAGGCCCACAGCCATATCGCGGGATTTAATGTCACGCAGAAAGACCATGAATTCATCACCGCCTATACGGCCGGCCACATCCCTGCCCCTGAAGATATTCTGGATAAGCCGTCCGATGGTCGCCAGGACCCGGTCACCGGCTATATGTCCAAAGGTATCGTTCACATTTTTAAAGTGATCCGCATCGATCATCATAAGGGCGCATGTGTTATCACTTTCGTCCTTATAATAATTATTGAGCATCATACATATCAGATCCTGAACAGCCCCCTTATTCAGAAGTCCCGTCAGTTCATCCGTCTTTGAACGCTTCTCCAGCTCCAGCTTCAGCAGCTGTTTTTCGGTGACATCATTGATAAGAGCGATGATGCCGCTTATTTTTCCGTCCTCATCATATACGGGACGCTTCACCAGCTCCAGGAATTCCTGGATACCATCCTGATTTTCCTCGATAATATAATCCGTCCCCTGACCGGTCTCCAGCATTATCCGGTCTGTTTCCATGGCCTTAAGGGCATTATCCTTGTCCTTGCGGATGTCCACATCGGTCTTGCCGCGGATGGTCCAGTGCTTCTCGCCGTTCTGATGCAGATGATGCCAGTACTGGGTGCAGAAAACATACCGGCCCTGGGCGTCCTTCAGGTATATATTGGAAGGAAGCTGTTTCAGCATCTTCTGCATCTCCGAATATGTAAAGGAATCCTTCGCCCTTATGGCGTTGTTTATCCGTTTCACCATTATCTGGCGAAGTCCCGGCAAAGTCAGAAGCTCCGAAAAACCCTTATCAAGGCAGACCAGATCCCCGGCATCCGGGGAATGATCCGTCAGTGCGATGACGGGAATATGTGCAAAGATCATATCCGCATTCACTCTTTTGATTATGCTGTAGTCTGTCCCTTTGGTAAGCCCAAGGTCAACGATGACTGCGGAGATCTCCTTTAACCGCTCATCCAGCAGTTCAAATCCCTGCTCCTCATCATCTACCCTCATAACTTCAAAATCCTGCGATATCTGCCCCATGAATTCGCAGACCGGATCGCTCTCGGGCGATATCAGAATAATCTTTTTAATCATTTTTCACCCCATTTAAAAATCTTCCTGCTGCTCAGAATAACTGCAGATCACTTCAAACTCAGCCCTTTGAGAGATTCAAACAGTTCCAGATCCGAGTCCTGTACCTTCATATTGGTGCTGACCGTGGTGCCGTCGGTACGCGTGATGGTGATATCTATCACCTCACCCTCCTTCACTCCGCTGCGCATGAGATCGGACAAAAATCTGGCAAATCTCGGATGGGTCTGTTCGAATTTGTTCTTCGCTTCCATTATCTTCATTAATGCCAAGGGATTCATTTTTTTCTCCTACCATAGGATTCTTCGCTCCGCTCAGAATGACACCGGATATACCTGATTCAGAATGACACAACCATCTGTCATCCTGAGGCTTCTGCCGAAGGATCTTTTTTTCATAATAACTTGATCAACATATATCTTCCGTATATCTGCAATCCGGATATCCGGTGCAGCCGTAAAACTCGCCGAACCGCCCGGAACGCTTCTTAAGCGGGCTCTGACATCTGGGGCATATCCTCACGCCCTTTACCGCTTCAAAGGATCCGGCAGCTTCCTGTCCCAGACGCTCAAACACGATCTGGTTCATCCTGCAGTCGTTTAAGGCCCTGTGCGCCCCCTCCGGAGATATACCATAGTACTCCGCCAGGTCCACCAGTCTGTGATGTCTTAGCTGAGGCAAGATGCATCTGGCTATCCTTAAGGTGTCTATGTAGTCGTTCCCCACAGTCCTGCCCCAGAATTTTTCTGCATCCCGATAGAGGAACTTCATGTCAAAGCTGTGTATATTGTGGCCTACCAGCACCAGATCTCCGGCGAAATCCAGAAAACCCTTAAAGGCGGTCTCAAAATCCGGTGCATCCGCCACCATGTCGTCAGTGATACCGTTCACCGCCGTAGCCTGAAAGGGTATGGGCATTCCCGGATTTACCAGGGTAGTATATTCTTCCGTATTTTTCCCGCCTATGACCTTTACGGCAGATATCTCCACCACCTCATCATTTCTGCAGGAGATCCCGGTGGTCTCCAGGTCAAAGACGCAATAATCCGCAACATATTTATTCCGGTATTTTCCGGGCTTATCCGACAGCATTTCAATCCCCCTGTATTATCTCCCCGACGCGCTTCATCATAAAGCCCAGGTTTTCTATATCCTTTTGTATATCTCCCGTTTCCAGCGAATGATTGCCGCCGCTTATGCAGTGAGCCTCAAAAGCCCTTTTCCCTGCGATCTCCTCGATCTTCATATGATCGGCATAGGGATCCGCATCGCCGTAAAAGAGCACCGCCTTCTCATCCACCATGAAACCGTCTATATACTCAAGAGGCGAAAAGTATATCTGCTTCACCTCCGTATCCAGCTCATGGGCCGTAGCCGCAGATACCACCGTCCCTATGCTCTTTGAAATGAACAAAAGATCGGCACCGGACAGATCTCCCGAAGCTTTGATCGTCTCCTTCGCACGCGAAATACAGTTATAGACGGTATTGAGCATAAAATCCCTGTTCTTCAGGTTATCCTTGGTCCACTTTGTATCGGAAAAATCCAAATGTATCAGTTCATACCCGTTTGCCACCGCCAGCTTACCGGCGTAATAAAGCAAAGGTCTGTCTTTTGTATATCCCACTCCGGGGAAGACCACTGCGATCTTTTTCATAGTTTTTTATTCCTCCTGATCTTTTTCTTTACTTACACTATCAAGATTCTTCGCTTCGCTCAGAATGACAGATCATAGCCGGATCCTCGCGTATTATACCATATTTTTCGCCTGTAAAAAAGCCTTTCCAAAGTGACATATCCCGCATTTTATGATATCATGGCTCAAGGATAAAACACCTTTCCGAAAGGGACTTGATCATGAATAATACAGATATTACAAAAGACAGCTCCGGCTTTGTGCTTCTTTCCGATGTGATCCCGGGCATAGTCCAGGAGATACGCTATTTTTCCACCTATAATTTTGTGGGAGACAGGATAGACGGCTACGAGGAGCCCTGCTCCATCCTTACAAAGGAAGCTGCCAGGGCGCTGAAAGCAGTGAGTAATGAAATGATGGTTCAGGGATATCGCCTCAAGATCTTTGATTCCTACCGTCCCGCCTGTGCGGTGAGACACTTTGTACTGTGGGGTATCGAGGACCGGGACATCAGGATGAAGCCATATTTTTATCCGGATCTGGAAAAGCAGGAACTGTTCATGAAGGGCTACATAGCCAAACTGTCCAGCCACAGCCGCGGAAGCACCGTGGATCTGACACTGATAGATATGAAAAGCGGGAAGGAACTGGATATGGGAAGCCCCTTTGACCTCTTTAGCGAGGTGTCCCATCTCGACTGCAGGACCGTGACCGACGGCCAGTATGAAAACAGGATGATCCTGCAAAAAACAATGGTCCGGAACGGATTCAGACCATTGGAATGCGAATGGTGGCATTTCACTCTGGATAATGAACCCTATCCGGACACTTATTTTGAATTTCCTCTCTCATCCGAGTATCTGAGAAGATGAAATGATAATTCAGTCTTTGAAACCCAGCTCTTTTGCGCTGACAAAGCCGTATGCGCTTTCGGCGCCAAAAACAGCTCGTTTGATCGCTTCGCTCATCACATCCGCAGCCAGTATTCCCACGAGATCCTGGTCTGCCTGCACATTCCCCGTGGAAACAGCGTAGATGCTGTCTCCGTCGGCACTGGTATGCACGGGTCTTATGGACCTGGCAAAACCGTCATGTGCCATCCCCGCTATCTTGCAAAGCTGAGGCTTGGTGAAGGCCGCATTTGTTATCACCACACCGAGGGTCGTATTGCCGGTAAATTTGTTTTCCTTTACGGCTATGCTCTGAGCCATGAACTCCACAGTATCCCTGAAGCCCTTCTTATCCTCGGTCAAAAATCCCGCCAGCTTCTTTCCTGTCCTGTGATCATACACATCTCCCAGTGCGTTGAGAGCCACCACAGCTCCCACCTTGAGCTCACCCACCTGCAGGGCATAGCTTCCTATTCCGGTCTTCATACAGGTGTCCATGCCGCCTATCTTGCCCACTGTGGCTCCGCAGCCTGCACCGAAATTACCATCCTTATAGTTTCCGTCCTCCATGGCAAGGCGCGCCGCTTCATAACCCATCTTTGCGTCGGGTCTCACACCGGCATCACCCACGGACAGATCATACAGATCGGACTGGGCCACCAGGGGCACCAAAGCAAATCCTGTATCAAAGCCTATTCCCTTCTCTTCCAGATACTGCATCACCCCGTTGGCACAGCCAAGGCCGAAAGCGCTGCCTCCTGCCAGGACTATTCCATGGACAAAGCCTGCTGCGGAAAGAGGCTTTAACAGCTCACTCTCCCTGGAAGCAGGGCCGCCGCCCCGTACATCCAGGCCCGCCGGCATGCCCTTTTCGGAGATAAAGACCGTACATCCGGTCCCCGCCTTCGCATTCTCTGTCTGACCTATATAGATGGATTCGATATCGGTTATGGGGATTTCCCTTGATGCTTCTTTTGACTCTTCCATTTTATACAACTCCTTTATCTTGCGGAGGATGGCTGAACGTGCACTCATGATAAATCTGACATGATAACCCGTCGCCGTACGCAGGGCTTCAGAAGCCTCATGATCGTCGGGATCATCCGTGACCATGACGAGCAGCCGTGAACCCTCATCATCAACATCATACTGAAGGGGCAGGCAGCAGTACCTGGCTGCCACGTCTCCTGTGATCAGCTGAAGCAGCTGCTCATCAAAAGCAGCCTCATCCACATCACAGAAACCCACATCATTTATATAGGCCTTTGCCCATGCGATCTTCTTTTCTGTCAGAAGACCCTTCTCCGGAAGGAGAGCTTCAAAGGTCCTGCCGCTGCCTTCATCGACTTCGGCCTTTACAAGGTCCGCCTGCTCCTGAGTAAGAAGACCTTCACGCACCAGAAACTGTTCAAGGCTCATTTTTTCCCTGTCCCCCATATCATACCTCTCTATTTAAAGATCCTTCGCTTCGCTCAGGATGACAGCAGCTGTACTGCCAAGTCTACTCCTTGCCGTCCCAGCAATATGTACACAGATTCTCATGGGGAAGCCCCACTGCATCCAGCATATCGTCCAATCTGTTGAAACGAAGGGTGGTAAAGTTCAGCTTTTCCCTGATACCCTCCACCATTTTCTCATACTTCTCGGAATCGGGATCCGCATATTCCTGAAGCACCTCAGGGGATACATCATCGCCCTCCAGCTCCTTGATCACATTCCTGGTGATCAGATCCATCTCCGAACTGGACCTGGAGAAATTCAGATACTTGCATCCAAAGAGAAGGGGCGGACAGGCAGGACGGATATGGACCTCCTTTGCCCCACTCTCGTACAGGAATTCCGTGGTCTCCCTCAGCTGGGTACCCCTGACTATGGAATCGTCTATGAGCAGCAGCTTTTTCCCGTCTATCAGCGCATGTACGGGCAAAATCTTCATATGGGCTATAAGATTGCGCTTTGACTGCATGGTGGGCATGAAGCTGCGGGGCCAGGTAGGCGTATACTTGATAAAAGGCCTGGAAAAAGGTATCCCTGATTCGTTTGCATAACCCACCGCATGAGCCGTACCGGAATCGGGAACGCCGGCCACCACATCTGCTTCCACATTGTCGCGCTTTGCCATGTTGGCGCCGCACCGATAGCGCATCTGTTCCACATTTACATTTTCATATACCGCCGAAGGGTATCCGTAGTATACCCACAGGAAGGTACAGATCTTCATATTTTTGCCGGGCTGAACCAGCGTCTTCACACTGTCCGCGTCAAAAACCACTATCTCGCCGGGACCCAGTTCCCTGTCATTCTGATATCCCAGATTCAGGTATGAATAACTCTCAAAGCAGACGCAGCGTGCCCCCTCCTTTTTGCCCAGGATCACGGGAGTCCTGCCCAGCCTGTCTCTGGCTGCGTATATCCCCTTAGGCGTCAGGATCAGCATGGACAGTGAGCCCTCTATCACCTCCAGGGCGTACTGTATGCCTTCTATCAGGTTCGCCTTTCGGTTGATAAGGGCCGCCACCAGCTCCGTAGAGTTTATCTCACCGTGCTGCATCTCAAAGAAATGCGTCCCGTCATCCACGATCTCCGATACCAGCTTGTCCGAATTGTTTATAATACCGACAGTGGTAATGGCAAACGTGCCGTGATGGGACCGCACCAGGATAGGCTGGGCCTCATAATCGGATATGCAGCCTATGCCCATGTTTCCCACAAGGTCCTTCACTTCGCCGTCAAATTTGGTCCTGAAAGGCGTATTCTCAATATTGTGTATCGATTTTGTAAAACCTTCTTTCTCATCGAATACGGCCATTCCCGCCCTTCTGGTCCCCAGATGGGAATGATAATCCGTACCGAAAAACAGATCAAAGGTACAGCTTTCCTTAGATGCTACTCCGAAAAATCCGCTCATTTCATATCTCCTTTTCTGATTGATGGGCTACCCGGTTCATTTTACTCCAATCCCCGGTCATAGTCCATTATTTTTCAAAAAAACAGGAAGGTACTTCTCCGAATCCGGATCCTTGTAATCCGTAACCCAGCCGGAGCTGTCGTAATACAGCACATCACAGATGTAAAACTCCTGTCCCCCTGCCTCAAAATAGTATACCGTCACCTTATCCGTATCTTTTTTGGGCCCCTCGGACCCATATTCGGGAGTGACATCCATAACACTGAGTCCCAGTTCCTTAAGGGATTTCTTTTCCTTGCGCAGATAGACAGCCTTACTGTCCTTCATCCTGGCCATTTCAAGGTAATAATCCTCCTTCTCTTTTTCAGGATCCCTGAAGGTGCAATCGGGGAGCAGCGCGCTTCCTATGTGCCGGTCCGGAGTCCACACATACGGTTCCTGAACCTGATCGTCTTCCCGGCCTTTTTCCTTATTTTTTTCGCTTTTTTCCTTAACCCATGCGGCGTCATGATCCACATAAACCGCCCTGCCGTCCAGACGTCCCCCGACATTATATTCCTGAAGAGCCGCTGCCGCCTCCTGGGCTATGCATACAGCGTTACTGTCCGGCATGCCGTTTTTCAGGGTGTAACACATTATCACCTCATCCACATACATTTCGTCATAGGTGGCGCCGTAATTTTCGCTTATCTCATCAAGCTTTTCCTTTGCACTCTCTTTGACAAAAGTGTTGAGGCTGCTTTCAAAGGAATCATACGTATTCGGAAGGGAGCCAAAGGAGGAACCGTCTATGACGATATCCTGCATACTGCTGACCATGGAGTACTCAAAGCCCTGAAGCTTATCCCTCAGTCTGACCTCGGTACATTCCTTACTTTCCTCCTTTGAAACCACATCACAGGCCCCATGTGCCCTTTTGGCCTCCCTGATCAGCTTTTTGGCGCTCTTCACATGACCGCAGCCGGCCAGCAGCAGCGAAAAAGACACAATGAGCAATACATATATGATTTTCCTTTTATACAACGTCATCACAGTTTTTTGATACGTTCTATAGCCTCCACCGTGGCGTTTCTGTCACCAAAAGCAGTCAGTCTGAAATAATGCTCTCCGGCAGGTCCGAAGCCGGATCCCGGCGTACCCACCACATTTGCCTTTTGAAGGAGCATATCAAAGAATTCCCAGCTGGTCATATCATCGGGAGTCCTGAGCCA
>JAEEZH010000002.1 GCA_016288495.1 Lachnospiraceae bacterium
ACACTCCAGGTCACATTTCCGACAGCCCCCTGGGGTAATATTCCTGCGGTCAGCGCCCTCACATCTCCGGTGGGCATAACAAGACCTGTATCGGGCACAAACTCGCCATTTTCCTTAAGTACGATCCCTGTCACAGGAATCTTTGAAGCGCTTACGGTAGTCGATATATCATACTCAGGAATTGTCAGCTCATATCCGTTTGGAACAACCTTAAGGCACTGTACTGTCACATCATCATCGTCTGACTGTTTCTGCACATTTACCGTAACATCTTCATATCCGGCCAGGGGCAAAGCGTTGAAGGATAAGGTAGTTTTGCTCTTATACTTTCCTGCCGCCAGGTTTCCTGTTACCCTCACGCCATAAGTCTGTACATCCAGCTTTGACTTAACAGAAGTATCCACCTGTGTTTCAAAAGCGACAGTAATATCTCCTGTCAGAGCAGTTGAAGGGATAGTATAAACACCATTTATAACATCTTCAGCGCTTCTGTCCTCAAAAAGGCCGGTTATTTCAGATGAATCTGCATTCTTTATAACCTTTACGCCGGTGATCTCATGACCTGACACAGGAAGTGCGGTAAAGCCAAGGTCATCAGACTTGGAATAGGAACCGGACAGAAGGGATGTATTCACAAAACTATTCTCACTGACCGTAACCTTTACGGAGTCTGAACCGGTGGGTTCTACGAGGCAGATGGCCAAAACTAGCGGCTGTCCGCTTCCCCTCTTTATTATATGATCACCCTTGGATACATTATTAAATGTAACAACATTGCTTGAACCACTTACTGCACTGCCTGAATCAAGTTTTAATGTTTTGTTTTCACCAAGCATTACATATACAACGCAATTATCAACCGGTGAAGTAAATGAAATATTATCAGTATCACTTGAAAACTTAAGTGAAGTTACACTTGAATCAGCACTTCCATATGAAACATTATTAAAAGGACATGCTCCGGATTTTTTCTTACTAACACTACTTATATTACCTGTTCCTGTAAAAAATGTTACACCACTATTTCCAATCTGTTCTTTTGTTGACGCATTATATACAAGGGTATTATTTGCATATGTACCTGCTGTACTTGTCCAGTCATAAATATATGCTTTGGCAAAATCCTCACCGAATACTGCATACAGCGTAAGCGGCCCGGTAACCTTCATAGTAGAAAGAACCACATATGTGTCATCTGTGGCAGAGGTCTGGCTCCAGCCCAGGAGTTCCTGTCCTACAGGGGCAGTCACTGAAGGCTCATATTCCGACAGCAATTTACCATCAGGGATATCCTTTATCACTTTATTTCCGGAAATGTTGAATACAACCCTATGTGTATTCTCGGATTCAGCCTCTACGATGGCACAATAGGTGATATCCTCTAATACATTGGAGGAGGTCATGTCTTCTATCGAAACAGCATCCGACTCACTTCTGGAAGAAGACCAGCAGAGCAGCTTTTCATTGGATTTAAGCGAAAGGGCGGGGATATCATCTTCGTTCAGATAATCTCCATGCTCTATCTCAACAGAAGATAATACTGTCCCCTGATCATCCACAAAAGTAACTGTATGATAAGGATCAGCCTCCCTGTCATAAGTACCCTCCAGAGTCATCTTATACAGCCTGATCTCCGAAGCTTTATCTCCTTTTGCCGTTGTCTTCTCCTTGTCATAAGCCAGGGTATATTCACCCTCCACAGCCAGTTTAAAGGTCAAAGTGCCTGACTTTGTTATTCCACCGGCTTTCTTTGTGATACAGTTATCCTCACTTTCATTACTGATATATTCATTCCCGTTTTTATCGGTAAGCTTAAAATATGAGAAAAGGTTATCACCTTGATTACCTGCGGTTACAGTAAATGTAGATGCTGCAGGAGCATTAAAGGTTACATAGCCTGTATCCTTTATAAGTTTGATGGTACCTGAATTCGAACCGGGAATACCCCAGTTGTTCAGAGTAAAGCCTGCATAGGAATAGGGATTATATCCATTATCCGCAGTAGCTGTAAAAGCACTTTTCAGCTGATCGCTCTTTCCGCTTTTCACCTCACCAAAAGGCTCCTGTCCGGAGAAAGCATTTATGGATGCCAGGAAATTGCTGGTGACGAAGCTGTAATCCACATCGGCATCTTCCGAATCAACCACCGCATAGAATGTCACATCCTCATTAACCTTCCACAAAGATGGATCAGCCATCTGTGAACCGTCCTTTTTCACTGACCAGCAGACAAACCCGGGGTATGTACTTGTATCGGGTATAACCTCAAGAGGGATAAAACATCCTTCCTCAACCTGAACACTGCTTTCATTATCACCTATGCAGAATGAAGCAGTATAATATACAGTAGGATCCTCTATTATCTCCACCACTTTTTTGATCAAAAGGGTCACATTTGATGCAGGCATCTTCATGGAATAGCTTCCTGCACCAAGGCTGGTAACCGTGACATATGAGCCCGAAGCCCTGAGCGCCTGGATCACCAGGTCGGAGCCATCGGCTGCTGCTGCCGTAAAGCCCACTGTGGCACCCTTTTTATAAACGGCATCCAGGCCGGTTACCTCTATACCGTTTTCGGAATACAAAGTGAGGGTATAATCATTATCATCCACAACGGGCTCGCCGCTATTATCATCCTTTAATACCTCTACAGTGCAGATAGATGCTGAAAGAATACGAACCTGTGCATCTCCTGCATATTTAAGGGTATAATCCCCGGCGGACAGTTCATCAAAGGATGCGGTATATCCACCTGTGGAAGAAGTAGCGATCACCTCTCCCTGCATGTGATCACCTTCATCATATAAAGCCGCCATAGCAGTACTATCTGCCGAGTCAGATGCGATCGTAACCCTTATACTTCCCTCTGCAGGCACATTCTTTATCATAAACGTGCCGTCAGTCTTGTTAAGCGCGATACGGTCTATCTTTTTCCCGACAGAACGTCCTTTATATACGCGATAATCAGTACCATAGGATATGTCGCTGCTGCCGTCCTTTACAAGATCCGCTCCTGATTCAGGGGCCGCCGGAATACCACAGAAGGCAAGAAAATCTGTAGCGTTAAAGGAAGATATCTCCGTATATACCTTAACTTCCTTTCCCGAACTGATCTCGGGATCCACCGTTGCATGAGCACTACCGCCTGAATATCTGTCGACCACCGTAGTCTCATATTTGGGATCATTCTGCACAGGGTTATCCTGTCTCATATTTGCAGGGATCACGGTACCGGAAAAACCTCCGATGCTCTTAAGAGTAGTCTTGTATCCTTCCACCTTTAACCTAAGATCACTATCAAGCTCAGAAGAGCTGTCTGCTTCAGCCGGGAAGACATATTTAAAATCACCGCCGTTTACTCTTCCTGCAAGGGCCATAACCTTTGAAGGTACATCCTCAGGATCATCTATCGCTTCCTCATCGACCCCCAGCTCCTCTGTTGTATCAAAATTGTTATAGGACTGACCGCCTGCAATACCTTTTACAAAATCGGGCACACGATCATCCCTCTTGTTTGCCACCCAGGCATCAAAATGCTCTGTGGATTCAGCACCCGAAAGGTCATAGGGCTTCAAAACTCCCTTATGGATATAGTTCTCACCTGCATAAGGGATAAAAGTTATATTATTTCCCTCGAATTTATTATTATAAGCCTTGATCATACCGGTATTTTCACCCGAGAAAGTACCGCCGGCCTTTACTATTTTTCTCGAATCATCATCGCCGTAGATATCAGTTCCCTGAAGGGACTGGAGCATGGGATATTTACAATTCCTGAAATAGTTATTCTCGACAAAAACATCCGATTCGTAAGCCGCACCCACACCGTATTTTGCATTGCCGTCATAAAAGTTGTTATATACATGAACTGACATGGTACGAACCCTGGGATGACGGGAGTCAGAATGATCAAACCAGTTATGATGATATGTGATAAAGTTTGATCCGTGTTCAGACTTCATTCCGCAAAGAGAAGCTTTTCCGGAATCCCAGAAATGATTATAGCTGTAGGTGTTAAACTTTGAATCATTTTTTACATCCAGAGATCCGTCTCCCTTTGCCTGATCTGCGTCGGAGCCTGTCTTACCGTAAAAAATGTCCATATTGTGGACCCAGGTGTATTCGTTATGCGTATCAAGAGAAACGCCATCATCGGCGAAAAAGAACAATCCAAGGTTTGCGATCTCCACATATCTTGTCTCTCTGCAGAAAATACCGAATCCGTAAAAGGCCGCATCATCACCGACACCTTCTATCGTATAACCAAGATTATACTTCATATTGCCCTTTATGCATAAACCCTCAGCATTCTGTCCCCAGGCAGACTGGGGAAAACCCGAGGAGCTCTTAACCAAACCTATCACACGTATATCCACAGGTCTGTTATTATTGTACTGTGCCAGTTTACAGTAGCCACTCTCTCCTATAATGTTCTGAACACCGGTAAGTGTTACTGTTTTTCCATCCTTATCCAAAACATCAAGAGTAACAGTATTGAAATTAGTATCATCAGCATATACCACAAAGGCTCCGTCCTTCAGGGTACCGTCCATATTATAGGCACCGGGAGTCACGGATGAAGTAAATGCAAAGCCGCTTCTGTCATGAGATATGACAGTCAGCACAGGTGAAGTAATGGTGGCAATGACTGTCTCCTTGTCATCAGCCAGAGCATCCACCCTGATATTATAGCTTCCCTGCGCAAGACCCATGGCATCCACACGCCAGTATGTGGGATACTGTCTGATAAGCGGATCGTCCAACTGGGTCCATGAAGGATCGGATGCGCCTTTAACGTATGCCTTATAACCGGCAGCTCCTGCTACGGAGTTAAAAATGGCATACGCTCCGTTCTGATATCCAGCGCTTTCCGATATATTCAGCTCACCATCGCCCAATACGGACTCATCGGTACTGCTATCCTCTGAAGAGAGTTCTTCTCTCTCTTCCTTTACCTCTGTTTCCGATGCTTCTTCCTCGTTCACATCCTCTTCCACGCCGCTGATCTCGACGGTTTCGGACTCCTGTCCTTCCTCGTAGTATACTTCACTGTCAGCTTCCTGCTCAGACTCTGTCAATGACGACATGTTCTCATCATAGCTTTCTTCAGCTGCGGAAATCTCCACCGCTTCTTCTGAAGCGGCGATGTCCACGGCCTCCTCCGACGCGAACGCAGTGAAGGACTGCACGGGTGAAAGCACCATGGTCAGAGCCAGGAACAAACTCATTGTTTTTTTCAAACTTCTTCTCTTCATTACTAACCTCTTTTCCAAAAAATTTGATATAAAGAAAAAAACACCGTGCACAACACAAAGAATTGCGCACGGTGATGATTTTACACTATATTTTGTATGACTTCAAATAGAATTAGGCAGGCTGTTTTTGGTTATTCTTTACACTTTTTTGACAAAACAATAACTTCACAAACTCTGCCTCTGACCCGTTATACTCCGGGGCGCCTGTTTGATGGTCTGCACGTCCCTTTCTCTACAGGATCATACCCGGGATCTTGTATTTGAGCGTGCCGGTATAGCTGCCTACGCCTGTAAAGATGATATAGCCGTCAGCGGTGAATTCAGCCTTAAAGTCCTTCTTCTTAAGCTTCAGCGTGTCCTTTCCGTTGGTGATGGTGAGCTTGGACACTGACTGTTTTTCCAGATTGAACTTTACAGGCTCCAGGATCTTGTAATCATCCAGGACAGCCTTTGTGATCTCAAACCGGAAGGGCGTTCTGTATTTAAGGTCCTTGTTCAGGGCCTTTATGAAAGCCTTCTTTTCCTTTGGCACTCCGGGCTTTGCCTTATAGCTCAGGGTGAAGCAGGGCTTTTTTTCCGGCGAAGCGGTCTCCGACATATTCTTATTGTATTTGAATTTGAATACGGGAACGGCACAGTCGGATATCGAATCGTTCAGGATGATGACCACATCCTGATCCAGATTCTTTTTAGCCTTGGCACTCTTATCCGCATGCTTCTTTGCATTATAAGGAACCGACTTTGACCAGTCCACGGAAATAACAATGTTTTTCCCTGCATCATCCTTTACATTGGGTGAAAAAGTCTCATGGAAAAGAGGATCCACGGGAACCGGCTCGGGCTCGGGTTCAGGCTTGGGTTCAGGATCGGTCCCGGGCTCATCTTTAGTGCTCTTTACATATTTGTATGTTAAATCTACCGTTACATCGGAATAATTGTCACTTAAGATCTTTACCGATAATTCGGTATTTGCCAGTTCCACTTCAGAAGCCTTGGTCTCAAACATAAGTACATTATTGTTTATTACCGGATCCTGTACAAAAACAGTATCCGCATCACGTGCGATCTTTGTCAGTCTGGCGGTTATCTTTCCCGCATCCTTGGGCATAAGGGCAGCCAGATTCTCGGAAACCGTGTTGGGTTTATCATAATAAAGCTCGGTTTCCTTATTTGACACGGAGGCAGTTCCCTTTGTCACCTTCAGTTCGCAGACAGCCTTTGCCTTACGATAAGACTCGGATTCCTCAGCCGAAGCCACCAGCAGGGTCTCGCCCACGCCCTTTATTTGTACCGTGCCGTCTGCCGCCACTGTAGCCACCGTTTCATCGTTACTGCTATAGGTCACGGGAGTCTTTGCATTTACGGCTTTTATCTTAAAATCACCTGAATTAAACTTAACTTCCTTTTCAGCCGGATCTACGGCAAAGCCGGTCTGGTCCTCTCTGGTATCGAGGTTACTAAGATCGAGTTCTTCGTCAGTGACCGTAGCTTCATCATGTTCAAAAGTGGTACCCGTCTGATATTCCAGATTTTTTCCTTTGAGCTTGCAGAAATATATGCATTTACCGGTAAAACCATTTACAGGAACGGAATCATTTGCCGGATTATAAAGGTTATAGGCATAGATACTGTCTGCCCCCGTGGCGATGAGATAATCTCCCAGCAGTTCAAGTCCCGTATAAACGCCGGATGTCACATATGAAGTCCCCCAATCCTTCCACTGGCTCGTAAATGTACGGATCGGAAGTGATGATGATGTACCGGTTGCAAAATCATAACTCATGATGTTTATGGTATGTACATAGCTTGCATTATGGGTCGAGGTCAGGTAATATGCCATATTCTCTTCCATGGGGATATGACATGTCATATCCTTCCAAATAACGTCATCGCCCTCTTCACCATCATCAAATTCATTTCCTGTTGCCATGGAATATACGGCATGACCATAGCTGTCCACCCAGTCCGTAGCATCACCATGGGATCCTTCTGGACCCGATGTGCCTGAGAACACAGCCCTGCTCTTGAGGAAATTCTCATATCTGCAGAAGTACTTATAACAACCGATGGGATCATCCCAGGTGCAATCCACATAGTACTTCTTCCCATGAACGGTGATCACGTTCCAGGCATGATTCAGTCCGTTACTGGTGATGACATCACAGTCAAAATCCTTACCCAGCTTGTTAATGAGATATTCAAAGGCCAGACTGTAGCCCTGGCATACGCACTCTCCCCTCACCAGAGCATCATAGGCGGAATAGTACTTTGGTTCCTTTTTTCCTTCTCCATCCGGGGGATACAGATCATATCTTTCATAATCTATATTGGTCACCAGATGATCATGGATATAAAGCACCTTCTGAACATCCGTCCATTCAGGATCAACCCCTGCCATTACCTCGTGTACCTTTTTATCAAAGGCCTCTACGCTGGCCTTGTCAAAGCCATCCAAAACGTGCATTTCTATTTTGGTGAGATAATCTTCATCGGAGTATATCCCACACTGACTGCTGAGGAAAAAGCCCTTGGGATTCCTGTTTACAGCTCCCTCCCAGAACTCATGCCCTTTATTCTCAGGTATGTTATATCCCTTGAGATCCACTGTTATGGTTTTAGCCGTTCCATTCCAGTTATCAATTGCTCTTCCCACAGCGGCAAAACCCAGCTCAAAGGCATCCTCATCGGCGCCCAGCACCTCTTCGCCGTCACCGGCAGATACAGGCTTGTTCAGGCCGCCGGCCTGAAGTATGCCGTCGGAGCCATCGAAATATACGACCTCCGTCTCTTCAGATCCGGTCGCGGTCTCACTATCGTCGGACTCAGCCTCAGCCTGCTCCGCGATCTCGCTGTCCGCCTCACTGCCATAGGCGTCGATGGCATCCTCTGCCAGCTTTTCTTCCACGAAGGCTTCCGCCTCGGGCTCCTTTTGCGCTGCAGATACTGGCATCAGCATGCTGACGCACATGGCCAGACATAAAAGGACTGACAGGCTCTTTTTTAGTTTTGCTTTTTCCCTCATTTTGTTTTCCTCCTCATTTTTTTGGATTATATTTTATGCTAAGTTGTACTCTATCAAGATTCTTCGCTTCGCTCAGAATGACACGCGGCGCTTCGCTCAGAATGACAATGCGGCGCTTCGCTTAGAATGACAATGCGGCGCTTCGCTCAGAAGGACATTGGCCGTGAACTCATTTTACTCGGTCGTATTCAGTACAGCACCGATCTGCGAGAACAACAGATTGCCGCAGATGCCTTCGCTGCCGCTCTCCAGCCGCTTATACGCCTTGTAGGAATATACGGGGATGAGCCTGGCGAATCTGTAGGAATGGTTCAGATAAGCCCTCATCTTGTTCAGGATGTCGGCGGCCACTATGACGATATCCACATCGTCGTCCGCCACGAAATTCATGCTTTCAACCTTATCCTTTACCATGGACTCACAGTGGAGGCCCATTTCCTTTAATACGTTTTCCATGGTCTGTGCTTTTCGCACATCATCCATTATGATGAGCACATTCTGTTTATAATCTCCGTAAGGTACTATGGACATCTCGGAGTCAGCCTGCATCTTTACGCTGAACAGGAAGGTGGTACCGCTTCCCAGGGTACTCTGAAGCTTTATCTCTCCTCCCATCATTTTTATCAGTTTTGAACAAAGAGCCAGGGACAGACCGGTTCCCGCCCCGGAATCCTCATCGCCTTCCACGCCGAAGATATAGTCCATATCCTGCTGTCTCATACCGCGGCCCGTATCCGAAATGGTGAAATTCAAAGTGACCTCACCGAACTCCTGCACGCTCTTGAGGGTGAGTGTGATATAACCCTCGGGAGTGTATCTGATAGCGTTCAGAAGGATGATGGTCAGGATCTGCTTCAGCCTGACACTGTCCCCCGTCAGTTCCTTCGGGATGCCCGTGGATATGCTGGTCAGGAATTTCTGTCTGTTCTCGTCCACTCTGTCGCTCATCTCGCTTACGATGTCGATCAGCAGGCCTTCCAGATCGAAGGGCTTTTCCGTGATGACAAAATCATCCGATTCGAACTTTGCTATATCCAGAAGCTCGTCTATGGTCTCCAGCATATGTATATTTTTCTGACGGATCTCCTCGGCCTCATTAGCCCTTTCCGGATTACCGGCATAGAGGATATCACTCTTTAAAGAATTGATATACATAATGGTGTCCAGCACCGGTGTCCTCATATCATCCCTGATACGCTTAAGGAAGGATTTTTTGGCATGTGAATAAACCTCGCTCCTATGGGCGTGATAATCTGCCTCAGCCCTCAATATCTCGGTGCTGGTCTTATCGTTCATGATACAGATGAGACACAGGGGATCATTATAATCGTCAAAAACGGGAGACATGACTATGTCACAGATAAAGCCCGTCTTTTTTATCTTTGCGGGAACTTCGATCCTGTCGGAAAGATTATAGATATCGGTGAAGATGTGCTCTTCCTCATTCTCATTGAGATAGGTGAGACAGTCCTTGATGGATGCGCCCTTGAGCTTGTCCCCACTGATGTTCAGATAGGTGCAGGCGTTTTCGTTAAAATCCATTATGCACATTTTTTCATTCAGGATGACCACGGGATTGGCGATGGTCCTGAATATGTACTTCGATGAGCCGGAAGTAGCCAGCACAGTGGAATTGTACTGCTTCAGCATACGATAATACAGCTGTACAAAAAAGAGGGTGGATATGGCGGAGGAGGGAAAGGCAGTCAGGCCGAACAGGGGTATGACCGCATCAAAAACAGCCCCCACGGAAATGATCAGTGTATTGATGATTATAACCCTGGCGATCATCCTCTCCCTGGTGTAGTCGGCTTTTTGCTTGAGCTTAAGACCCACGTTGGAACAGGCTACAATGAGGGAGCACAGATAAAAATACTGCACATATCTGCCGATCCAGGGATTGGCTACATATGATCTGCCGTAAGGGGTCTCCACAAAGGTGACGCTCTGGGGCATGGCCACCAGGATAAGACTGATAAAGCCCAGGGATATCATGTATGCATTAAAGCCCTTCTGGTACTTGAATCTCACGCCGCTTATGATCTGTACAAAGGTCATGATCAGGAAACAGCATACAAAGACGCCCAGCAAAGCCATAGCCCTGAAAATATACGCGGCGATGTCGCTTTGGGCCACATACATGAAGGCATATCCGACACACCAGATGGTGGCAGTCAGACACATCCCGAAGAAAGTGCGGTTTATTGAATTCTTTTTATCATTGTCGGAAAGGGCTATCACTCCAACCGACATATTTATGACTCCTATGATAAGGAGTATCACGCTGGTCCAGGTATTCATATATCATCCGTCCGAAATTCACGCGCCTGTGCGCACAGAACCATTATATCATAAATAAGCCTTTATAAAAAGTAGGTTTGTAAAAAACGGAAAATATGGTATCATTACAAAAGACAGGGCTTTGAAAGGTTTTTACACGTAAATGAAATTATCCACCACCTTATACATCATTGCAGCGGTATATATGCTGCTTATAAATCTGACGGGCTTTACACTCATGGGGATCGATAAGCACAGAGCCAGGAACATGGCCTGGCGCATACCGGAGGCAGATCTTTTTGCGGCTGCCATCCTTGGAGGCAGCGTGGGTTCGCTCATCGGCATGTTTTTCTTTCATCACAAGACAAAGCATCTGTCCTTTCTGATAGGCATGCCTCTGATACTTCTGATCCAGATAGGCATATTGCTCTGGTTCATGTTCAGATCGCCTTTCACGCTGTCCATCATATAGACCGTCATTGTCGTTTTTTATTCGGGGAGGGAAAAATGACCTTTAACGCAGCAGTTTTTGACATTCATCCCGGCGACCGCCGGCAGCTGGAGCGGATATTCGCCAAAGAGACCGATATCCGCAAGCACAGGGGAGAACTGTTGTCCTGCGAGACCTTCGGAAGCATAGATTCCATGCTCATCTCCCCCATGAAATTTGACCTTTTCATAGTGGATGCCTCCGAAAAGGAGGATCCCTACAGCTATAAGACAAATCTGAATCTGGCCGGCCGCATCAGAGATGCCGGCGTAAAGGACGCCCCCATAGCCCTGCTCTTCCGCGAAGAAGTGGACATGCCGGCCTATTGTAATATCCCCGGGGTCACCCTTTATCACAAGCCTGTGGTCAGTTCCTTTATCAAAACCCTCATCGATACTGCCATGGAAAAAAAGAGAGCCCTTCCCTCACATTATGAGATCAGGGGCAAAGATGAGACCTGGTATGTACATATAGACGAGATATTATACGCCATAGCGGATGCGCCTTACACAGACGTTTACATGACCGATGACCGGATGGCCCATACCCTGGAGGACCTGCCTGTCACCGCTGATTACATGAAAAAGGAAAAGCATGTGGTCAGGCTGGGGAAAAAGTATATCATAAACACACATCACATAAAAGAAATGACCACCCTGGGGGTGATCATGTCAGACGGAAAAAAGATAAGCTGTACGCCGGTGGATATGCTGAAGATCAGAAAAGCGGTCAAGGCCACCTCTCAGTCATCAGTTTCCAATTCGTGAATAAAATTTGTCACCACCCTGCGCTTGGGTTTCAGATCCTTTTCCTCTGCAAGGATCTGCTCTTTATATTTTGCATAAAGGTCGGGACGGTGACGCCTGGTCTCCTTTATAGCTTCAAAAAGTCTCCACTCTTCTATCTTCTTATGATCTCCCGACAAAAGAACGGAAGGCACTTCCTTATCATGCCAGATTTCAGGCCGTGTGTACTGCGGATACTCCAGCAGATCCCCTGAAAAACTCTCATCCTCCGGGGATTCATCATTGCCCAGCACCCCGGGTATCAGACGGGCTATGGCGTCGATCATCACCATCACCGGCAGCTCGCCTCCGGTCAGGATATAATCGCCTATGGAAATACGGTCCGTCACTATCTCATCTATGACTCTCTGGTCGATCCCCTCGT
This sequence comes from Lachnospiraceae bacterium, assembly GCA_016288495.1. GTDB lineage: Bacteria > Bacillota > Clostridia > Lachnospirales > Lachnospiraceae > UBA1753. Next base: position 12,218 of record JAEEZH010000002.1, read on the forward strand.
AATGCCCGCAGACAAAGACCAGCTCGTCACTTTCAGACAGTTCCTTTGCCAGCTTCTGGTCAAAGACGACACCTTTGGGATCTGCATAGATCACCCTGGCCTTTTCCCTGTCCTTAAGCTGCAGTGACTCATAAGCGTCATACACCGGAGCGCACTGCATCAGCATACCAGCGCCGCCGCCATAGGTATAGTCATCCACGGAGCCGTGCTTATTGCCGGAATAGTCACGTATATTGACCGCATTTACGGATATGAGGTCCTTCGTGGCTGCCCTTTTCAGTATACTGTTAAAAAGTCCCTGCTCCACCATCTCGGGGAACAGAGTGAGAATATGAAAATCCATTATACCTCGATCAGACCTTTCATAAGATTCATTTTGATCTCCCGTTTTTCCATATCCACCGCCAGCACACACTCCTTTATGGCAGGAGCATAGAATTTCTCGCTTTTTGGCTTTTGTCCCTCATATAAAAATCCGGGATCGCAGGTGACCTCATACACATCGTTTGCCCCTGTCATGAGCACATCGGTCAGCTCACCCACCTTCTGTCCGCTGTCCGCATCCGTAACGCACATTCCTATCAGGTCAAAAATGAAGTATTCATCCTTTCCCGGCTTTTTCGCATCCTCTTTTGCTATGAGGATATCCCATTTGCGCATGAGCTCGGCGGTATTTCTGTCGGTTATGTCCTTAAATGAAAGGATCAGGAGATTTTTAAAAAATTTAACGGAGGCCACCTCGTGCTCCGTGATCTCCTTTTTGCTGTCCAGATATACCTTCTTTATTTTTTTGAAATATTTGGGATCGTCGGTGGTGGGGAAGACCTTGACCTCTCCTTTTATGCCGTGGGGAGTGGTGATAACGCCGATCCTGATGAGATTGTTTTTATCCATATTTTTTTAAATCGACAACAAAACCTCCGGAAGATATCCTTCCGGAGGCCGATAAAGCTTTCTGAAAATATCAGGCATCTTCCTGCATGATGCTCACATTTACTCTCTTGTCATCTCTGGTGGCGGCAGCCTTTACCACAGCTCTTATAGCCTTGGCGATGCGCCCCTGCTTACCTATCACCTTTCCCATATCGGAAGGTGCTACCTGAAGATCCACCTGGGTGGTATCTCCGTCCATGGTCTCGGTAACCACTACCTCTTCCGGATGTTCCACGAGAGCTTTTGCCATTACTTCAACAAGTTCTTTCATGTATCAAACCTCTCTTTTGGCATGAAGAACAAACTCCTGCCCTGCTGTGATTTATATACCTGCCACCTTGAACAGCTTAGCTACGACATCGGTAGGCTGTGCTCCGTCTGCAAGCCACTTCTTAGCCTTTTCCTCGTCGATCTTGAACTCGGAAGGATCCGTGTTGGGATTGTAGGTACCGATCTCATCGATGAAACGGCCGTCCCTGGGGCTTCTGGAATCTGCTACTACTACTCTGTACAGGGGATTCTTCTTGTATCCCATTCTGCGAAGTCTTATTTTTACTGCCATGATAATTCTCCTTATCACAAATTTTTCTTTACGCAACAGATAGCATCTTACCAAATAAAAAAGCCCCTGTCAAGTATTTTTTCTTGACAGGGACAACATGGTCTGTTAATTTCCGCTCACCAGAGGTGGCTGCTGATATAACTTGCGTTCAATCTTCTTTTTCCTGGTTTCAAGATATTCTATCGTCTTTGTCGCATTTTCCTCCTGTGCAAGCTTAAGAGCTTCTTCTACAAGATCAAGCTGATCAAAAAGATAGTTATTTATTTCTTTCTCGTTTGTAGTCATAAACTTACACCCCTTTCCAAGGTTTTCTTTAAAATATGCCTACTCTATCAGGATTCTTCGCTTCGCTCAGAATGACATAAGGGTCAGAACTTCATCCCTCCGAAAGGGTTGCCCATGCCGCCCATGCCGCCAAAAGAAGGGAAGCCCCGTGTTTTCTTGCCGCCCATCATGCCGCCCATCTGCTTCATCATCTTCTGGGCCTGGGTAAACTGCTTCACCAGACGGTTCACATCGGCTATATCCACGCCGGCGCCCTTTGCTATCCTGTGCTTACGGGAAGGATTCAGAAGGTCGGGATTCTGTCTTTCCTTCTTTGTCATGGACAAAACTATGGCTTCTGTCTGGGCCATCTTTTTCTCATCTATCATGGAATCGATATCACCCATCCCGGCCTGGCCGAATCCGGGCATCATGGAAAGGATGCTGGAAAGGCCGCCCATCTTGCGCATCTGATTCATGCTCTCCAGGTAGTCCTCAAAATCGAACTTGCCCTTTTGCATGCGCTTCATCTGATCCTTGGCTTTGTCCTCGTCCATCTCCATGTTTTCGGAGGCCTTTTCGATGAGGGTAAGCACATCTCCCATACCAAGGATCCTGCCTGCCATGCGGTCGGGATAAAACTGCTCCAGATCCGAAAGCTTCTCTCCCATACCTACGTAGATTATGGGAGAACCCGTGACGGCCCTGATGGAAAGTGCGGCACCGCCTCTGGAATCACCGTCCATTTTTGACAGGATCACTCCGTCTATCCCTATGCGGTCATTAAAGCCCTGAGCCACATCCACAGCCGTCTGGCCTGTACAGGCATCGGCCACCAGTATGGTCTTATGCACAGTCACTGCCTGCTTTATATCGTAAAGCTCCTGCATCAGCTCTTCATCTATCTGAAGACGTCCCGCGGTATCCAGGATCACCACATTGTGCCCGTTCTTTTCAGCGTGGGCCACGGCAGCCTTCGCTATATCCACAGGGCTTACATTATCCCCCATGGAGAAAACCTCCACCTCCTGCTTTTCACCGTTCACCTGCAGCTGTTTGATGGCTGCGGGACGATATACGTCGCAGGCTACGAGGAGACATTTCTTTCCTTTAAGCTTCAGCTTCCCGGCCAGCTTTGCACTGGTGGTGGTCTTACCGGCACCGTTAAGTCCGCACATCATGATGACGGTCATGGCCTTGCCGGGTTCTAATTTCAGTTCCACCGGTTCCGATCCCATGAGGGCGGTCATTTCCTCATTGACGATCTTGATCACCATCTGGGCCGGGTTGAGGCCGTTCATCACATCCTCGCCCACGGCTTTTTCCTTGACGGAATTGACGAACTGCTTCACCACCTTAAAATTGACATCGGCCTCCAGAAGAGCCATCTTCACTTCTTTTAAGGCTTCCTTGACATCGGCCTCGGTGAGCTTGCCCTTGCCACGCAGGTTTTTGAATACTTTTTGCAGTTTTTCCGTAAGGCCTTCAAAAGCCATTATAATTCCTCCAGAATCTCATCAGTCAATGCTATTATCTCATCATTCCCTGCCTTCCCGGCAGTCTCCTTTATCCGTTCAACCTGTCCCTTTATTTTGAGGAAGCGTTCCACCAGATGGAGCTTGTCCTCGTAATCCGCAAGGATCCTTCTGGTCCGCTTTATTATATCGGAGGCGGCCTGTCTGGTAACCCCGCGGTTCTGGGCTATCTCGGACACGGTCAGATCGTCCATTATATGTTCGCTGAACACCTCCGCCTGATCCCCGGTGAGCATGCTCCCGTAAAAATCAAAGAGCAGGGCGTTATACTCGATCTCATCGATCTTGGATTCGGTAATTTTTTTCATATATACTCTGCTATGACAAACTCATGGTAAGATCCTTCGCTTCGCTCAGGATGACATTCCGAGAGGGTTACTCAGGATGACATTCCGGGAGTGTTGCTCAGGATGACATTCCGGGAGTGTTGCTCAGGATGACATTCACTTATACCGAGGTGCGTACGATCTTGGGCTTGTAACCCTCATCCTGAAGCCTGTTAAGAATCCTCTCCCTATGATCCGTGCCAAAGGCCTCCAGGGTGATACGAAGCTCCACTGCGGCATTTCTGTTGGTGGAGACGAACTGGTTGTGCTCCAGCTTTATCACATTGCCGTTTTCCTCTGCGATGACGCCGGACACCCTGTGAAGCTCGCCGGGTCTGTCAGGCAGCAGCACAGACACGGTAAATATCCTGTCTCTCATGATGAGTCCCTGCTGCACCACGCTGGACATGGTGATGACATCCATATTTCCGCCGGACAAAATAGACACGATCTTTTTATCCCTGCAATCCAGCTGCTTGAGAGCCGCCACTGTCAGAAGTCCGGAATTCTCAACTATCATCTTGTGGTTTTCCACCATATCAAGGAAAGCCGTGATGAGTTCGGAATCCTCAACGGTTATTATATCATCTAAATTCTCTTTTATATAGGGGAAAATCTTTTCGCCGGGCTTTTTGACTGCGGTACCGTCGGCTATGGTGCTGGCAGAGTCCAGCCCCACCACCTTTCCTGCCTTCAGGGATGCCTTCATACAGGCGGCCCCTTCGGGCTCCACCCCTATGACCTTTATCTTAGGGTTTAAAAGCTTGGCCAGGGTGGATACTCCCGTCGCCAGTCCACCGCCGCCTATGGGCACCAGGATGTAATCCACCAGAGGGAGCTCTTTAAATATCTCCATGGCTATGCTTCCCTGTCCCGTGGCCACTGCCAGGTCGTCAAAGGGATGTACAAAGGTATAGCCTTTTTCCTCAGCCAGTTCCAGCGCCTTCTCGCAGGCGTCGTCATATACGTTTCCGTAAAGGACCACTTCGGCTCCGTAGCTTTTGGTGCGGTTGACTTTTATAAGGGGAGTGCTGGTGGGCATCACTATGACGGCAGGCACGTTATAGCAGGAGGCGGCGTAGGCCACGCCCTGGGCATGGTTGCCTGCGGAAGCGGTGATGATCCCCTTCTGTCTTTCTTCTTCGGAGAGGGTGCTCATCTTATAGTAGGCTCCTCTCACCTTATATGCGCCGGTGAACTGCATGTTCTCCGGCTTCAGATACACCTTGTTTCCTGTCAGTTTAGAGAAGTGTGCGCTGTATACGAGCTTTGTTTCCAGAGTCACTTCCCTGATCTTTTCGCAGGCTTCTTCAAAGCTCTGCAGCGTAAGCATTTCCATACTTCATTCTCCTTTCAAGATTCTTCGTCACTACGTTCCTCAGAATGACAATTCCGCTCTATTTCAAGTCCTTATCATCTATGAGGTCCACCGATACCAGTGCGGAAACGCCCTTCTCCTGCATGGTGATACCATACAGTCTGTCTGCCTTTTCCATGGTGCCCCTTCTGTGGGTGATCACGATGAACTGCGTCGCCTTAGTCAGCTTTTTAAGATAGCCTGCGAAACGTCCCACGTTGCTCTCATCCAGGGCAGCCTCGATCTCATCCAGCAGGCAGAAGGGCGAGGGTTTCAGGTTCTGGATGGCAAACAGAAGGGCAATGGCCGTAAGCGCCTTTTCACCGCCGGACAGCTGCATCATGTTCTGGAGCTTCTTTCCAGGGGGCTGGGCAATTATACGGATGCCTGCCTCCAGGATATCCTCATCCTCCATCAGTTCCAGCGTTCCGGTACCTCCGCCGAACATCTCCTTAAATACCTTGTCGAACTGTTTGGCTATCTGATCGAACTTTTCGGTGAACTGCCTGCGCATTCCTTCGTCCAGTTCCTCGATTATCTTCTGGAGGGACTCCTTCGCCTCCACTATATCATCCCTCTGTTTTCTCATGAAATCATAGCGTTCCATGAGCTGGGTATACTCCTCTATTGCATTTACGTTCACATCACCCAGTTCCCTGATGGAGCCCTTGATGGCGATGATCTCACGTTTCATGGCAGGCAGGTCTGTAAGGGTCTCATCCCGCATTTCCCTGGCCTGGGACATGGTGATCTCATACTCGTTCCACATATAGGTAAAGTGGGACTGCCTGGTCTCCTGAAGCTTTTCGATCATGTTGGAAAGCCTCAGCACCTCCTTATCCAGGGAGTTCATCCTGGAACTTAGGGAATCGCGCCTGGTCATGAACTCCTTCTGGCGGCCGGCCAGTTCTTCCTTCTTTTCCAGGGCCTGCAGGATGAACTCATCATCCTCCTTATCGGAAACCACCGACGCCTCGATGGTCTTTTTCAGTTCCTCTATGGAATCCTGTTTCAGTTTTATCTCTTCCTTCGAATTCGTGACGGAGTTCTTTGTGAAGGTCAGCTCATTTTTTATCCTGTCATACTCGCCTGCTATACGCTCCACATTCTCGTTTTCGAACTGCTCCTTCTGAGTCAGCTGGGCAGCCTCCACCTCAAGGGACGACAGCTGTGCCAGGACCATGCTTTCCTTTTCCTGCCTCGTGGCAAGGACCTGTGACAGCTGCTCTATCTTCTTTTTGGTGTCCTCCTCACTTCTGGCAAAATCCGAAAGTTCCTTGGAGATATTCTTCTTTTCATTCTCCACGGTAAGAAGCTGGCCTGCTATATCCTTTTCCTCCGCATGCAGATCATAATAGCCCTGCTTCGCCTCCTCCTGGCGTTCCCTTGCCTGGTTGAGCTGCATCTTGGCGGTGTTCTGTTCGATAAACAGTTCCTGCTGTTCTTCCTTTAAGGCTGCGCTCTTATCCCTCAGCGCAGTCCTGTCCTTTCTCAGCTTTTCTATATCCGCAAAAATCTTTTCAAGTTCAGCCTTTTTCCTGTCCAGCTCTTTCTTCAGTTCTTCCATCTCCCTGTTTCTTCCCAGAAGATTCGAACTGTTTTTAAAGGCTCCTCCGGAAATGGAGCCTCCGGGATTCAGTGCCTCACCGGAAAGGGTCACGCACCTTAATGTAAAATTGAATTTCCTGGCCATCTTAAGGGCGTTGTCTATATTGTCCACCACGATGTAATTATGGAGAAGATGGCTGGCCACGTTTTTGTACATGTCATCCGTCTTCACCAGAGTATCGGCCAGGCCCAGCGCGCCGGTTTCCTTGAGAGCGTCGGGAGCGTTGAATTCCCTTTCCTTAACGGAAGTAAGGGGGAGGAAGGTCGCCCTTCCCAGCTTATTGACCTTCAGGAACTCGATCATATCCTTTGCACAGTCCTCATCTTTGGTGACTATATTCTGGATATTTCCGCCCAGGGCCGTCTCTATGGCTGTCTCGTATTTTTTATCCACCTTAAGGATATCAGCCACCACTCCGTGAACTCTCTTATCCTTTTTTTCCATGATCCGCCTGGTGGCAGAACCGTAGCCTTCATAACGCTCGGCTATATTGCGCATGGATTCAAGCTTGGAATTGATCTCATGGTAAGCCGTCTCGCATTCCCGGCGTTCGTCCTCTTTATTGTGAATGTTCTCCGATATCTCACGAATGGATCTTTCCGACTCTTCTATGGCTTCATCCATCTTGGCCAGCTTGGAGCAGACCTGCTGGAATTCATTCTCATAGCGCTTGTACTGGCTCTCCATCTCCTCCTCGTCGGTCTTTGCACGAAGGAGCCTGGATGAAAGCTCGGCCTTTCGTATATTGATCTGCTCGATGGAAGCATCGCACTTTGAAAGCCGTGAATTCACGTCCCCTCTGGCGTTCATGGCCTCCATTACGGCCTCTTTGTTCTTTTCTATATCTCTGGTAAGATGCTGTATGGTAGCGGTAAGCGCCTGGGCACTTTCCTTTGCATCCTCCTTTTTTTCCAGGGCTTCCTTTGCCGCTTTTGCCGCCGCATCCCTGGTCTTTTTTGCTTCTTTAAGCTCCTGTTCCTTTTGCGCAGCTTCAGCGTTCAGGGTATCTATCCTGCTCTGGAAATGCTCATCCGAAGCCTTTAACGAATTGATCTGCTCATTCAAAAGAGCGATCTGTCCTTCCAGCTTCTGCCTGGTGACCATGGTCTCCGACATTCTCTGACGGCGTTCCTGAAGCTGTGTATCCAGCTCATTCATCTGGGACTGCATATCGTCGAATTCGTCCCTGGAATTTTCGAATTTGTCCGTATTCTCCTTGAGATCCTTCTTGGCGATCTCATGATTTTTACTGAGTTCCTCAAGCTGCTGCTCCAGGTTACTCGTCTCCAGAAGGAAGGTATTTATATCCAGTCTCTTCAGTTCTTCCTTCTTTTTCAGATATACCTTTGCCTTCTCCGACTGGCTTTCCAGTGGAGCCACCCTTGTCTCCATCTCGGACAGGATATCATTCACTCTGGTGAGATTGTTTTCCTCATCACCCAGTTTTTTAAGGGATATGGCCTTGCGGCGCTTGAACTTCACTATACCGGCAGCCTCGTCAAAAAGCTCGCGGCGGTCCTCCGGCTTTCCCGAGAGGATGCGGTCGATCTGACCCTGTCCGATTATGGAATATCCCTCTTTACCTATACCTGTATCGTAGAACAGCTCGTTTATGTCCTTTAAGCGGCAGGGGGTACCGTTTATGAGATATTCGCTCTCCCCGGATCTGAACACCCGTCTGGTGACGGTCACCTCTTCAAAATCGATGGACAGCTGATGATCGGAATTATCCAGAGTGATGGCAACGGAGGCACAGCCCATGGGCCTGCGGTTCTGGGTACCGGAAAAAATGACATCCTGCATGGATGCCCCGCGGAGCTGTCTGGCGCTCTGCTCTCCCAAAACCCATCTCACCGCATCAGCCACGTTTGACTTACCTGAGCCGTTAGGGCCCACTATTCCGGTGATGCCGTTATGAAAGGTAAAATCTATTTTATTTGCAAAGGATTTAAATCCGTGTACTTCTATGTTTTTGAGATACATATTATTTCCTCTGTATAAGATTCTTCGCTTCGCTCAGAATGACAATGGTGAACGCTCAGAATGACAATGGTGAACGCTCAGAATGACAATTTCATTCCGGATTATCCTTGAGGTATTCATAGGCTGCTTTCTGCTGGGCGGCTTTCTTTGAATGGCCGCTTGCCTTCGTATAAGCCTTACCGTCTATGTGCAGTTCCTCCACATAAACACGCTCGTTGGCCGGCCCCGACTCGCTGACGGTCACATAGGATATCTTGCGTCCGTATTTTTGCATCCGTTCCTGAAGAATGGATTTCGAATCCACGAACAGCGCCTTATTCTCCCAGTCCTTCAGCACATATCTTGAAATATATTCCCTGGCCGGTTCAAATCCCCCGTCCAGATATATGGCACCCGCTACCGCCTCAAACACATCGCAGAGTATACTGTCCTTTTCCCTGCCGCCGGTGGCGTCCTCTCCCTTTCCGAGCAATAAAAAAGAGGGCAGGTCTATCTCCCTCGCACAGTCGGCCAGTGTGGGTTCACACACCAGAGCAGCCCTGGTCCGGGTCATCTCCCCTTCCTTCTTCTGCGGGTAATTACTGTAGAGAAATTCCGATACCACCAGTTCCACCACGGCGTCCCCCAGAAACTCGAGTCTCTCATAATCACCCTTTTTATTGATCTTCCGCTCATTCGCATAAGACGAATGGGATAAAGCCCTTATGAGAAGCTCCTCATCCTTGAAGGTATAAAAAAGCTTCTTATGAAGGGCAGACAGATCCTTATTCATACATCAATCCCTTAAATTTTTGATCAATTCGACGGCTTCCCCTACTGTACGGACCTTCTTCACCTGGTCCGGATCCAGTTCTATGTCAAATTTCTCTTCAATACCCATAGCTATCTGGAACAGATCCAGGGAATCGGCCCCCAGATCGTCCACAAAGGAAGTCTCCGGCTTTACTTCCGATTCATGTACACCGAGCACTTCTATTATCACATTTTGGATCATTTCAAATTCCATCTGTATCACACTCCCATTTATGTGCAGTTCCTATTCGGAAGAACCTCCCTGTATAACCTCCGAAATTTTCTCATTGATCCGCTGTTCCTTAAAGGTAACACACTGAAGTATGGAATTATAGATTTCCCTGTAAGTGGCGTTTCCATGTGTCTTTACCACCAGGCCCTTAAGTCCCAGAAGCGGGGCTCCGCCATACTCATCGGCCTTGAACTTCTTTATCATGTTCTTTAAGGGACCCTTTATCAAAAGACCGCCTATCTTGCCCCTGAGCGAAGCCATCAGCGTATCCTTCATGGTCCCAAGCAGCACGTTTCCCGCACCCTCATAGGTCTTGAGCATGATATTTCCCGCAAAAGCCTCGCAGACTACCACATCCACTCCGCCCGAAAGGGCCTCCCTGGCTTCCACAAAACCGATAAAATTGATATCCTTGCACTCTTTAAACAGGGGAAGGGCTTCCTTTACAAGGGCATTGCCTTTTTCTTCCTCCACTCCTATGTTCAAAAGTCCCACACGGGGATATTTAACACCTATCACATTTTCCATGTATATGGAACCCATCTTTGCGAACTGGAGAAGGTGCTGGGGCTTGGCGTCCACATTTGCCCCGCAATCGGTCAAAAGCAGATTACCTTCTTTTGTGGGAATGAGGGGAGCCAGCGGCGTCCTCATGACCTTAGGAAGCTTGCCCGCTATGGTGGAAGCTCCCGCCAGTAGCGCTCCGGTGCTCCCGGCAGAAACGAAGGCATCGCACTCCTCCGTCTTTATGGTCTTTAAACCCACCACCATGGAAGAATTCTTTTTCTCTCTGATGGCGTTCACAGGCGATTCGTCATTGGTTATCACCTCGGGAGCATCTATGACCGCTATACGTTCCTTGTCATAGTCATATTTTGAAAGCTCTGCCTCCACCTTATCCTTCGGTCCGGTCAGAAATATCTTTATGCTGTCGTTATTTTCTGTGGCCCGTACTGCACCTTTAACTATCTCAAAGGGTGCGTTGTCGCCGCCCATGGCGTCTACCGCGATCTTAATATATTCCATCCTGACCTCCTGTAACTCCCTGAGAAGTCCCCGTCATATCACTCTGATCCGCTGCACCCGTAACACTCTGAACCACTGAACCGCTGTCACTCTGAGGCATCACTCCCCTGTCATCCTGAGGCATCACTCCTACTCTGTCATCCTGAGGCATCACTCCCCTGTCATCCTGAGGCATCACTCCCCTGTCATCCTGAGGCAT
>JAEEZH010000126.1 GCA_016288495.1 Lachnospiraceae bacterium
ACATGTGTGGCAGTGTAAACCCCATCCGAAGCAAGTCCAAGCAGGAGACTACAGAGTGGTCCGCTCTGTCTCCGGGTAGGACGCTCGAGCTTACCGGTAACGGTAAGCCTAGATAGATGACAGGTCACGACATAACCCGGCTTACAGTCCCACTGACACATGATGATCATACACTTTTCCACTTGCCATAGCTGTCAGGATTCTTTGCTTTGCTCAGAATGACACCCATTATCGGTATATCACCGACGAGTAAATCAGGACACCTTACACCGGAAATACACTTCCGCCCACAAATTCCCTTACTATCGAATTATTGGGGATCCCCTCTGTGGATGCACCCAGGAAATACTCCAGGAATTTAAGGAGTCTCTTTGCCTCCGGATACTGGGGATCGTCCTCATCTATACCGAAAAGCAACGGCTCCGCATACTGCTTAAGGAGCGCCAGCTCATAAATATGTGCCGAATTGAACATCACATCCGCACTTTCCTGATAAGGGAAAATGTTCTCATCCTCTCCGCGCCTTACGGAAGCCCACATATCAAGGGTCTTTGAAGCGCTGGCTCCCCTGGTCCTGAAATCCCTGACCATCCTGCGGAGAAGTCTGGCGTCGGTAGTAGGTATCCTGTTGTGCTCATCCACATTGAGTGTGGTGAGGGCACTTATATATATCTTGTATTTGCTCTCCCGGGGCAGGGAATAGGACAATTCATCGTTCAGCCCGTGGATGCCCTCTATCACCAGCACATCCTCTTCGGACAGCTTCATCAACGGCCCGTTCATCTCACTTTTTCCGGTGAGGAAATTATAAGTGGGGAGCCTTACTTCCTTTCCTGCCAGAAGATCGGTCATATTCCGGTTGAACAGTTCCACATTGAGAGCACCCAGGCACTCATAGTTTTTATTTCCGAATTCATCAAGAGGAGCCTCGTCCCTGTTCCTGAAATAGTTGTCCAAAGCTATGGGATGGGGCTTGTATCCGTGAGCCCTCAACTCTATGGACAGTCTGTGTGAGAAAGAGGTCTTGCCCGAAGACGACGGACCTGCTATCATGATAAACTTGCGGCCGCCCCTTTTTGTGATATCCTCTGCGATATCCGCTATCTTTTTCTCCATCAGGGCTTCCTGCACCAGGACCAGATCGTTGAAGCCGCCTTTGGCTATGCAGTCATTCAGCTCGGCCACCCCTGAAATATCCAGCATCTCTCCCCAGGCCGTGGACTCTTTCATGGTGGCAAACAGCTTAGGTGAGGGGGTGAACTTTGATACGTCGTGACCCTTGTCCTTTCTCTCCGGAAGTATCAGCATGAAACCCTCATCATACAGCCTTAAGTCAAACCATTTGATATAACCGGTGGAGGGTGCCATATAACCGTAATAATAATCCTCGTATTTGTTCAAGCTGTAAATATTAACGCTGGAATACCTCCTGTATTTGAAAAGACGCTTCTTCATGCGCATTCCGTGCTCTTCAAATCTTTCCAGAGCCTTTCCCAGATCCATCTGTGTCTTTTTAAAAGGGATATCCTCCCTGACCAGCTCTTCCATCCTACTTTTGATAAGAGCCAGCTTCTCCTCATCCAGCTTAAAATCTCCGCGGTAAGTACAATAATATGCCTTTCCTATGGAGAATTCCACCTTCACCCTGTCTATAAGTGAATTGTCTATCACATCATAAAATGCCTTAAGCATGAGCATACAGGCACTGCGCTTATAGGTTTTATGACCTGCGACATCGGTGAGGGCTTCAAAACCGATATCCGCCCCTTCCTTTACGGGTCTGAACAATTCCCTGTATTTTTTCCCTTCTACGGCCAGGATTATGTCGGAGTCGTAATCCTTTTCAAAATCCTTTGAAAGCTCACTGTAGGTGATGCCCTCCGGATAGTCATATTCCTTTTTGTTTACAAATACCTTCATCTGTTCTCCTTTTTAAGATTCTTCGCTTCGCTCAGAATGACAAACGGGTTGACTTAGCTTCGCTCAGAATGACAAACGGGTTGACTTCGCTTCGCTCAGAATGACAAACGGGTTGTCATCATAACGTAGTAAACGGTTCCCTGGGTATCTCACATACCACTTCCACGGAGCGGATATTTCTCAGGATGTAATCCTTCATGTACTGTATGAACAGCTTCTCTATCCCGTAATGGCCCGCGTCTATGACACACAGCCCCTGCTCCATGGCATCGATCCCGGAATGGTGGTCTATATCCCCTGTGATGTAAACATCCACTCCCGCCTCGAGAGCGGTCTTTATCTCACTTCTCCCGGAACCCGGCAGGATAGCCACTCTGGATACGATGGTATCTCCGGCTCCGAAGCATTTCACATGGGGTATATCAAATGTACCCTTCACCAGTTCGCAAAGCTCAAAGAGACTCATTTCCTTCTGAAGCTCCCCCACTCTTCCGAAACCGGACTTGGCGATCTCATCTTCAAAAGTGATCTCCAAAACCTCCGTACCGGAAAGCCGGAGTTCATCCGCGGCGGCATCCGCCATTCCCATTATATCAAAATTTGTGTGCATTGCCACATAAGAAATATCATTTTGTGCAAGAGTAAGTATACGCCTTCCCACAAAATCATCGTCACTCACTTTTTTCACCGGCGAAAAAATGAGCGGATGATGGGTGAGCAGCATGTCAGCACCGGAATCCACAGCCCTGTCGATTATCTCTTCGGTGGCATCAAGAGCGACAAAGATCTTTTTTACTTCCTTATCGTGCCTGCCCACCAGCAGTCCCACATTATCCCAGCCGGAGGCATATTCAAAAGGTGCCAGAGCCGACAGATTCTCCAGTATCTCATCACAGATCATTTCCCTTCTCCTTTCCGGTAGATCCCCTACGGCATATTCCCTGCGACAGTCTCAGCCGATACCTCTCGCTGCCTTATGGCTTCGCGTGCTTTTATCGCTTCGGAATTAACCAGGAGACATTCCTCCAATACCTGTTGCTTGACATGATTGACTGTATCGTCACACCCCTTTTGTATCTCCCTGACAGCCTTTTCATATTTCTTTTTTTCAGCCTGTAAGAAATCGTCATAGACAGGATCTTTTCCGGTATATATTTTTTTGCCATACAGCAGCTCCGCCTTGTCCGGTCTTGCGGGGGCTTTCTTTTTCACCCGCCGGGCCATCCTCATCATAGGATAATACTTACCGTCTTCAAAGACCATATCCTCATCCTGAATGTCAAAGCCCGTAAAATATAAAAATTCCCTAAGATGCTCAACATCGGACTGAGGCTGCAGGACGATCTGTTTCATCTCATAAAAAACAGGCAGGCTCTCAAGAAGTATCCGCTCAATGAGCATACCTCCCATGCCTGCCATGACCGCACTGTCACATTCTCCTGCCAAAAGCGCTTTGCCCCCGTCGGAAAGACGGGTCTCTATTTTGTCCTCCATGCCGTAAGCGACAACGTTTTCAGCGGCGATCCTTAAGGGGCCTTCCTTAACATCCATGGCTATTGCCGATCCCGCCTTTTTTTCCCTTACGGCATATATGGACAGATAGGCGTGGTCGCAGCCGATATCGGCCACTTTTTTTACATGGTCCAAAAGCTGCGCCACCGCCTCTATTCGCTTTGAGATTTCAAGTTTCCTCATATATCACAGTTCAAGATAGTCCCTGAGTTTCCGTGAACGACTGGGATGTCTGAGCTTACGGAGAGCCTTTGCCTCGATCTGTCTGATCCTCTCTCTGGTAACCGCAAATTCCTTGCCCACCTCTTCCAGGGTCCTGGCCCTGCCGTCATCCAGGCCGAACCTTAAGCGCAGCACCTTCTGCTCCCTCTCGGTAAGCTGGTCCAGCACCTCATCCAGCTGTTCCCGAAGCAGGGTGAACGCAGCCGCTTCGGCGGGAACGGGCACATTGTCATCCTGAATGAAATCACCCAGATGGGAATCCTCCTCCTCGCCGATAGGTGTCTCCAGAGAGACAGGCTCCTGGGATATCTTTAATATCTCCCTCACCTTTTCCACGGGAGTGTTCATGGCCTCGGCTATCTCCTCAGGGGTGGGTTCGCGCCCAAGCTCCTGCAGCAGCTGCCTGCTGACCCTGATGAGCTTATTGATGGTCTCCACCATATGAACCGGTATCCTGATGGTCCTTGCCTGGTCCGAGATGGCTCTGGTGATACCCTGACGGATCCACCAGGTAGCATAGGTGGAGAATTTGTAGCCCTTTCTGTAATCAAATTTTTCCACTGCCTTTATAAGACCGAGATTTCCCTCCTGGATCAGATCCAGAAACAGCATTCCGCGGCCCACATATCTCTTGGCTATGGAAACCACCAGCCTCAGATTGGCTTCGGCCAGCCTGTTCTTTGCCGCCTCATCTCCCTTTTCCATACGCTTGGCCAGCTCAATCTCCTCGTCGGCCGTAAGCAGAGGGACCTTTCCTATCTCCTTTAAATACATCCTGACCGGATCCTCCACGGATACGCCCTCAGGGGCGCTCAGGTCGATATTGTCCAGGTCTACCTCTTCCTCTTTCACCTGCTCGATATCGGCATCATCCGGATCCTCATCGGGAAGTCCGGGATCGATTATCTTGGTGATATCCACATTATTCTGCTCAAGATATTCAAAGACTCTGTCATAATCACTCTCGGAAAGCTCCATATCTGAAAAGAACTCTTCGATCTCATTATAATCGATCTCATTTTTCTTTTTTCTGGCTTTATCCAGAAGATCTTTGAGCTTGTCTTCAAGTTTCTGATTTGAATTCTCTTCCATCATCGCTCCTTTAAACTGATATGAATGTTCTTGAGATCATCCCGCTCTCTGGCTTTTATCCTGGCGCCGGCTATGGGGTCCGCCTCAACGGTCCCCTCATCCGGCCCGCCGCCGGAGTCTCTGTTTTTTACAAGCTTTACGATCAGGTCCGTGATAAAATTCTCATAGTCGGCTCCTTCCCTGGCTCCCTCATATTTTGAGCCCAGCAGCCGCGCAGCATAGTCCCTGTCGCAACTCTCATAATACATATCCACTATTGCAGCCGGATTCGCCCGACCATCCTTTAACTGGTCGAACAAAGAAAAAGCCACCTGACGTGCGATCCCTTCATCAAAGTCTTTCGGACTTACGTACCGGGCAACCTGGGGAAAGATCACGGGATCATCCGCAAGTGCCGTCAGTAAATATCTCTGGGCCGTCAGCAGGGAACTTTCCTTTTCCTGTCTGAACAGTGAAATGCCGCTTCTCACTTCATCGGGGATCTCTATCCCCTCATTTTTGGCTGTGATCTTCACAACCTCTCTTTCAAGAGATGCTGACGGAATGTCATATCTCTTCGAAAGAGCACTGATATAGTTCTCTCTTTCAAGCTCGTCCTCCATCACGGCGACAGCCTTTGCTACCTCCCTGAAAAAAGCGGTCGCTTCATCTGGCTCCGCAAGGTTAAATCCCCGCCTTTTTACGTCAAGCTCGAAATATACGCTGTTCTTCGCATCGTCCAGACGCTTCTGGAATTCCTCAGCGCCGTGCTTCTGAATGAATTCATCAGGATCCTTACAGGGCGACAGATCCACCACCTTACAGGACAGACCGGCCTGACGGCACAAGGGTATGGCCCGAAGCGCCGCACTCACCCCCGCATTATCGGAA
>JAEEZH010000127.1 GCA_016288495.1 Lachnospiraceae bacterium
GCGCAGAATTTTTTATTCCATTTGATCTCCTGCTCATACTCTCTCGTACCGATCTCATCCTCTATCCTGTCATAATAATCCAGCACGGTCATGTTTTCTTTTTCAATTTCCCCTCCGCGGTATGCCGTGTCCACATCCTCCAGGAATATGTCTATGGAATCACCGTCTATAATGGGATGAAGGAAGTCAAAATAAAGTATCGTGTCTTTGCTCCCATCTTCCCGGGTAACTATAAAGATCCGTATCACAAACATCCGCTCTTCGGGCCGGTTTCTGCTTTCCCTCAGATTGCCCTTAAGGCCTTCAAACTCATCTGCAGTCAAAGATTCCGGTACGATCTCATAGCCCTCAAGGCCTTCGGACGGCAGATACCAGCGAAGATTCCCATCCGGCATTTCCCGAAGCCTTGCATCCAGTGTGGGATGTGCCAGCAGAACCTTTTTTACCGCTCCTGCCAGTTTTTCCGGATCCGTCTTTTTGTCCATGGTCACGAGAGCATCGCAGTGCAAGCCATAGCCTTCGTATAAGTCATTGCCCCAATCGTAATGGACCTTATGTAAGGGTCCGAGAATATGCGTATCTCTTTTTTCTGTCTTCGATGAGCTGTTCCTTTCCTTTAACAGTGCATCGATCCCTTCCGCGCTCCTTCCGTCATAAACGATCTTGAAAGAAAGCATCAGATCCCTGCACTCATTTAAAAGCCGCATAAGGGAAAGACTGTCTCCCCCAAGCTCAAAAAAGTCTGCCGAGGCACTCACATTTTCAAGACCCAGAGCTACCCCAAAGCCTCTGCAAAGTTCCTCCTGAACCTTTCCTTCAGGTGCCCTGTATTCAACGTCGTCCCCCTTAAGCTCAGGTTTTGGAAGCGTCCCTTTATCAAGCTTTCCATTCTGATTAAGCGGGATCTTATCAAGCTTCGTGAAGGTCTTGGGAACCATATAGGGAGGTTTGCGCTCCTGAATGTATGAGGACAGGGCAGATGTATCAAGTATCTTATCCGACACGATATACGCAGCCAGGAACTGTCCTCCCAAAGGAGCATCCCAGGCAGTCACCGCCACATCCCTTACATCTGGATGGGACCTCAGTACATCCTCCACCTCAGACAGTTCTATACGGAAACCCCTTATCTTTACCAGACCGTCCCCGCGGCCGTGAAAACGGATCTGCCCGTCAGGATCAAAGCTTGCCAGATCCCCGGTCTTGTATACCGTCTCATACCCTTTTTCATGGGGAAAAGGGTTGGGAATAAAGGCTTTCTTTGTCTCCTCGGGCCTGTTCAGATAACCTCCCGTAACCTGGTCCCCGGCCACCCAGAGTTCTCCTTTTACACCCACATCCACACGTTCACCTTTTTCATCAACAATATACACGGCCGTATTATCGTTGGGTACTCCGATAGGATAATCATCTTCATATCTCGTCACACAATAAGCCGTCACGGAAACGGTAGTCTCCGTAGGGCCGTATTCATTTACCACGATATAGGGATGGACGGGTTCAAAAGGAGCCAGACGCTCTCCGCCCACTACGATATATTTAAGACAGGGACAGTCCATCGTCAGTGCGAACTGCCGGCCCACCTGGGAGGGAAGATCCACCAGACATATGCCGTTTGAATTGACCGTATCCGCAATAGCCGGCAGATCCAGTTTGATATCTTCCGGAATGATCACCACCCCGGCTCCCACAGTCAGGGCCGGATACATATCGCATACGGAGCCGTCAAAGCCATAGCTGTTATAACAGCTCACCTTCCACTCAGGCGCGATCTTATAAAACCTCCTGTACCACGCCACATAGGCTATTATATTTTTATGAAGAAGGCGTACACCCTTCGGTATTCCTGTGGTTCCCGAGGTATAGATCAGCATGAACAGATCCTCCGGCTTTGGAGGTTCCCTTTTTACGGTTCCATCCGGGGTTGTTCCCGTTTTACGGATATCGGAAGACTCTGTCATCACGGAAATATTCACCACCAAAATCCTGCCGTCGGTTATCGCCCTGACCCTTTCCATGAACTCATCCGAAGTCACCAGAACCTTCACCGAAGCATCACTCACCATAAATGAAAGACGCTCATCGGGATAAGCCGGAACCATAGGCACATACGCCGCTCCCGTTTTTAATATACCCAGGGATGCGGTCACCATAGCCTCGCTGCGGTCGATAAGCACCGCCACCGCATCCCCTCTTTTTACCCCGTTTCGGCAAAGCTCATCCGCAAGGATGTCAGACATAACATCCACATCCTTATATGTCAGCGCCTTATTCCTGCAGATCACTGCCGTGTTATCGGGAAAAGTACGGGCAGCGTCGCAAAACTGATCCACTATTGTTTTGCTTTTATCATATTCAATTACAGGTCCGTTAAAACCGTCAAGCCTCTTTATAAGGTCTTCATTCATCAATCTACCCCCAAATAAGATTCTTCGCTTCGCTCAGAATGACATCGGCGCGCTTCACTCTGAACGACGTACCCGACTGTCATCCTGAGGCTTCAGCCGAAGGATCTTTAACTATCCTATGAAATAAGATCGGCCACATCCGTTTCAGCCTCTATCTTATCAATTATCCCCTGCATGGTCTTTGCATAATCCAACATCGCATTTTCCGAATAAAGCTCAGTGTTGTAATCAAGGACCAGTGAATATGTACCGTCCTCATAACAGTTAAGTTCAACATCCATAGGGCTTTCGGCCGCGCTAACCTCCTCATTAACGGGAAGCGGTTCTATGACTGCCTCCGTATCTGCCAGCGACAGCACGCCGCGCCTTCCTATGGCACCTTTCTGTAATATGAAGCATGCACATTCAGCCTCCAGGCCCTCCTCATAGACCTTCCCCAGGCTCTTACGGTGCTTCATTCCTTCCTTGATCTGCATCTCCAGCTGCGAGAAAAATTCGTCCACGGTTATCTTTTGATCAAAAACAAAGCTGACAGGGAACTGCTCCAGCATGATGCCCATGAGGCGCATTTCCTTTCCCGTGGTCCTCCCGTTGTGCACCCAGCTCATGATAACCTTTTTCTGACCTGTGACCTTTGCCATGGCCAGCATGGAAACACCAAGGAAAAAAGCATGTTCACTGAAATGCTTACCCTTAAAGTAATCCTTTGAGAGGCCTGTAAGGGGAACTTCCAGTTCCTCATCCCCGATACTGCCTTCGATATCTGATGGCGGAATATGCTTCTTTGGATCAAAGCCGTCAAGTATGCCCTTCCAGTATTCCTCGCCTTCTGTAATGACCTCCCCGGGAATGCTCATCTCCTCACGGATATATTCAGCATAGCTTGAGGGATGGCTTTTGATCTCTTCCTTTTTCTTTCCCTTGATCATGTCCTTCAGACGACGGTCCATCTCACGCCACAAAACCATGACCATAGCCACCCCGTCCATCACGGCATGATAACAATCCAGATAAATATACTTATTCTGCTCGGTCTTAAAAAGTCTTGCCCGCCATAACTGGTCTCCGACGATCTGATAAGGAACCCGAAGCTCACCACGTATGGAGTCAAACTCCGCCTGGGTCATCTCTTCAACGGTTATCTCCCCCAGCTCTCCGTCAAAACGCTGGGATATATCGTCAGTTTGCTGGTCAAATAAAAACCTGCAACGGAATATATCATGCTCTTTTACCAGGTCATTGAGCGCGCATGCAAGCATATCCATATCAATGGAGGGATCCAGCCGTACAAGGGACATGGCGTTCATCATAACGGATTTGGCACTGTGAAAATGGGTATCCATCATCCACCTCTGAACGGGACGTAAGGGGTAGATGCGATGATCGATCTCGGATATCTCCGCTGATCCGGAATATTCCACGTTTATGAGATCGTTAAATCCCGTAACTTCGAACACATCAAGAACGGCCCGGGTCGGATCCACCACAACAAGGGATATTCCCAGTTTATCCAGGGTTTTTCTCGCACTCAGCAGGCCGCGCAACCCGAAGGATGAAATATATGTGACGTCCGAAAAATCAAACATCACTTTACGTACGCCCTCATAAGTCCCGATGCTCTGATCCAGATCCGTCATAGAGGCTGTGTCCAGTTTGCCTGACAGCTTGATCAACAATCTGTCATCTACCAGTTCTCTTTTTATTTCCAAACTCATACCGGCTCCTTTCGCTGATAAAGATTCTTCGCAAATGAAATGGGGTTATTTTCTTTCCCTGCAGGTGAAGAAAAATATGATACCGAGGATAGCCCATCCGCCGGTAATGATCCACTCCTCCACAGTCAGTGTACAACCGCTGCCGGGGAGCATATACATTATGACCATAAAGCCGGACAGGATAACTGCGGTGACTCCCACAAACCTGTAATTCTTTATTTTATACGGACGTTCCATTTCCGGTTCTTTTTTTCTGAGTACCAGAAAGGACATGGCTACTATACAGTACGCCAGGCAGCAGGCAAAGCTGGCCGCATCCGATATCCAGACCAGCATAGTCCTCCCGAAAAAAGGAGAGATGAACGAAAGAAAACCTATGACTATAAGGGCGTTCACCGGAGTTTTATATTTGGGATGAAGTTTATAAAAGCATTTGGGAAGCATCCCCGATTCGGCCATTGAAAAAATGGCACGGCTTCCGCCTATCAAAAATGAATTCCAGCTGGTCACTATACCGCACAAACCTCCGATTATGACCACCTTGGCCATAACCGCGCTTTTGAATACTTTTTCCATGGCATTGGCCGTCACCAGCCCCGCGCCTTCCATTGCATCGCTAACCTGCTGAGAGTTGAGAGCATAGCCCACCGCGAAGACCACCAAAGCATAGAACAGTACGGCACAGCCTATGGATAAAAGCAGGACCTGTCCCACTTTTTTGAGCGGGATCCTGATCTCCTCAGCCACCTGGGGGATCACATCAAAACCAAAGAGGAAGAAGGGGGCGACCACGGCAACCGACAGCACATTTTTCAGCCGGAGCCCGGCGGTATCACCCATTATGATCTGACCGCTGAGATTATCCGGCGATCCGTTTATCGCAGATGCGACCACAAGGATTATACCCACCATGGCTATGGTAACCGTCAGGACCGTCTGCAGCACGGCAGCAGTCTTGATCCCCAGGATATTTATCACCGTTATAAAAACCGTGGCCACGGAGGCGGTGATGACCCATGAGGCATAGACCTCAAAACCGGCCACTGTATACATATACCCGAATTTTAGATCAGGAAAGATATACTGAAGAATGGTAGGCAAAGAACAGGCTTCAAAACACGCCACGCCCACATAGCTCAATATCAGGAACCAGGTACAGATAAATGAGCCCGGTCTGCCGAAGGCTTTGAGTGAAAATATATGCTCGCCTCCCACATTCGGCATGGCTGTGGTGAGTTCCGCATAGGTCATGCCGACAAAATAGATCATAATGCCGCCGATGATAAAACCCAAAACAGTTCCCATGACGCCGGCATTCTGTATCCAGCGCCCGGAGGATACCACCCAGCCCCAGCCTATCATGGCACCGAAGGCCACCACCAGCACGTCTGTGGTATTGAGTACTTTATCAAATGATGTCTTTTTTTCCATGAAGTCTCCTACTCAGTAAAGATCCTTTCCTTCGCTCAGGATGACAATTGTAATAAAATTCCGAATATCCGGAACGAACCGCAGTTTCATGACATAAATGTGCTAAGATCCAGATACTCTCCGAATATCCTGTCATACTCGTGAGGATTGAAGGGCTCAAACCCTGACTGATGATAAAAAGTCAGTTCGCCTATGTAGACCCTGCCGCCGATCAGATAAAAATCCACACGAAGAGACGGAATATCTTTTGAGAACTTTTTGGCCAGCTCATACATCTCCTCAAACTGGTCCGGCTTCTTCTCGGCATCCAGCAAAGGCTTTTGTCCGTGAAGTCCCACGGGGATCAGATTCCACTTTTCATCATAAAAATGCCTGAAGGTTTTGCTGTCATCCTTGTAGGCTCTCATTATGGTGAGTATGATCTTAGGCTCACCATTAAAACAGAAAAACTTATACTCGGGAGGCGTGGGATCCTCCAGCACATTTCCTTCAAGATCCGTATTTTCCAGAAGCTGCTCCGCTATGATACGTCCCTTCACTCCATGATAGGACCACTCTCTCTTACTGTTGTAAAAATTCCGCTTAACGGCTTTTGCAAAATACTTTACGGTCTTTTCTTTATCCAGTGCGGATCTGTCCTTGACTATGATATAGCTTCCGGAATCATGGGTACATTTGAGCACATATTTTTCCGGCAGAGAATCAAAATCAATATCCTCGGCTCTCTCCCAGACTCCCAGACAGGGGATCACATATTTCTCCCCGGCCACCTTCGCCACATAGGCCTTGGCCTCATATTTGTCAGCCATTTTCGAATATTCGGGTGAGTGGTCATGTATCTTTAAATACTGGGTTTTTTCGCTCAAAGTAACGGGCGGATCAAGGTGCAGCGGCTTTTTCATCCTGACAAAATACATGAGCTTAAGGTAAGGCTCATCCGGAATGAAAGCCATCAGATCCATAATTTTAAGCAATATATCTTTGAAGATCATCCTTACTCTCCCGCTTTTTCAAGCAGCTCAATGCCCTTATCAATACGCTTAAGGCTCTCCTCTTTGCCCAGGATCTCCATAAGCTCGGTGGCGCCGCCGGGGGTAGTCTGTTTACCGGATACCGCCGTCCTTATGGGCCACATCACAAAACCGTTCTTGCAGCCCTCTTTTTCGATGAAGCTGCTCAGCATCTGATAGAGGGCGTCATTGGAATAATCCTCCTGCGCCTCAAGGAGAGGACGCACTTTTCTGAGGATATCTAGGGAAGTCTGTGAATTCGTCTTCATCTTTTTGTGCGTATACATCTGCACATCATATTCGGGCAGGGTATCAAAGAAGTCCACCATTTCCGTGATATCGGGAAAGACCTCTATCCTGCTCTTGACCATGGCCGCTATCTTCTTAAGATCCAGATCCTTCTTTACGGCCTCCCTGAGATAGGGCAGGGCCAGCTCATAATACGGCTCAAAATCCATGGCCTTGATATACTCGGAGTTCATCCATTTTAATTTGGTGAAATCAAACACTGCAGGAGACTTTGAGATGTGGTGATAATCAAATTTTTCTATGAGCTCGGACAGGGACATGATCTCCTGATTATCCTCGGGAGACCAGCCGAGGAGCGCCACAAAATTAACCACCGCATCGGAAACAAAGCCCTGCTCGATAAGGTCTTCATAAGATGAATGTCCGCTTCTTTTGGAAAGCTTCTTATGCTCCTCATCGGTAATGAGAGGACAGTGAATATACACGGGAGGCTCCCAGCCAAAGGCCTCATACAGCCTGTTATACTTGGGGGTGGATGAAAGATACTCATTTCCCCTGACCACATGTGTGACTCCCATGAGATGGTCATCGATCACGTTTGCAAAATTATAAGTGGGATAGCCGTCGGATTTGATGAGTATCATATCGTCAAGCTCAATATTGTCCACTTCGATATCTCCGTATATATCATCATGGAAAGAGGTGGTACCTTCCCTGGGATTATTCTGCCTGATCACAAAAGGCTTGCCGGCTTTGAGATTAGCCTCCACCTCTTCTTTTGACAGAGACAGGCAGTGCTTGTCATATATGCTGATCTCCTTGTCGGTGCCCTCGATCACGGTGTGAAGACTCTCCAGTCTTTCCTTATCGCAAAAACAATAATATGCCTTCCCCTCCTCGATGAGTTTTTTGGCATATTCCATGTAGAGTCCCTGCTTCACGCGCTCGGACTGTACATAAGGACCGACTCCGCCGTCTTTATCCGGACCTTCGTCATGGATAAGACCCGTACCCTGCATGGTACGGTAGATTATATCCACAGCGCCTTCCACAAGTCTTTCCTGATCGGTATCCTCGATCCTGAGCATGAATTTACCGCCTTCATGCTTTGCCACCAGATATGCGTAGAGCGCCGTCCTTAAGTTACCCACATGCATCCTGCCCGTAGGGGAAGGAGCAAACCTTGTTTTTATTTCCATAATATTTCTCCTCAATAATAAATTCTTTATAAGTTCGTTTCTCAAAATAACATGATCAACTGTCATCCTGAGGCTTTAGCCGAAGGATCTTTTTCATGAACAGCTTTACTCTGTCAAGATTCTTCCTGTTGCTTCGCAACCCCTCGCCGGGGCGGCATCACATCACTTCGTAATGTGATATGCGTCGCTTCGCTCAGAATGACAAGTTAAGAATCAGAATATATACAATACCCCGGGGAAAATCCCCGGGGTATTGTACCATAAATCAGCTAAATCGGCAAACGCCTGTCTCTTACCTGTTTGTTTTTCCGCATATTCTTTGACAAGTTTACCGAAGAATGCACTCAGGAGGGATCCTCTCGATCCGTCACTGTGCTCGGAATATCATCATCCCATCACGATCTCAACCTTGCAGTTCTTTGTGCCTTCCTTCCAGGGGATCACACAGCCCTCTACGGCCTGACCGTCAACAGTCATGGACTTGACTCCCTTCTGAACATTGTCGGGATTCCTGACGGTGATATCGTATACCGCACCTCTGTACTCCCTCTTTATGGTGAAATCACCAAAGCCGGTGGGCACGCAGGGATTAACGGAAAGTCCGTTCAGTGTGGGATAAACACCGAGAATGAACTGTGAGATGTTCACAAAGGTCCAGGCAGCGGTACCGGTGAGCCAGCTGTTTTTGCCTTCACCGTGGAATTTCGCATCACGGCCTGCCACCATCTGACAGTATACATAGGGCTCTGCCCTGTGGATCTCAGATATCTCCTCGGTATAAGCGGGGCAGGTTTTTTTGTATATCTCAAAAGCTCTGTCGCCTCTGCCCACCACTGTCTCAGCGATGGAAACCCAGGGATTGTTATGACAGAAGATACCGGCGTTCTCCTTATATCCCGGGGGATAAGATGAAACCTCACCCAGCTCTTCATGATAAACGGTGTAAGCAGGCTGAAGGATCATGATACCATAGTCGGTATCCAGCTTTTCCTTAACCGAATCAAGCGCCTGAACAGCCTGTCCCGACTCTACGCCCACGCCTGCCAGGACACAGAAGCCCTGGGGCTCGATAAATATCTGGCCCTCTTCGCACTCCTTTGAACCTACCTTATTTCCGTATGAATCATAGGCTCTCACAAACCATGCTCCATCCCAGCCGGCATCGGCGGAAAGAAGAAGCTGAGACATGTCATCCACCTTCTTCATCACCTCATCGGCCTGATCAACCTTGCCGAGTGCCCTCAGTATATCGGCATACTCAGTGCCGTATCTGACAAACATACCGCCTATGAATATGGACTCCGCAACAGGTCCCTCCGAAGGTCCGAAGGTCTGGAAAGACTCTCCGGGCTGAGTGGAATGGCAGTTAAGATTCAGACAGTCGTTCCAGTCAGCTCTGCCGATAAGGGGCAGTCTGTGGGGTCCCCTGTGGGTGTCTGTATAATTGAAGGAGCGGTTCAGATGCTCAAGCAGAGGCTGAGCCTTGCTCTCATCATTGTCAAAGGGAACCATCTCATCCAATATGCTGTAATCGCCGGTCTCCCTGATGTATGCGCTGGTACCTGCAATGAGCCAGAGGGGATCGTCGTTGAACCCGGAGCCAATGTCCGAATTACCCTTCTTTGTCAGAGGCTGATACTGATGATATGCCGATCCGTCTTCAAACTGGGTGGAAGCAATATCTATTATTCTCTGACGGGCCCTGTCAGGGATGAGATGAACGAAGCCCAGAAGATCCTGGCAGGAATCCCTGAAGCCCATTCCCCTTCCTATTCCGGACTCGTAATAGGAAGCGGATCTGGACATATTAAAGGTAACCATGCACTGATACTGATTCCAGATATTGACCATGCGGTTAACCTTGTCATTGGAAGTATTTACGCTGTATTTTGCCAGGAGCTTATCCCAATACTCGCGAAGCACCCCGTAAGCCTTGTCCACATCCTCATCGCTCTTATACCTGTCGATGATCTCATAGGCCTTTTTCTTGTTTATGATGCCCTTTTTCTCCCACTTTTCTTCCTCCTTATTCTCCACATAACCGAGGATAAAGATAAAGCTCCTGCTCTCACCGGGAGCGAGGCTTAAATCGATCTGCTGTGAGGCGATGGGACTCCAGCCGGAAGCCACGGAATTGGTGCACTTTCCTTCAAATACAGCCTTAGGCGTGGAAGGACCGTTATATGCTCCCAGGAACTGCTCCCTGCCGGTATCGAAGCCTGCTATATCGGAATTAACCGAATAGAAGGCAAAATGATTACGTCTCTCCCTGTATTCTGTCTTGTGGAAGATCACGGAATCCACTATCTCCACTTCGCCGGTCGAGAAATTCCTCTGGAAATTCTTCATATCGTCATCGGCGTTCCACAGACACCACTCGAAATATGAGAAAAGCTGTATATCCTTTTTCTCTGAAGATGTGTTGGTCAGCCTGATCCTGGAGATCTCACAGTTTTCTCCCATGGGGACAAAGGTCAGGATATCGGAAGAAATACCGTTTTTAGCCGAACTGAATTTGGAATATCCCATTCCATGCCTGCATTCATAGGAATCAAGCTTTGTTCTGGTAGGCTGCCAGCCGGGATTCCAGACAGTGTCCTTGTCCTTGATATAGAAATATTTTCCGTTGGTATCACCGGGACAGTCATTATACCTGTAACGTGTGATGCGAAGAAGCTTCGCGTCCTTAAAGAAGCTGTAACCTCCGCAAGTGTTGGAGATCAGCGAAAAGAACTCCGTGTTTCCCAGATAATTGATCCAGGGCAGCGGAACCTCCGGCGTGGTAATGACATATTCTCTGTTTTCATCATCAAAATACCCGTACTTCATATAACCTCTCCTTCTAAAAAAATAAAGTCGGTCCTAAAGACCGACATCCATTATAACCCAGATACAATAAAAAATCCACCTTGAAATAAGATGAAATTAAAGATAAAATGTATTCCGGCTGCGGGTATCCGCAGCCGGTATGAGGGGAGTATAAAAGGGTCGGAGGCGGTTATTTCCCGCTTCCTGAGTACAATACTAACATATTTCTCACAATAATTAGTGAACAAATCGTGAACAATCGGTGAAATGAATATGGATATTTACAAGCTTACCGCCCCCTGTCACTTCGGTCTGGAGGCAGTTTTAAAAAAAGAGATATATGATATGGGCTACGACATAGTGCAGGTAGACGACGGAAGAGTGACCTTTTCCGGGGACGCCGAAGCCATAGCCAGGGCCAATATTTTTTCAAGAAGCGCCGAGCGGATCCTGATAGAATGTGCATCTTTCACCGCCGAAAGCTTCGAGGAACTCTATACCAAAACCAGGCAGACCGACTGGAGCAGATTCATTCCGAAGGACGGAAAGTTCTGGATAACCAAAGCCTCCAGCGTAAAGTCAAAGCTCCACTCACCCTCAGATATCCAGAGTATTATGAAAAAAGCTATGGTGGACAGCCTGATGGAAAGCTACCACACCACTTCCCTTTTGGAAGACGGCGCCGAGTATCCTTTCCGCGTTTTTATCAAAAAAGATATGGTGACCATAGGCCTGGATACCACCGGGGAATCACTGCATAAGCGAGGCTACCGCAAACTCACGGCCAAGGCTCCCATAGCGGAAAACCTGGCGGCATCCCTGATCAGCCTCACCCCCTGGAATAAGGACCGTGTCTTCGCCGATCCCTTTTGCGGATCAGGCACCTTTCCCATAGAGGCAGCCCTGATGGCCGCCAATATCGCCCCCGGGGTGAAACGCCGCTTCAGGGCCCAGACCTGGAATAACCTGATGGACAGAAGGCTCTGGAAGGACTGTTTTGAGGAAGCAAAGGATATGGCCGATCTCTCCTGCCGGCCCGACATAACAGGCACGGACATCGATCCTTCCATGATAGATATAGCCCGGCAGAATGCAAAGCTGGCCGGCGTAGACAAAATGATCACTTTCAGGGAGTGCGATGTGGCCCAGTTTTCACATCCCGCCTCCTACGGTTTTATGATAACCAACCCTCCCTACGGCGAACGCCTCATGGGAGACGAAAATGTACGGCCGCTTTACGATTCTCTTCGAAAGACCTTCAACAGACTTGACAAATGGTCCCTGTATATAATAACTTCCTATGAGGGTACGCAAACAGCGCTCAAAAAGAAAGCTGCAAAAAACCGCAAGCTGTACAACGGAATGATAAAGACTTATTTTTATATGTTCCCCGGGGAGCGTCCCAACCGTCATCCTGAGTAACGCAGTGACAAAGGATCTTTAAAGAGGTTATGATCATGACAGAAAAAAGGAAACTTATACTTGCAAGTTCAAACAAGGGAAAGATCAGGGAGATAAAAGAACTTCTCCCCGATTATGAGATACTGTCCATGTCGGAAGCAGGCTTTGAAGGCGACATTGAAGAAAACGGAACTTCTTTTGAAGAAAACGCCATGATCAAAGCAAGGGCTGTCTGGGAAAAAACCGGACACACCGTGCTGGCGGATGATTCGGGCCTTGAGGTGGATGCCATCAACAAAGAACCCGGAATATATTCAGCCAGATACCTGGGGGAAGATACACCCTTTGACCTGAAAATGGACGATATCTTAAGACGTCTTACAGACGTACCCAAGGATAAGCGCAGCGCCCGCTTCGTCTGCGCCATGGCCGCCATCCTGCCCGACGGCACCGAAAAAACAGTACGCGGCACCATGGAAGGCTACATAGGATATGAAAAAAAAGGCACCAACGGCTTCGGTTATGACCCGATCTTCGTGGTACCCGAATACGCCCTCACCGTGGCGGAGCTTGACAGCGATCAGAAAAACAGGATCAGCCACAGAGGTGCAGCACTCAGAAAAATGAAAGAAGTTTTATCATGAAGATACTGATAATCAGCGATTCCCATGGCAGCTTTTCCGGCATCAGAAAAGTACTTTCCAGAGAAAGCGACGCCGAAATGCTCATCCATTGCGGCGACATCGAGGGCGACGAAGGACTGCTGGCCCGCTCTTTTGCCGGAAAGGAAGTGAAAATTGTTGCCGGTAACAACGATATTTTCTGTAATCTCGATCCCGAGCTGACTTTTACCCTGTACGGCAGAAAATTCTTTGTGACCCACGGCCACCGCTACGGTATTTCCATGACTCCCGAAATCCTTCTGGATGAAGCGATGAGCCGCGATGCCGATATAGTTCTGTACGGCCATACCCACCGTCCTGCCATAATCTACCATCAACATGTAACCGGTGTGAACCCGGGCAGTCTCACCTTTCCCCGGCAGGAAGGACGCATTCCTTCTTACGCAGTGATGGAGATCGACGAAACCGGCAGGTTCGATGTAGAGATCCGATATCTGTAAATTCCATCCGGATCCGCAAAACCGCCATTTCGATGGTACCCTTTCTTCTCCCGGTACCATCCACATCCGCTAAAACTCTGTTTCGATGGTACTCCCCCAATAATTAACTCTGTGGTTGACAAACGATACGGATCAGTGTATCATAACAATTAAACAAGTATTTAATTGTTAAATCAATATGGTAATTAACAAGTATCAACACAAGTATCAAAAACAAATAACAGGAGGTATATCATGAAAAAAACATACTCAATCGAAGTAGACTGTGCAAACTGCGCAAACAAGATGGAGGAAGCAACCAAGAAAACCCCCGGCGTAAAGGACGCTGTGGTTAATTTTATGACCCTCAAGATGAATGTGGAATTTGATGAGGGAGCCGACGAAAAGAGCGTTATGAAGGAAGTCCTGAAGAACTGTAAAAAGGTGGAAGACGACTGCGAGATCTTCTTATAGATCATGCAACAGTTTATATAAGAAGGTGACAGACGTGACAAAAAAACAGAAAAAGATGCTCTTTCGCATCATCATCACAATAATCCTGATGGTAGTGCTCCATATAGCTTATGAGAACTTCGGCGCACCGGCCGACCCTAAGACCGGGAAGACGACATCCAGGTGGATCGTCACGGAACCGGTCTGGTTCATAGCATATATGGTCCCCTATCTCATCATAGGTCACGACATACTGAAAAAAGCCTTCAAGGGCATCATGAACCGTCAGGTCTTCGACGAGAATTTTCTGATGGCTATAGCCACTCTGGGCGCCATCGGCATCGCCCTGATACAGAAAAACGGCGAATATACCGAAGCGGTGGCAGTCATGCTCTTTTACCAGATCGGCGAACTGTTCCAAAGCTACGCCGTCGGTAAAAGCCGCAGAAACATAAGCGCACTTATGGATATACGCCCCGATCATGCAAACCTGGTAACCGAAGACGGCTTTGAAACCGTCGATCCGGACGAAGTGAAGACAGGCAGCATCATACTGGTCCAGCCCGGCGAAAAGATACCTATTGACGGTCGGATCATTCAGGGTGAGACCACCCTCAACACAAGTGCCCTCACCGGAGAGAGCTTACCCAGAAGCGTTTATGAAGGCGACGAAGTCATCAGCGGATGCATAAACATGACCGGTGCCATCAAAATACAGACCACCAGGGAATTCGGGGAATCCACCGTTTCAAAGATACTGGATCTGGTGGAAAATTCCTCCTCCAGGAAATCCAGATCCGAAAACTTCATTTCACGATTTGCAAAATACTACACTCCCATCGTATGCTACAGCGCGCTCGCCCTCGCACTGCTGCCTCCGCTCCTGTCGCTGATAACAGGAGCCGATCCGGGCTGGGGCAAGTGGATATACAGGGCGCTCACCTTCCTGGTCATCAGCTGTCCCTGCGCACTGGTCATCAGCATTCCCCTTACCTTCTTTGCAGGTATAGGCGGAGGGAGCCGGGCAGGCATTCTGATCAAAGGCTCCAACTACCTGGAACAGCTGGCTAAGATCAAAACCGTGGCCATGGACAAAACAGGGACCATGACCAAAGGGGTATTTGAAGTATCGGGAATCCACAACAGCAGTATAGAAAATGAAAAACTGCTGGAATACGCCGCATATGCAGAAAGCTATTCCACACACCCCATATCAAAGAGCATCCGTAAGGCGTATCTGGACGATATGATCTGGACCATAGACGAAAAAACAGGTGAAGCACGTCCCGTGCGACGGCCTGAGGGCAAAAATGAAAAACGTTCCTTCGACCCCTCCCGTGTAGGCAGTGTCGAAGAGATCGGCGGAAACGGCGTACTGGCCATGGTGGACAATAAGCAGATCGCCCTCGGAAATCGAAAGCTCATGGAAAGGCAGGGCGTCACTTTTAAGGACTGCCATCATGACGGCACCGTGATCCATGTGGCAATAGACGGTGTTTATTCAGGTCATATCGTCATCTCCGATATGATCAAACCTACCGCCAAAGCGGCTGTAAAAGCCATGCATGACGAAGGTGTAAAACGATGTGTCATACTCACCGGTGATTCCGAAAAGGTGGCAAAAAGCGTGGCAAAGGACATCGGAGTGGATGAAGTATACTCAGAGCTCCTTCCGGAAGACAAGGTCTCCATCCTGGAAAAGCTCTTATCCGAAAAAAAGGAAAAAAGCGCACTGGCCTTTGTGGGCGACGGCATCAACGACGCCCCGGTCCTGTCCAGGGCAGACATCGGGATTGCCATGGGGGCACTGGGATCCGATGCGGCCATAGAAGCTGCCGACATCGTGCTGATGGACGACGATCCTTTAAAGATCGCCCGGGCCATAGCCATTTCACGCAGGTGCATGCGCATAGTTTATGAAAACATCTATTTTGCTATAGGGATCAAGATCCTGTGTCTGATACTGGGAACCGTGGGGATCACAAACATGTGGCTGGCTGTTTTTGCCGACGTGGGCGTAATGGTCCTGGCCGTGATCAATGCACTGCGTGCCCTTCAGATCCCCAAAGTACAAGCCGATCCCGCATAAAAGGAGCATTACGACAATGACTGAAAAAATGATCAAACTGCCCCACTGCCATGGAGAAAACGAAAAGATCAGCGAAATTGAAAACACACTTTCAAAAACCGGCTGTTTTGCAAGAGTGACAGATATATTCAGCCAGGTCTGCGACCCCAACAGGCTCAGGATATTCTGGCTGTTAAGCCACTATGAAGAATGTGTGATCAACATCTCCGCCATTATGCATATGAGCTCTCCCGCAGTCTCACATCACCTTAAAAGCCTTAAAAGCAGCGGGCTCATCGTGAGCCGCAGGGAGGGCAAGGAAGTTTACTATAAGGCAGCCGACACGCCCATATGCAGTCTGCTTTTATCCGCCACGGAAGAGCTCATGGAGGTCTCCTGCCCCATCCACTCGGGGGAGGCTTCCGGTTCATGTCCAAACTGTTCGGACCATACCTGATAACACAGCATAAAAAACACCGAATCGTCACATTTTATATTTATAATACTCCGAAACAGAGTGGTATGATCATCACACCTACCGGAGCATAAAATGAAAAAAAGAGTAAAAAGATCCATAAGCACACACTTTACCGTAGTCTTTATACTGACCCTCATGGCTATCATTTTTTTCTGTATGCTGCTCAATTCCACCATGGTGGAGCGGTTCTACCGCAACAGCAAGAAAAACGCCATAATAAAGTGCTACGGACAGGTCAATGATCTTTTCAACAATGACGAGATCCCATTTAACACCGAGGAATTCGACAATGAATTCTCCAGGCTCACCACCAATGAAAATGTATCCATAACCGTGGTGAATTCTTCCCTCAACATAGTTAAATCTTCCGTTCCCGCCAACAACAAAATAATCCAGAGACTGGTCTCCTACATTCTGAAAAACGACCCCAACTATCTTTTTGAGGAAGACGCAGGTGATGATATCATCTTCGAGACCACAGATACCTATGAGATAAGAATGTCCCATGACCCGAGAATGGGAAATGATTTCATAGAACTCATCGGTACGCTGGACAACGGCGATATCGTCTACATCAGATCGGCCATGGAAGGTATCCGTTCCAACATCAGACTGTCCAACCGTTTTCTTTTATTCATTGCCATCATGGCCGCCGTCTTCGGAGGCATACTCATACTCTTTGTCTCAAAGCAGATCACAAAACCCATTCTGGGACTCGCCGAGCTGTCGGAAAGGATGACCAACCTTGATTTCGAGGCAAAATACGAAGGCCATGACAACAACGAGATAGGCTATCTGGG
This sequence comes from Lachnospiraceae bacterium, assembly GCA_016288495.1. Classification (GTDB taxonomy): domain Bacteria; phylum Bacillota; class Clostridia; order Lachnospirales; family Lachnospiraceae; genus UBA1753. The sequence goes on from JAEEZH010000127.1 coordinate 17,123, forward strand.
CGAGCGGATGAACAAAATGAGCAGCACTCTGGAAGCCACCATCGCAGAACTTAAAAATGCAAACAACGAGCTTAAGGACGACCTGGAAAAACGGGAACAACTGGATGCCATGCGTTCCGATTTCATTTCCAATGTCTCCCATGAATTGAAAACTCCCATATCCATAATCCAGGGATATGCCGAAGGACTCAGGGACGATATCAGTGACGATCCCGAGAGCCGCGAATACTACTGTGACGTGATCATCGACGAGGCCGCTAAAATGAACCGCATGGTAAAGGATCTGCTGACTCTCAACCAGCTGGAATTCGGAAAAGACGCCATAAACCTGGAACGTTTCGATATCATGGAAATGGTCAGGAACTATATTTCAAATGCACAGATCCTGGCAGAAGGCTCAAAGATAATCCTGGATTATGACGAGAAGGATAAATTCTTTGTATGGGGTGATGAATACAAAATAGAAGAAGTGATCATGAACTACTTTACCAATGCCATCCACCACGTAAAAGAGGGGGGCGAAGTACATATCAATATAATAAAGACTCAGGACGGCCATGCACGTATAAGCGTGATCAATACCGGTGATCCCATAAACGATGAAGACCTGTCACAGATATGGACCAAGTTTTACAAGGCCGACAGATCAAGGAGCCGGGCATACGGCGGCAGCGGGATCGGTCTGTCCATAGTAAAAGCCATCATGGAAGCCCACCACCAGAAATACGGTGTGATCAACCACGATGGCTCTGTTGAGTTTTATTTTGAACTGGATCCGGCCTGATCCGCCTGTCATAGATCACGCAAAACCGACAGTTCTCAGAAGAAAACTTCACCTTCAAAATTATCCTTGAAGAATTCACTGTCTTCATCGGTCTCCGTCAGGGAATCGGAAATATCGCTGTCTTCATCCGCAGCCTTAGCCGAGAACTCTTCATCATAGAATTCCTCATCGAAGAAGGACTCATTTTCCCTATCCGGAGTCAGCGCCTCGTCAGGAGAAGTCTCCTCATCAAAGAATTCAGGCTCCTCTTCTGCCGGCGCCTGTGTTGCAGCTGTTTCAGCTGTTTCAAGATTCTTCGCTTCGCTCAGAATGACAACTGAGGCGGGTGTTTCCTCAGCCGGAGCCTCCGTCACCTGAACTTCTTCCACCGGTATTTCTGCTTCCGGCACTTCTTCCTCCGGCGTTTCTGTTACAAATATTTCCACGGCCTGGGTCTGTGTTTCATGTACTTCCGCTATGGGAGTCTCTGCAACCGGAGCCTCTGCGACTGTGGATTCTACTGCGACCGGTGACTCTGCAACCGGTGACTCTGCAACCATGGGCTCTGCGACCGATGCCTCTGCGACTGTGGATTCTACTACGACCGGTGACTCTGCTTCCGGTACATTCTCAGCCGGGATCTCTGCTGCAGATACTTCTTCCATCGGTACTTCTACGGCCGGAGCTTCCGCCTTAACTTCTTCCACCGGTACTTCTACGGTCGGAGATTCCGCCTTAACTTCTTCCACCGGTACTTCCACGGCCGGAGCTTCCGCCGCCCGGACCTCTTCCGCAGGTAACACATCCTCTGAAGCTTCCACGTCCGGTGCCGCTGTGTCCCGCTCCTTTCCCATCAGTTCACTGATACCGGAAAGTATATGATAGGCCACCTCTTCCTTATCCATAAGCGGCAGTGACTTTGTCTCATCCTTTGTAATGATAGTCACCACATTGGTATCACACTTAAACCCCGCCCCGGGAGTCCTCAGGTCATTGGCCACTATCATGTCTATGTTTTTCTTTAAAAGCTTTTCCCTTGAATTCTCGATCACATTCTCGGTTTCCATGGAAAACCCGCACAGAAACTGACCCTCTTTTCTGTGACTCCCCAGATACCCGAGGATATCCTCAGTACGGTCTAATGGGATCGAAAATTTGCCCTCGCTTTTTTTGACCTTTTCATCATACACCACAGCAGGGGTATAATCAGCCACCGCTGCAGCCTTGATGATGATGTCCTGCTCATGGGCACGGCTCTTAACCGCTTCCGCCATATCCTTTGCGGACTCCACATCTATCCTGTCCACGACCACAGGCTGTGAAAGGGAAGTGATACCGGATACCAGGGTAACGTCAGCTCCCATCCCGGCAGCGACTCTGGCCAGAGCATAGCCCATTTTTCCCGATGAATTATTGGAGATATATCTGACGGGATCTATCTTTTCACGGGTAGCACCGGCTGTCACCAGGACCTTCTTTCCGGACAGTTTTTTCTCTGTAAGGCTGAGCACGATATGCTCAAACAGGATCTCAGGCTCAGGGAGCTTCCCCTCGCCCTCATCGCCGCAGGCAAGACGCCCGCTGCAGGGTGTGATCACTGTCATGCCGTATTTTTTCAGGGTGGCGATATTATCCTGAGTGACAGGATTATTGTACATCCTGGTGTTCATGGCCGGTGCGAAAAGCTTCGGACAGTCACAGGCCAGGATCGTGGTGCTGAGCATATCATCGGCCAGACCATGAGCTGCCTTCGCTATGATATTGGCACTGGCAGGTGCCACCACCAGAAGATCCGCCTCCTTCGCCAGCTGTACATGCTCCACGCTGTATTTGAAATTACGGTCAAAGGTATCTACCAGGCACTTCTCCCCCGTAAGTGTCTCAAAGGTAATGGGATTGACAAAATTGGTGGCGTTGTCGGTCATGATAAACGTAGCCCTGGCACCCTGCTTCACAAGCATACTGCAAAGGGACGCAGCCTTTTATGCGGCAATGGTACCGGTGACGCTGAGTACTATTCACTTATCCTTTATCCTGTTCATGATATCCAATA
>JAEEZH010000128.1 GCA_016288495.1 Lachnospiraceae bacterium
ATGATAGGAGATGTTTACCGTCCCATTTCCAGGGAGGCGCTGCTTAAGATCATTGACAGAAACTGATGAATAAGGAGAAAGGTTATCCTGCAGGGATAAAAGAAAATGGCTAATAAGATAGCTCTGTATCTGGTACTGCTGGTGATATGGATCTATTTACTCAGCGTACTTAAGAGGACAAAACTGACAGCGTTTCATTTTATGGTGGGCTCCGGCGGGATGTTCACTTTTATTTTTGTGGCATTTAAAAAAGTACTCACCATAGCCTGTGCCCAGGTGCTCATGTTCATACTGGAACAGCTGAGCAACATTTTTACTTTTTATACCGTTTACAGTAAATATTATATGCTGTTCATCAACAATAAGAATGCGGACATTTCCATGCTCATTGATTATGAGTGCTGCGGCATAATCGAGATACTCGTGGTGATCAGCATAGTTTCTTTTTTCCCGTTGTTTTCCCTTAAGGAAAAGATCTGGTATTCCTTTATCGGATATGTGTATACGACCCTGGCCAATGCCATCAGGCTGCTGGTCATCAGTTATATCATATATTTAAACGGAAACAACAGCTATTACATAGCTCATTCTTTTGTGGGGCGTGTGGTATTTTATATACTTACCATCATGCTGTATTTTTATATCATTTCCCGGAATCAGATCAGGAGCCAGAAGGTGGGGAATTTTGATTATGAGGCCGGTCAGGATAATGAGGCTGATAAGAATAAATCGGCAAAATAATTATGATGAGATGGTTGTTTAAAAGCGGAATAATCTTTTGGATGGGATGGATGATCCTTCCTATACTGGTGGAATTCGTTCCGGCAGTCGGGAATTTTTTTCTGCTCATTTTCAAGAGGATAAGGCTGGACCGGGAGAATAAGGAATTGTCGTTTAAACCTCCCATTTCAGTTATCATACCCGTGTACAATTCCGCAGCCACACTGGAAGGCTGCATAGAATCCATAGACAGATCTACCTATCCGAATGAACTCATAGATGTTTTGTGTGTGGACAACGGAAGCAAGGATGATTCTTTTAAGATCTTCCAAAAATGCCAGCTGAAGCATATGGATCTTTCCATGAGCTGGATAGTTTCCGCACCCGGAAAATCAAAAGCTCTCAACAAAGCCATATTTAACAGTGAAGGTAAATATATAATAAATATAGACAGTGACGGAAAGCTGGAAGCCAAGGCATTGGAGAGTGTGGTAAAGAAATTCGAGTCCGATCCCGAGATAGACTGTGTCACAGGAGCCATACTGATAGAGCCGGCACTGGTGGATCTGACAAAGGATAGATTTTTAAAGTTATTCCGGAAACTGGAATTCATGGAATACTGTCAGGCTTTTCTGGCCGGACGTAATTTTCAAAGTGAGACCAATACCATTTTTACTCTGTCCGGGGCTTTTTCCGCCCTGAGAAAATCCACACTGGCCAAAACATTTTTATAACATACGGATACCATCTGTGAAGATGCGCATCTGACCTTTCAGGTTAAGGAAATACTTCACCGGCGTGTGGCTTTGTGTAATGACGCCATCTTTATGGTGGATCCCATCGACGATCTGAATAAGTATTATACCCAGAGGCAGAGATGGCAGATAGGTGAGCTGGAGGTTTTGAAAATGTTTGTCCTTAAGAGGATGAACAAGTTTTCAAATGTTTTTTCGGACAGTTCATTAAGGGTTCTGGTGGTGGATCATACCATTTCCTTTACAAAATTTGTATGGATGGCGGTAATGATCGTACTGTGTGTCACCAACGGCATGTTCAAGATCATTTTTGCGGCTACGGTGATGCTTTATCTCTTATCTGTTTTTTCCTCGTATATGTATGCCATAAACGTGATCCAGTTTTTGAAAAATTTTCCGTCAATAAAACAGTATTATATAAACAATCTGGGTTATATTGTACTGTTGCCTGTGTATAATATATTTGCATTTTTTGTCAGGGTATGCGGCATAGTAAATTCCATAAATCGCAAGGCTTCCTGGAAGACAAAGACCTTTACGGAGGAAAAGAGTGAGATCGATGATACCGTTAAGAATGATTTCAGGATCATACCCCGTATCAGTCTGGGACTCAGAAAGCTGATAGAAAGGGAAGAGGATGGTATATCAGTATAGGTATAAATTTTATCTTAATGCAAATCATTTTGTGGTGATAGGCGGCAGGCAGGGTGCTCCGCATTCCCACTGCTTTGAGATAACCATAGAGCTGGCATCGGTGGCGGGGAACGGAACCATTGCTTTTGATACCATAGAAAGGAGTGTGGAAAAGATCATTGCTCCTTATCAGAATAATCTGCTGAATGATGTGGAGCCCTTCAACGATCTCATGCCTACGCTGGAAAACATATGCGGATATTTTAAGGATGAGATAAGCAGGGATATGCTTGAAATGGGCTGGGTGCTTATGTCCATAGAGGTATCCGAGACTCCTTCCCGTTCTTTTATCATGTCTATTGATGATATTGATTTTGCAAAGAATTCCCTGTACAAGAACAATAAAGTATTTTACAGGTAAGGATCGGTAAAGAAAGGAAACTGAAAATGGATCAGAAAAAACCGGCAGATGCGATTTTTGTGATACTGAATAAATGATAACCATTGAGATTTAGCGGGTACAGTGTTTATGATCATCAAAATGATACTTAATTTTTTTCTCATACTTGGAATTCTGTTTGGCATTGTTATGATGATGCCCGATTCCGATGAGGAGGCGGTGACGGAGGATCACAGCATAGAGACCGAAGCAGAAGACGAGGCCGGAGCTGAAAGCAAGGACGGATCCCCGGCAAAAGAAGAGGGGGAAGCTTCAGATACACGGAATACGGATATAGAAGCCATATCCGTCGGGACCGATGCCGAGTCCGCTACGGTTATGGTATATATGAATGGATCGGATCTGGAGACAAACAACGGTGCAGCATCGGAGGATATTTCCGAAATGCTCGCCTCCGGCGTCGGTGAAAATGTAAATGTGGTCATTCAGACAATGGGTACCAGAAAATGGCAGGATCACGGAATCTCATCAAAAACGGCGCAGACTTATCTGATCGAAGACGGTCAGCTGGAGCTTGTCAGGGATGATCTGGGCCAGTTGGACTGTACATCAAAGGATACGCTGTCCGAATTCATAGGCTTTTGCAAAGATGAATATCCTGCGGACCGGTATATGTTTATTTTCTGGGATCATGGCGGCGGACCGGTATACGGTTTTGGTTATGATGAATGGCAGAGCGAGGAGTCCAGCCTGACTTTAGCCGAGATGGCAGAGGCTTTTTCGGAGCATAAAGATATCTCTTTTGATATCATCGGAATGGACTGCTGTATAATGGGAAATCTGGAAACCTGTTATGCCCTGGCTCCTTTTTGTAAATATACCCTTCTTTCCGAGGATTTCGAAATGGGAAGCGGATGGAGTTATACGGAATGGATGAAGGCTTTTGAAGATGATCCCGGAATGGCTGCGCCGATCCTTGGCAAATGTATCGTCGATTCCGTCATAGAGGAAAACGAGGAGAGCTTTTTCGGTGAATCCGCATGTCTGGGGCTGTATAATGAATCCACGGTAAACGATCTGTTTAATGCCTGGAAGGCTTATGCTTACAAAAACGAAGATGCTCTTTTCGAAAAGAATTACAGTAAGGTGCATAAGGCGAGAGGCCGTGGCTTTTTTGATCAGTGGGGTTTCGACGGCAGTGATGTGACCATGTCGGATTATTATATCAGTGATATCATGGCCCTTGTAAAAAGCATAGACAGCGACAGTAAGGAAGCAAAAGAACTTATCTCGTCACTGAAGGCGGCTGTTGCATATTACGGGCATACCTCCGATAAAAATGAACTTACGGGACTGGCGGTATCCCTTCCCTACGGCGATCCTTATTTTTACGACAGATTGAAGGATGTATATTCTGATCTTGATTTTGATTCCGAATATATCGACTGGCTCAACGGTTTTGCCGGTGATGAAGATTACGATGATTATTATGATTTCGGAGATTTTGAAGACAGCTGGGACGGCTGGGGAAGCTATGAACAGGATTATGGCTGCAATATAAGCGGCGGCGGTTCCTGCGAATACGGTTACTGCTATGATGACCAGTCGGAAGATGACTGGATCTATGATTACGAAGAGGATATCTGGTATCTTTATGAGGATGATATTTTATATCTGTATGATGAAGAGTCGGATACCATATGCTATTACGATGAAGACGACGATGAGATCTATGGCTATGATGAAGAGACGGACAGCTGGGAAGTTATAGAATAAAGGACAGGCAGCAGGATGGAACGGTTATTACTGTTTAACGGTATATCTCCTTATTTGTATTTTCTGGCAGTGAAGGCTGCCACGGAGCGGGAACAGTCGAATGTTTATTTTATACTTCTGGGCGTATTTTTGGTTCAGCTGATGGTTACCACGGCGATCGCCGTTATCTGCAAGGATAAGAAGAGGCTGGCTAAAGTAACAATGATAAACAAGCTTGTTCAGATACCGTACTACATACTGTTTTTTGTTTTATCGGTGGTGGCAGTCCTTTTGGGAATGAACCTTATGGGAGTGGGATTGCTGCTTATCCCGTTTCTCGTGGCGATAGATTTCGGGGTTTTTCTGAGCACGATGATCCCGGAGCAGATCTGTACCATAGGACTGAAGACAAAAGACTGTATTTCGACCAAAAAATTTATTCTCTTTTTTTTGGGTAATATGATCTATGTGGTGGATATCGTGCTGTCTGTTTTGATCCACAGGGAGTATGGCAGAGAATCGGGCGACGATATAATCGGTTGATTATGGCGATGAATACTGTTATTATAATGGTAGTATTTTGATCATTGGGTCATTTGTATATCTCGAAACGGAAGGAGAGAGGACATGAGTGAAGAAAAGAGCTTGAAAAAACTGGATGAAAGTGATCTGGAACTGGTATCAGGCGGCGTTCAGGAGGAGGATATGGCCGGTTCGGTCATCACCGGTAATTGCCCGCATTGCGGAAGAGAGGTTACGGTTAACTGTTATTCCGGAATCAGATATACATGCGGTAATTGTGGCGGGGCTATGGATGAAACCATGTTTACTTCAACTACTTCTTCGTCTGCTACTCCGGCAGGGAACCAGAGCTCCGGTCTGAGACGGAACGGATTCTGTTAATAACCGGCAAAAGGATTGTGTTGATTTATTATGGATATTATCAGAGTGATCTTGATCTTACTCTGTCTTGTTACAGCGGGCTGCTTTGTTAAGGGTGCTCTGGATAAGCGGAGAAATATTGGCTTTCTTATTTCGGCGGCGTTGATCGCGATCGGCGATATGCTGGCTGTCGCTCTTGTGGGCGTTAAAAATGCCAAAGAAGCATCTAATGTTCTTCTTCCGATTTATATAGATCATGCATGGTTCTTTTTCTTTTTACTTTTAATGATCCTTTTGGTAGACCGGTATAAAAAATTCTGGATCAGTCTGATCCTGTCCGGTATTCTTTGTATATATCAGACATATCTGGTAGTCAGTCAGTATTTCGGTGCCAGGATCTTTGCGTTTCAAAAAAGGATATATTTCAGAAAGGCCTGGTGGGTCGCCGTAGATACCAAGTTTACCGGCCTTTTCAACTCTTTCCGCTCATACAGGATAGCGGGATCTTTAAATCTGATCCTGATCCTGATCGTTCTCATTCTTTGCGCATTTTATACAGGTAAGATATTCAGGGCCAGATATTACTGGCTTATCGGAGTATTGGCAATTTTTGCCATAGGTGAATATATTATGACCCGTTTTTCCCTGCCGGTCTGGATGCTTATCATGGCATACAATATCATAGCGGTGATCTGTCTGTATCTGGTGGGTGATTTTGCCAGACATCGTCTGCGTGAATGGTCTCTTGACAGTTTTGCCAACGATATGAGTGACGGTCTGATCCTTTATGATAAGTATAATGATCTGATCCATATGAATGATATGATCAGGAACACCCTGAGCTCTGAGCTGATCACGGATTTTGCTGATATCAATAAGTTGAAGGAATGGGTCGAGCACAATGGTGATCCGGTAAATGAAAATATCATAGAATATAACGGAACAGACAGAGAGTATTATTTTAAGGTGACTACCCGGGATCTGAGGGGACGCAGGTCCACGGTAGGTACGCTGTTTATTTTGCATGATACCACGGATTCCATTATCCGTATCAAGGCTATGGAGGAGGCAAACCGCGAGCTGGAGCGCGCCAGTCAGATGAAGTCTGATTTCCTGGCCAATATGAGTCATGAGCTGCGCACTCCCATGAATGCCGTTATCGGTATGACGGAGATCGCCATGAGGGAGACGGATTCTCCCCAGCTTACGGATCAGCTGTATCAGATCCAGAGCTCCGGAAAGAATCTTCTTAATATCATCAATGATATATTGGATTATTCCAAGATCGAGTCCGGCAAGATGGAGATAATGGAAGAGGAATATGTACCCTTTGAGGAACTGGAACAGGTGGCCAATGTGCTTGTTACAAGAGTGGGTGATAAGCCGCTTGAGCTTTTTGTAAATATAAAAACCACACTTCCTCATAAACTGTACGGAGATGAGATGCGTATCAGGCAGGTGCTCATCAATCTGGCAAACAATGCGATCAAATTCACCCGTGAGGGTGTGGTAAAGATAAATATCGGATTTGAACCCATGGAAAATGACAGGGTGATGATGACCTGTCATGTAATTGATACAGGTATAGGTATTAAAGAGGAGGATCTGGATAAGCTGTTTGTCAGCTTCCAGCAGGTGGATGCCAAACGTAACCGTGAGGTGGAAGGTACCGGTCTGGGTCTGGCTATTGCCCAGAGACTGGTGCAGGCTATGGGCGGTGAGGTCGGAGTGAAGAGTGAGTATGGCAAAGGTTCCGATTTCTGGTTCACCGTGCCCCAGAAGGTAATGGATCCATCCAATGACCTTACGGTGGAGAATGCAGCCGGAAAACATGTTTTTATGTATGATGATGAAGACAGGGTCCAAGCCCTTGCGGAGGAAATGGACCGGTTGGGAATATCCTGCAGAGCCATCGGTTCGATGGATGAATATATTCCTACGGGTAAGAAGGATTATCTTTTCTTTGAAGAGAAAAAATATGATGATAAGATCAGGGATCTTTTGGACAGACATAAGGAACTGACGGGCATTGTCCTTGTGGATTACGGCTCTGTCTTTGTATCCGATAAGCAGAATCTGCATACTCTTGAGAGACCCGGAACCTCTATGACCATGGTGGATATCCTGAACGGCAGATACAATGAGAAACGACAGCCGGAGGAAAGCAAAGCCTTTAAGATAGATTTCACAGCTCCGGATGCCAGATTCCTTATAGTGGATGATAATGAGATCAATCTGACAATTGCCGGAGGTCTGATAGCGCCGTTGAAAGCTCATGTTGAAAGTGTCGGCGGAGGTCAGGCAGCAGTGGATAAGGCTTTGGCAAACGATTATGATATCATCTTCATGGATCATATGATGCCGGTATTGGACGGAGTGGGTGCAACAAAGGCTATCAGGGCGGCGGACATAAAACAGCCGGTGATCGTAGCTCTTTCCGCCAATGCCATGGAAGAGGCCAGGCGTCTTTTTGAAGAATGCGGAATGAATGATTTTGTGGCAAAGCCTATTGATGTGAGGGCTTTGATCTCAGTGATCAAAAAATGGCTGCCTCCCGAAAAGATAGTAGAAAGTGACGGTGTGGATGCAGAGCCTGAAGATGGCGCGTTAAAGATCGATATTGAAGGCCTGGATCTGGAAAAAGCAATCAGAGCCTTGGGTTCTGCCGCATTATATGATAAAATAGCAGGTGAATACTATCGTTCCGGCGATGATAAATTAAATGCGATAGTAAAAGCATTTAATGAAAAGGACTGGACTGATTATACCATCAGGGTACATGCTCTTAAGAGCAGTTCCAGGCAGATAGGCGCCATGGAACTGGGTGATATGGCCGAGGCGCTTGAAAAAGCCGGAAAGGCAAATGACCTGGATACCATCATGGCGGATACAGACAGGACTATGAAGGTATATCGCGATCTGCTGGATAAGCTGGCTGTATATTATGATGAGGGTGAAGAGGCGGATGATACCGATAAGCCTATGATGGATAAGGACACCCTGGCGGCCATTCTTGATGAGCTGGAGACAGCCTGCAATGATCTGGATATGGACGGTATGGAGGATGTGGACAACAGGCTTAAGGGTTTTGCATATGAGGCCGGGGCCGCAGAGGTTGTCAGTGCTCTTCACAAAGCCATTTCGGAGCTGGATACCGAAGGCTGTATGGATTGTATTGGAAAGCTCAGAGATCTATAAACGAAGGATCTTGATTACAGGAGGATCATCTATGAGAAAGATAATATCAGCGGTAGTAGCCATTTCTATGACGGGCACTTTGCTCACCGGTTGCAGCGGTGCCGGCAAACAGGAGCCGACCACAGGACTGGCCAATACGGAAACTGTGGACAGTGCTATTGAAAATGCTGCTGCCGTGGAGGATTCCAGCGGATTCCTCTATACCGGAGAAGCTCCCATTACTGAGGAGGGCGGCACTATAAAGATCATGGCACAGGAGTCGAATTATCCGAATGTGGATATCTCCAAGGCTCCCATAGTTCTTAAGGTATTTGAGGAAGCGGGAGTAGAGCCCGCATTTCAGCTGATGGATTATGATGCTTACCCTACAGAGGCGGCACCGATCATCGGATCAGGCGATACAGATGCGGATATCATAAAGACCCCGGATAATGATCCCAATCAGGTATATATCAAATCCGGTCTTTTTGTTCCCCTTGATGAATATTTTGACTATATGCCGAATTTTACTGCCTGGCTTTCACAGAATCCGGTTGAGAAGGCGGAGCTTACGGCTGAGGACGGACATATTTATTACGTGCCCGGCATTAATGTGGCTGATGATTACCAGCCCTGTCTCATGTACAATCAGGTATGGCTGGATAAGGCGGGAAAGGAAGCCCCTGCCACCTTGGACGAGCTGGTTGAGCTGCTTCGTTATTTTAAGGATAATGATATGAACGATAACGGCGATGCTTCGGATGAGATACCTATGAGTGTCATGGCCGAGTTCCTTCCCTATATGTTCGGACCGGCCTTCGGTCTTGATCTGGTCAGCGGTTTTCAGGCTGACGATGCCGGCAATGTGACCTATGCTTATGCGGATTCCGAGAATTATAAAAAATATCTGGAATTTTTGAACGGTCTTTATAAGGAAGGTCTTTTGGAGGCGGATTACGCCGGTCTTGACAGGGATACGGTCATCGATCGTATCTCAAAGGATCTGACGGGAGTGGCCTTTGATTTCAGCTGGGCCATGTCCATGATGTATTCAAATGTGCTGCCGTATTATGATGGCACTGAGGCTACCGCTTTTGTAGGCGTGGCTCCTCTTTCCGGAGAGCAGAAGGGCTTTTATGTAGGCAGGAATGCTCTTTCAGGTATGTATGGCGTGAGCACGAAATCACCCCAGATAGAGCTTGCCGTAAAATTCCTTGACTATGCGATGTCGGATCATTGTCAGGACTATTATCAGTGGGGCTTTGAGGGTGAAAGCTATGTGGTCAATTCCGATGGCAGCAGAGAGTACACCGAGCAGGGTAATGACAATGACTGGCTGCAGCAGCTGGGCATCAATCCGGCTTTTGTTCTTCCCGCGTCACAGTCCGTTGAAGCGACAGATATCCTGGTAGCTGACTGGCATGCCCGGATAAACAGGGAGCTTCGCCAGTATATCAGAGATCCCTGGCCTGAGATCTATGCTACCAGCGAAGAGAGCGATACCGCGAATCTTTACATGGAGGATATACAGAAAACGGTTGATGAGAGTACTCCCGATTTCATAACCGGAAAAAAGAATCTGGATGCGGATTTTGACGCATATATCGATAAGCTGGATTCATTGAATCTGGCCGAGATGATCGAGGTAAGACAGTCACAGTATGACAGATATCTGAAGGCACTGGAGCAGTAATGCATCGTCGGAGTATCTGTATTTGACCAAGTTTGCAGATAATGTTATAATCTTATTTGCTGGGGCTATAGTTCAGTTGGGAGAACGCTTGCATGGCATGCAAGAGGTCGTCGGTTCGAGTCCGATTAGCTCCATTTATGGATGATCAGTTTCAAAAAATTGCAAACAGAGTTGTGATCGTAACCATAGCCTGTAACATTTTTTTGAC
>JAEEZH010000129.1 GCA_016288495.1 Lachnospiraceae bacterium
ATTGATGACAGTCCCATGAATCTTGAGGGCGCCGCATCAGTAGGGATCACACCGATCCTGATCGCTGCCAATCCCGCATCGGATGTGGGTACACCATATTTGAAGATACATACTCTGTCAGAATTGATCATGTGATTTTTGTTGTTCATGGCAGGGATACAAAACCCTGATTGTAGAGTAGTTATGATGATGAAAGACTAACTATTAAGTGTCAAGCATAAAAATGATTCTTTCATCAAAAGATGTTTGAATATACAAGCACCTTGAAAACTGCATGACGAACAGAGCATCGTAAGATGCTTAAACAGAATAGGCAAAGAAACGATTATGCTGCGCGATAAGATTCTCCGGTCAGTTGCATACTGTAGATCAATCGGACAAGCTTCTTGCAGGCGTGGGAGACGGCAACATAGTAATGCTTTCCTTCGGCACGTTTTTTGGCAAGGTATGCCTTGAATGTCGGATCCCAGATACAAACGTATTGTGTAGCATTGAAGAGCGCATATCGCAGATATCGGGATCCCCGCTTCTCCATGTGTGCATAGGATGATGTCAATTGTCCTGATTGATATGTGGTTGGAGAAAGTCCAGCGTATGCCAGGATCTGATCTGCATTGTCGAAGCGGGAAAAGTCTCCGATCTCGGCAAGGATCATTGCTCCCATACGATTCTTCAGTCCGGGAATTGATGTGATCGGAGAGTCCAATTCATCCATAATAGCATTGATGGCGGATTCGATCTCATCAATCTCTGCCGTGAGGACTTCGATGAGATGGATCGTGTGTTTCAATTCCATGGATTTAGCCGGCATGATCGTCCCTATAGATGAGGAAGCGGTATCGCGTATGAAAATAGCCATATCTCGTCCATAGTGGCCTTTAGAAGCATCGTAGAGAAGATTCTTCAGGCGGGTAAGATGCGCTGACGCGATATGGGATGCTCCTGGAAACTCGGAAAGTAGTGTGTATACAGAAGCCATATGAAGCGTCGGGACGAGCTTCTCCAGTTCCGGAAAGAGAATGCTGACCAGTCTGGAAAGAGATGTTTTAAGCCTGGCGCGCTCCCGAACCTTATCGAAACGGTATCTGGTGAGAGACTTCAGCTCTTCGTTGTGGTATGATGTATCGGTGTAGGGCGCGAGTGTCCTGTCGGTCAACAACATCATAGCGATCGAAGCAGCATCGACTTTATCCGTTTTCGTCTTTCTAAGGCTCTGACCTTTTCTGAAAAGATTAGTGTGTAACGGATTGATAACAAAGCAGGCGAGACCGTTATCGAGAAGCGAGCGCAGAAGGTTGAGATGATAGTGTCCGGTGGCCTCAAGCCCTACTTTTATTTCAGACAGATCTGAGGTCAGAGACAGGATCTTCTCGTACAATTCATCGAAGCCGGCCCTGTTATTGGGGATAGTGAATGGGGAGAACAAAACCTCCGCATCCGCGCCAAGGATACAGCAATCGTGCTTGTCCTTGGCAACATCAATACCAACATAGATCATTTCCACTTCCTCCTTTGTGATGTGTTTGATGCTGCTGTTGATCCACAGGGCTCTCTGCCGATGTAACCTCGTTCTACATAAACCGTCATGCGGTATCTAACTGATTAACATTGGGACAAAGAGGCTGTGGTTGGAGCCTCACTTAAACCGTCTGTGCGGTAGGTGAAAAAAACCAATCCACAGCATCTTCAACAGCATACCCTATACCTATAGAGAAGGTAAAGAATGGGTATGACTATATAATACGAGGTGAAAAATGAAGGTTGCGGTTATCGGCCCCGGGGCAATGGGCTTATTGTATGGTGCTAAATTATCGAAGGTGGCAGATGTGGTCCTCATTGGCAATAACGCTGAGCATATAAGTCAGATCAATGAAAATTCTGTCACGATAAAACGGGAAGGAAAGGGCGAAGTCTATGATGTAAAGGCTGTGGTGTCGGGGGAGGCTGCGGAAGCGGCGGATCTCGTAATTTTGTTTACAAAAGCCTATCTGACGAAGGAAGCCCTGGAACAGAATAAGGCAGTCATTGGAAAAGACACAATGCTTCTCACACTGCAGAACGGTATGGGGCATGACGTTATCCTGAAGCAGTTTGCGGGGGAAGACCGGATCCTTATAGGAACCACGGCACAGGGAAGCTATCGGGAAAACGCCTATACCATAGTGAACAGCGGTCTGGGGGATACCATGATCGGGAGCATTGCGGGAAAAGATGAGAAGAATGACAGCAGGATTGCCGAGATAATATCCATGTTTAACAACGCCGGTTTTCCCTGCGCCTGCAGCGACAGCATCAGATATATGATCTGGAATAAACTTATGATAAACGCTTCCTCCAGTGTTCTTTCAGGCGTACTGCAGAAGAATCAGGGCTATGTGGTGGCAAATGAATATGCCTGGGATATCTGCAAGGATCTCATAAGGGAAATCTGTGCCGTGGCAGCAAGGGACGGCTTTAGTTTTGATCCTGATGAGCAGATCGCAAGGATCGGCACTCATCTTAAAAACGCTCCCGGCGGCTATACCAGCATATACTCCGATCTTAAGAACGGCAAAAGGACAGAGGTCGATCATATAAGCGGCGCCGTCCTGCGGCTGGCAAAAGAGTATGGTATAGATGCCCCTATGCAGGGGATGATGGTGAGAATGGTTCACGCTTCAAAGGACAGGGAATATCAGGAAAAGCTTATGGCTGAACTGATTTTTAATGGCTAGGTTAAACGGGATAACAAGAGAGTGATCAAGCTGTAAAATCAGCATAATAATATAGTGAGAGAATAGTAGCGTCGCCTGTAAACAGAAATTGTTTGCGAGGTGGCGCTTTTGTTTTGAAATTATTGCAAACGTCCCCCTTTTTATGCTAAAATTATAAAGGTTGACGAAGATCACCGGTGCAGGCTGCACCATATGGGGGATGATCTGTTCTGAAGCTTGTAAACGTATTATAAAACAGGAGGTAAAAATTATGGGTGTAAATCGTTTTGTGTTGAATGGGGTATCTTATCATGGGCATGGCGCCATAAATGAGATCCCGGGGATAGTTAAGTCCAAGGGCTTTAAAAAGGCATTTGTCGCTTCGGATCCGGATCTTGTCAAATTCGGCGTTACTTCAAAGGTTACCGATCTGCTGGATAAGAACGGCATCGCTTATGAGCTTTATTCCGACATTAAGCCTAATCCGACTATTGAGAATGTTAAAAACGGAGTGGAAGCTTATAAGGCATCCGGTGCGGATTTCATGATCACCATCGGCGGCGGTTCTTCCATGGATACCGGAAAGGGAATCGGTATCATCGTCAATAATCCCGAATTTGCGGACGTACGCTCTCTGGAAGGAGTCGCTCCCACCAGGAACCGTACCGTTTTCACCATAGCGGTTCCCACCACAGGCGGTACAGGTGCCGAGTCCACCATTAATTATGTCATCACCGATGTTGAGAAAAAGCGTAAGTTCGTATGCGTGGACCCTAATGACATCCCCGATGTGGCTGTGGTAGATCCCGATATGATGTCCAGCATGCCTAAGGGTCTTACCGCATCTACGGGTATGGATGCATTGACCCATGCAATAGAGGGATATACCACCGGAGCGGCATGGGAGCTTTCCGACTGCCTGAATCTGGAGTCCATCAGGCTCATCGCAAAGAATCTGAGAAAGGCTGTGGACAATGATCCCGATGGACGTGAGGGTATGGCTCTCGCACAGTATGTCACAGCTATGGCATATTCAAATGTGGGCCTTGGAATAGCCCATTCCATGGCACATACTCTGGGTGCGGTATATGATACTCCCCATGGAGTGGCCTGTGCGATGATGCTTCCCATAGTCATGGAATTTAACGCAGAGTCAACGGGTGATAAGTTTAAATATATAGCAGAGGCTTTTGATATAGACACCTCAAATATGAGTCAGGATGAGTACAGAAAGGCTGCCATCGATGCAGTCAGACAGCTTTCCGTAGACGTGGGCATTCCCACCAAGCTGGAAAAGCTTAAGGAAGAAGATCTGGATTTCCTTTGCGAGTCTGCCGCTGCTGATGCATGTGCACCCGGAAATCCCAGGCCCGCAAGTCTGGAACAGTTCAGGGAAATGTTTAAAAAGTTGATGTAAGGCAGGGTGTCTGTATGAAGATAGAAGAATTTGCGGATATGACTCAATTCGAAGCCATCATGAGTAACTGGGCCAAGGCAACGGGACTTGCCACGGTGGCAGTGGACGCTGACGGAAAATATATATCCGACTGTTATAATTTCACTGATTTTTGCATAAAGCTCACACGAGGCAGTAAGGAAGGATGCAGGAGATGTGAGAAATGTGACGCCGAGGGAAAGGGCGTGTATCATTGCCACGCAGGTCTTGTGGATTTTGGTATTCCGCTTGCATTAAAAGACGGAACCGTCCTGGGTTCGGTGATCGGAGGACAGGTTCTCCCTCAAGACCCTGATGAGGAGAAATTCAGGGCGACCGCACGTGAGCTTGACATAAATGAGGATGAATACATAAGAGCTTTGAAGAAGGTCAGTGTAAAGACGGAAGAGGAAATTCACGCATCCGCCAATCTTCTGGGTCAGGTGATGAATAATTTCATTAATTCCGAGTATTCTTCAAAGCACAGCGGAATGTTGATCGAGCGGCTCACAAGCGGGATCAAGGAGTGCGATGAGTATGTGAGCAGCATAGAAGCCGATACCAAAAAACTGGATGACTTCCAGAAAAAGCAGAACATACTCGCGCTTAACGCCAGCATAGAGGCTGCCAGATCCGGTGAGGCCGGACGGGCCTTTTCGGTTGTGGCAAGTGAAGTGGGTAAGCTGGCACGGGATTGTACCACACTTAACAAAGAGATATCGTCCAATGTGGGCTGTATCTCGAAAGTGATCCACAATCTGACGGAATTAAAGGATTAGCCGATATGGAACAGGACTGCCGGACATGAGTTTAAAGACTTGTGGCCGGCAGTTTTTAGTACCATAAAAGTGTAGTTGTTAGAGAGTAATTAACTCTGACATCTGCACTTATTTTTTTATAATAAGGGGAGTAATTGGTATGGCGAGGCGCTTTTTGGATTATCACATCCGGCAACAAAAACTGTCAGCCAACCCCTTATTATAAGTATTCGCTTAAGCAGGTAGGGATTAGCTCCCGCGTAACCAACTAAAATGAATGGTAATAAGTGTGGGTGGTAAACAATTACTAATTCAAGTACAGGAGGTTATGTATGATCAGCGTAG
>JAEEZH010000130.1 GCA_016288495.1 Lachnospiraceae bacterium
CGGACCGATGCCCGACTGCACCACCCAGGGCGACGATCCCAAGACAGCACACGACAAGGCCTGCGGCCAGTACGGACGCGTGGCCGACGCAGTGAAACTCATTGACCCCAGAACCGATAAAGAGATCGAGAAGTAAGGAGGATAGAAATGGCTTTATTTGAATCATATGAGAGAAGGATCGACCAGATCAATAAGGTTCTGGGAGAGTATGGTATCTCTTCTCTGGAGGAGGCCGAAAAGATCACAAAGGATGCAGGACTGAATGTATACGATCAGGTTAAGGGCATTCAGCCTATCTGCTTTGAGAATGCATGCTGGGCTTACACCGTAGGTGCAGCCATCGCCATCAAGAAGAACTGCCGCAAGGCAGCCGATGCCGCAGCAGCCATAGGTGAGGGACTTCAGGCTTTCTGTATCCCCGGCTCGGTGGCAGATACCCGTAAAGTAGGCCTGGGCCACGGTAATCTGGGCAAGATGCTCCTGGAGGAGGAGACCGAGTGCTTCGCATTCCTGGCAGGACATGAGTCCTTTGCAGCTGCAGAGGGAGCCATCGGTATCGCAGAGAAGGCAAACAAGGTACGTCAGAAGCCTCTGAGAGTCATCCTTAACGGCCTGGGCAAGGACGCAGCAAAGATCATTTCCAGGATCAACGGCTTCACCTTTGTGGAGACAGAGTATGATCCCTACACGAACGAGGTAAAGGAAGTATTTTCCAAGGCTTATTCAGAGGGCCTTCGCGCAAAGGTAAGATGCTACGGCGCAAACTCCGTATCCGAGGGCGTGGCCATCATGTGGAAGGAAAATGTGGACGTATCCATCACCGGTAACTCCACCAACCCCACACGTTTCCAGCATCCCGTTGCAGGTACCTACAAGAAGGAGCGCACCGAGGCAGGAAAGAAGTATTTCTCAGTGGCATCCGGTGGCGGTACGGGACGTACGCTTCATCCCGACAACATGGCTGCAGGCCCTGCTTCATACGGTTTCACCGATACTCTGGGACGTATGCATTCATCGGCACAGTTTGCAGGTTCTTCATCTGTTCCCGCTCATGTGGAGATGATGGGCCTCATCGGTATGGGCAACAACCCTATGGTTGGCGCTACCGTTGCCGTAGCGGTTTCCGTTCAGGAGGCAGCTGACGCAGGTAAGTTCTGATCCACAGAGGGATATGATCTGCTTACATAAGGACAAGGGGGATACAGGCTATGATTAAAAATTTAAGCGTAAAGGCAAAACTGTTGATGGCGACCGTGCCTCTTATCATACTGGTGGTAGTGATCTCGATACTGGCCGCTACCCGCCAGATCAGCGTATGGAAGGAATCCAAGCAGGTTTATTTTGACGAGGTGGCGGAGATAGAATCCACCCTCGTTACCATAGACAGGGATTTTTACCAGGCTGAGGTGGGACTGGAAAAGGCCTACATCAAGAGTAAGACCGGCACCGTGGACGAGGGCTTCCAGAAGGCGCTGGACGACTATGATGAGAATCTGCAGCAGGTTTATGACGGCGCAGAGACTGTCGGGGGGCTGTTCTCACAGGATGATTACCTGTTCAACACCTTCATGGCCAGCGGCCAGAGTGCGACCAACAGCAAGCTGCTTTCCGATTTTAAGGCTAATGTCGAGGAATGGACCAAGCTCTACAGTCCCAAGCTGAGCAAGGGCGAGTATGAGGACGCCTATGTGCAGTTCAAGGCAGCCAGGGAATATCTCAATGAGATGGAGGATTCCCTGGAGGCATATGAGAGCGTTCTGGACGAGAGGCTTCAGAAAAAGATCACGGGCGTGGTGACCGCCATGTCCATTGTGGTCATCCTGGCGGCGATCCTGTGCATCGTCTTTACCATGATGGTCATAAAATATTTTATGGAGAACATCGCCACCCTGGAAAAGGCACTGAAGGATATCTCGGAAAAGAATCTTTCCATAGAGCCTGTAAAGTCGGATGCCAGAGATGAATTCGGTTCCCTGTCGTCATCGCAGCATGAGCTCTATGAGAGCCTGTACGGCATCATAGGAGACATCCGGAGCGGAGCCGACAATCTGGCTGAGTCCGGAGAGAGCATCTCCAGTATGTCTGCCGATGCCAACGATCAGATGAACAACATCGCGACTGCCATAGACGATATGGCGCATACCGCTACCCAGACCGCTTCCGATATCACGGAACTGTCAAAGGATATGGCAGATGTCACCGAGATGAGTGATTCTTCGGCAGAGGCCACCAAGGTCCTGGCTCAGGAGAGCAAGCAGATAGACATCGTCACCGGTGACGGCATGCAGACGGTGGAAAAGCTTACAAAGATCACTCAGGAATCGGGTAAGGCCTTTGAGGAGATATTTGAACTCATCGACGGTATCTCACAGAGCGCTTCCAAGATCGGGGATGCTTCAAAGCTCATAACCGATATCGCATCCCAGACGAACCTGCTGGCCCTTAATGCCGCCATCGAGGCAGCCAGGGCAGGTGAAGCAGGAAGAGGTTTTGCGGTGGTCGCCGAGGAGATAGGCCTTCTGGCGAATCAGTCGGCGGAGAGCGCAGGTACCATCAACAACATGCTCAATGAGCTCTCAAAGGCTACCGAGCTGGCCGATAAGCAGAGCAAGGTGGTCAGGGATTATGTGAATACCCAGACCAAGAGCGTGGAAGACACCAGGAGCAGGTTTGACGACATCGTGGCTGCTACGAAGAGAGTAAATGATCAGATCAATACTCTGAGTTCACTGAATGAAGAGATGGTGGAACGGTTCACCAATATCAACGATCTGTGCAGTTCACTGTCGGCAGCGTCCGAGGAAAATGCGGCAAGCTCACAGGAGATCGCCGCCACCACCGAGCAGGTGAAGCTGACGGTGGGTGAGGTCAGCGGACTGAGCGAAAATGTAAATGCCATGTCGGAGGAGCTGGTCTCCATAGTAAATCAGTTCAACATGTAAGAGTACAGTTTTATTATCGGGGGCTTGTCTATACAGGCCCCCTTTTTTTGAATCATGAATAAGACGGAATTCAGGACTTTATTAAAAAACAGAAGGCTGATCCTGGACGGAGCGACAGGATCGAATCTTATCAAAAGAGGAAATATGCCCTCGGGAGTCTGCCCTGAAAAATGGGTGCTGGATAATCCCGAGGTTCTGATCTCACTGCAGGAGGACTATTTTGCGGCGGGATCCAATATAGTATATTCTCCCACCTTCACGGCCAACAGGATCAAGCTTGAGGAGTACGGCCTTGAAAATGATGTGGAGAGGATCAACACGGGGCTCTGTGAGCTGTCAAAGCAGGCTGTAAAAAGAGCAGGTGAAAAGGAAGGAGCCGATCCTTCGGCTGTAAGGCTGGTGGCCGGCGATCTCACCATGACCGGCAGACAGCTGGTTCCTCTGGGAGATCTGGAATCCGAGGAACTTATAGATGTATATAAGGAGCAGATAGCTGCTCTGTGCAAGGGGGGAGTCGACCTGCTGGTGGTGGAGACCATGATGTCCCTGCAGGAGTGCAGATGCGCACTCATAGCTGCAAAGGATACGGCTCCCGACCTTCCGGTGATGGTGACCATGACCTTTGAAACAGGGGGCAGGGCCCTGTACGGTACGGATCCCCTTACCGCACTGGTAACGCTGCAGGCTCTGGGGGCGGATGCTTTCGGTATCAACTGCGGTGCCGGTCCGGACACTATGACGGATATGGTCAGGATACTGACGGATAATTCTGATATACCGGTGATCGTAAAGCCCAATGCCGGCCTGCCTTCCCTGGCTGCTGACGGCAGCACGGTCTATACCATGAAAGAGGAAGAATTTTATGAGGCCATGAAGCCTCTGTTTGAGATGGGCGTGTCCATAGTGGGGGGCTGCTGCGGTACCGCTCCCGAGTTTATAGAAAAGGTGGCCGCCCTGGATAAAGAGCTTCCCTATAAGCCGTCCTTTGCCGACAGAGGGCTTGTAAGCCGGGGAGTGTACGCCCTGTCCTCGGAGAGACAGACCTGTACCTTTGATCTGGATTCGGGCTTCATAATAATAGGCGAGAGGATCAACCCCACGGGAAAGAAGGCCCTTCAGGCCCAGCTTCGGGAGGGTGAGTTTGAGATAGTCCGGGACTTTGCCGAAAAACAGGAACAGTACGGTGCGAAGATACTGGATGTGAATATGGGAATGAGCGGCATAGATGAAAAGCTGACCATGGTACGTGCCATCCACGAGGTCACACAGGTGACCAATCTGCCTTTGTCCCTGGATACATCGGATCCTGAGGTGATGGAGGCCGCGCTAATAAACTATCCCGGCAGGGCTCTGGTAAATTCCGTATCCCTGGAGGAAGTGAAGATAAAGCAGATGCTTCCCCTGGTGAAAAAATACGGCGCCATGATGATACTGCTGCCCCTTTCCGACGAGGGGATACCGGAGACTCTTGAAGATAAGCATGCTATAATAAGGCGTATCCTGAAAGAAGCTTATGCTGTGGGACTTAAGGATAACGATATAGTGGTGGATGGTCTGGTAGCCACAGTGGGGGCCAATAAAAATGCGGCCATCGAGACCCTGGGTACCATTTCCTACTGTCATGATGAACTCAGGCTTCCCACAGTCTGCGGGCTGTCAAACATATCCTTCGGACTGCCGGAGCGGAGCTTTGTTAATGCCGCATTTTTGACCATGGCCATAGTCAAGGGCCTGACCATGGCCATCTCCAATCCCAATCAGGACCTGCTGGCAAACACTGCCTTTGCCTGTGACCTTTTGAGAAACAAACCGGAAGCGGATCTGGCTTATATAGGCAGGGTGTCCTCGAGAAAGGATGAACTGGACGGTGCCAACAGCGTGATCTCATTGTACGGAGGCAAGGAGATCAGCTTTAACGATCCCGGAGCGTCAGGTCCTTCGGATACGAAAAAGGGCACGGATGCTTCCTCGGATAAGGATATGGATCCAAGGATCCGTCCCGTATATGATGCGGTGATAAAAGGAAACAAAGACAGGATAGCCTCTCTTACGAAAAAAGCCGTGGAAGACGGGGCAGGACCCCGGAGCGTACTGGATGATGCGCTGCTTCCCGCCATAGCTGTTGTGGGGGATTATTTTGACAAGGGCAGGTATTTCCTGCCGCAGCTCATCGCCTCCGCCCAGACCATGGAAAAGTCCATAGAATATCTGGAACCGCTCCTGGCACAGGAGGGCGGGGACAACCGGGCCAAGGGAAAGATAGTCATCGCCACCGTAAAGGGCGACATCCATGACATAGGTAAAAACCTGGTGGCCCTCATGCTCAAGAATAACGGTTATACCGTATACGATCTGGGCAAGGATGTGCCAAAGGAAGATATAGTGGACAAAGCCATACAGGAGGATGCGGATATCATAGCCCTGTCTGCCCTTATGACCACCACCATGAAGCAGATGGATGATGTGGTGGCTTATGCAAAGGAACGGGGGTGCCGTGCGGCCATAATGATAGGCGGTGCCGTGATCACCCAGGATTACAGCGACCAGATCGGAGCCGACGGATATTCGGCGGATGCCGCAGAGGCGGTAAAGCTGGCTTGGAAGCTTATCGGAGGATGAAATACATTTTTGTCATTCTGAGGAACGCAGCACACCTGTTGTCATTCTGAGGAACGCAGCACACCTGTTGTCATTCTGAGGAACGCAGTGACGACGCATATCACACCATGAAATGGTGTGATGCCGCCCCGACGAGGGGTTGCGAAGCA
>JAEEZH010000131.1 GCA_016288495.1 Lachnospiraceae bacterium
CCTTCTGATAATTCTCACTCAGCCTGAGATGGCGTTCCTTTTCGCGCATGAATTCCTCATACGCCTCAGCATGATACATCTCTATCTCGTCCCGATTCGCATCATATAACTTTTGCGCTGCATTCTTCATATCCATCGTGGTAGCTGCCATACTCAGTTCCTCCCAGGTCTTCGCCTTAAATAACTTTACCCACTTATCGATATCGTACTTCCGGTCCTCTTCAGTAGCTCTGTCCCACCGGTTCATGCGGATGATCCGCATATCAAATCTGTCATTGAAAGTATAGCCCGTATTGACATTTTTCAGCAGGTAACGGGAATAAAACTCACTATCCTTTCCGCCGAAGAGATCAAAATCCAGGAATCCGATATGTACCGCCTTAGGGGAATTAATATACTCTTCACCCTTGAGCAGCCTGTCATACGCGCGGCATAAATACAAAGTAGCTCTGTAATTATAATCCCCGTAATTATTCACCTGCATCTCGATATCCAGGACGGAATCATCTCCAAACTTAAGCTTTATATCCAGGATATAAGTCTTGCTCTCCGGCGAATCACCATAGGTTATCGGATTTAAAACCTCTATGGTTACCTCATCACTGTTGTCAATGTGTAACAATGCACAGACCAACGATTTCAAAACATCCAGGTTCCTCTCCAGTATACTGATGAACATATAGTTATTCAGGAAAGTGTACCTGATAACACCCGTCGCATCTTTAAGCGTGCCCTTTGTCACCTGTTTTTTCCGCATAATGACCTCCTTCCGATAACGTCCGAAAACACACCGAAAGACGGTCTTAACCCTTTCGTGTATTATATCAGACTTCATCTGAAAACTAAATTGTTTTGTGAAATTTCGTGACGGCCGAAATGAAATGCCGCCACTGCTTCTTAAAGAAGTGGTGGTTAGATTATAAAGCGCAAGTCTTTAATATTCAATACCTTTTTATAACAATATACCTCAGACAATATCCGCCGGCTTGCAGCCGGCTACACTGATCAGGTCTGCGGGCGCCAGCTCTATCTGAAAGCCAACCTTACCTGCACTGACAAAAACCTTGTCAAACTGCGGTGCCGTATCATGAATGAACGTCGGAAACTGCTTCTTCATCCCTATCGGGGAACATCCGCCATGCACATATCCCGTCAGCGGAAGCAGTTCCTTCTGTTTGATCATTCCGACCGCCTTTTCCCCGGCAGCCTTTGCCGCCTTCTTCAGATCCAGTTCTTCCTTCACGGGAACTATGAACACATAATATGCACCGGACTTTCCCTGCGTTACCAGGGTCTTAAAAACCTTCTCCGGATCTTCACCCAGGATCACTGCTATCTCTTCACCGCTCATGGTCGGATCCGGCTCATAAGAATGGCTCCCATAACGGATCTTCTTTCCGTCAAGGACCCGCATTACATTTGTCTTCTCATCCTTCTTCATTGATATCCTTTCACATCTGATATTTCTTCAGATCGACTCTGCCGTCTGTTACTTCCACGCCTTCTGCCATCAACAGTTCACCCTGTTTCCATGAACCGCCGAAGGCAAATTCTCCCGCAAGTTCCCCCTTAGCATTCACTACACGATAACAGGGTATACCCTCCGGATCCAGATTCCTGTGCAGGGCGTTTCCCACTGCCCTTGCCATCTTCCGGTCGCCTGCCATCTCTGCTATCTGACCGTATGTAGCCACCCGGCCATACGGGATCTGCTTCACCGCAGCGTAGATTCTTTTAGCCGGACTGTCTGATATCAGATCATAACTCTCAGCGATCATCAATTTGATGTCCTTATCCGGTATGCTGCCATCCAAAATGACCGTATTCCAATGATCTTTATTCTGATGATACCCCGGTATGACAGCCTCATATATTTCACGCCAGAAAAAGGCCCTTTCCGGATCCGTTTTCACATTGATATTAACGCAACCGTCGCGCTCGTACGTCCACAGAAAAGCTTTCTTATTTCCTTTGTATCTTACCAGCTGCCAGTTATCATCATGAAATGGCGCATCCTGATATGTATCCGGAAAAGACAGACCGTATTTCAACGCCTGTTCCCTTGTTTTCATTCCTGTAGCTGCCATACTCAGTTCCTCCCGGGTTTTTGCCTAAAAACCTGTTATTACTTGTTGGTGATCGTCATGATCCAGACAAATAAGATGGGACCTATTCCCTGAAGCAATCCCAGGACAGTAAAGCTTACCGCCAGAAATTTAAGAGCACCCGATACCTCTTCCTGCGCATGATTTTTTGCGATCCAGACCAGATCAAGAATGAACCCTGCAACCAGCATGAAAAGACCAAGTATTATCACCAGTACAAAAATGGCTCCAAAAACCATTGATATAAATGCCATAAACTCTGTCTCCTTAATATACCGGTATAAGGTGTTGTATCAGGGAACGATTATATCCACGGCCCGGGGAAGGACGCGGATCTCGGCGTGAGAAAGAGCAGCCTCGTATTCTCCATCGATGGTCCAGGGTATCTCCTCGGGCATATCAATGATCAGTTCACTGCTCTTAAAATAATAGAGATAAGGCGAATTTACTATGGGATTTCCATTTTTGAGGGTCTCTATGATCTCTGTCAGATCGGTCTCCATAGGAGGCTGCTGTAACAGTATCACCTCAAAAAGACCGTCATCCAGACTTACAAAATCGCTCATGGGATTTTTAAATCCGCCAACTGAACGGGAATTGCATATCATTCCAAAATTAAATTCACCCTTTATCTCACTTTCATCAAGCTTCAGTTCCACCTGATAAGTCCTTGCCTGAGGGAGCCTCCTGATGGCCTCCATGATATATGCGGCA
>JAEEZH010000132.1 GCA_016288495.1 Lachnospiraceae bacterium
CAGGGGGCCGTGACCTTAAGATCATATCTGCCCTCGATATGCACGCTTCCTTTTTTAACACACTCAAAGGTGAAAAGGAAGGGACCGGCTTCAACCACCGGATAGGACACACCGGCTACGGTGAGTTCCTTCATGCCGAAGGTGATCTCCTTTACCTCGGAGTAACCCTCTTCCTGACACAGTCGCGTCAGATCAATGACATCGCGCATAATCTACCTCGCAACTAATAACCATACCCAAACGATTATACAGATGTGTCCGGCCTTTGTCAATAATTTTTTTAAACTATTCCCTGTGCTTTCATAGCCTCAGCTACCTTAAGGAAACCGGCGATGTTGGCGCCTGCCACATAATCACCCTCTTTTCCGTACTTCTTGGCTGCATCATCCAGGTTGTGGAAGATATTTACCATGATAGTCTGAAGCTTCTTATCTACTTCTTCGAAGGTCCATGAAAGTCTCTCGGAGTTCTGGCTCATCTCAAGAGCTGAAGTAGCTACGCCGCCTGCATTTGAAGCCTTGCCGGGGCAGAAGAGAACGCCGTTCTTCTGGAAGTACTCTGTAGCTTCCATGGTAGTAGGCATGTTTGCGCCCTCTGCTACAGCGAATACGCCGTTTGCCACCAGAGTCTTTGCATCCTCGAGATCCAGCTCGTTCTGTGTAGCGCAGGGAAGTGCGATATCCACCTTAATGCTCCACTGATTGGTGCCTTCCTTAGCCTTGTCATGATACTGGGCTGAAGAACGTGCTGCAGCATACTCTGTAAGACGTGCTCTCTTAACTTCCTTTATCTCCTTGAGAAGCTCTACATCGATTCCTTCGGGATCATAGATCCAGCCTGTGGAATCAGAGCAGGTAACAGGCTTTGCACCCAGCTGCTGAGCCTTCTGTATAGCGTAGATAGCCACGTTGCCGGCACCGGAAACAGCTATGGTCTTGCCCTTGATGTCCTTGCCGTTGCACTTGAGCATCTCCTCGGTGAGATAAAGAAGGCCGTAACCTGTAGCCTCTGTTCTTGCCAGAGATCCGCCGTAGGTAAGACCCTTACCTGTGAGAACGCCCTCATACAGACCTGTGAGTCTCTTGTACTGGCCGTACATGAATCCGATCTCTCTTGCGCCTGTACCTATATCACCTGCGGGTACGTCCGTATCAGCACCGATATGTCTGTAAAGCTCGGTCATAAAGCTCTGGCAGAATGCCATTACTTCCCTGTCAGACTTGCCCTTGGGGTCGAAATCGGAACCACCCTTGCCGCCGCCGATGGGAAGACCGGTAAGTGAATTCTTGAAGATCTGCTCGAAACCAAGGAACTTGATTATACCAAGGTTTACTGAAGGGTGAAGACGAAGGCCTCCCTTGTAAGGTCCGATAGCTGAGTTAAACTGGATCCTCATTGCATTGTTTACCTGAACCTGTCCCTTGTCATCTACCCAGGGCACACGGAAAAGGATCTGACGCTCGGGAGTGGTGAGTCTCTCCAGAAGAGCTTCTTTTCTGTACTCTTCCTCATGAGCCTCGATGACTACTCTCAAAGACTCCAGCACTTCCTTAACTGCCTGATGGAACTCGGGCTGGGCGGGGTTCTGGGCTACCACACGGTCATAAACTTCATCAACGTACGACATTTTTCTTCCTCCTTTTAAACTGTAAAAAACTGTAAAAAAATGGCGTCCCGAAAAAAGAGGGAATAGGTCTCTCTTTCCTCGGACGCCTTTGTCCGTGAGGAATTATATGTCATATCCAAAAAATTTGCAAGTGTTTTTACATAATTTATTTAGAAAGATTTGTATAACCCATAAGATCCTCATCTACGGCCGCAGCCACTTTCCTGCCTTCGCTTATGGCTCTCACCACCAGCGACTGGCCGATGTGGACGTCTCCTGCGGCATATACTTTTTTTACCGAAGTCCTGTACCGGCCCGCCTCGGTCCTGACATTGGTTCTGCCGTCCAGCTCCACGCCGAAGGCCTCGGTCACATATTTCTCGCTTCCCAGGAAGCCCGCTGCTATCAGTACCAGCTGTGCCGGAATCTTTTTCTCCGAACCTTCCACGGGAACCATGTTCATCCTTCCGGTCTTTTCGTCCTTCTTTGCTTCCAGGGAAACCAGGACCACTTCCTTAAGGTTACCCTTCTTATCCTTAATGAATTCCTTAACCGTGGTCTTGTATACTCTGGGATCCTGACCGAATTTCCATATGGCCTCCTCCTGACCGTAATCCACCTTCAGGATCCTGGGCCACTCGGGCCAGGGATTTGAGGGGAGTCTGTCCGTGGCGGGCTTGGGCATCATCTCCAGCTGGGTCACGCTCTTTGCCCCCAGACGTATGCAGCTGCCCACACAGTCATTTCCCGTATCTCCACCGCCGATCACGATCACATCCTTATCCTTTGCCAGTTCATAGGGGACCTTTTTAAAGTCACTGTCAAGAAGCCTCTTGGTCACCTCCGAGAGAAAATCCACGGCAAATCTTATTCCCTTTGCATCCCTTCCGGGAGCGTTTATATCTCGGGGATTCGAAGCGCCACAGGAAAGGATCACCGCATCATTTTCCTGAAGCAGCGTAGATGCCTGTACGCTCCGGCCCACATCTGCGTTCACCTCAAATTTTATCCCCGCTTCCTCCATCAGCTTCACCCTTCTGTCAATAAGGGATTTATCCAGCTTCATATTGGGAATGCCATACCTGAGCAATCCGCCCACCCGGTCTTTTCTTTCGTAAACGGTAACCTCATGTCCTCTTGAATTCAAAAGCTGGGCAGCCGCAAGTCCCGCAGGACCGCTTCCGATGACCGCCACTTTTTTACCGGTCCTCACCTTGGGGGTCTCTTCCTTTACCAATCCGTTCTCATAGGCATATTCTATGACAGTGCGCTCATTCTCCTTGGTGCACACAGGCTTGTCATGCAGTCCGCAGGTACAGGCGGCCTCACACAGAGCGGGACACACTCTGGACGTGAATTCGGGGAAGCTGTGGGTTATGCAAAGACGCCTGTACGCCTCAGCCAGCCTGCCGGCGTAGACCAGATCATTCACCTCCGGCACCAGATTATGCAAAGGACAGCCGGACATCATATTCGAGATCATCACACCCGCCTGACAGAAGGGTATGCCGCAGTCCATGCATCTGGCAGCCTGTTTTTTCTGCTCGTTAAGGGGCAGGGCGGAATGGAATTCTTTGAAATCCTTTACCCTTTCCTCCTCGGTTCTCACACTTCCTTCTTTTCTTTCATATTCCAAAAATCCCGTGGTCTTTCCCATTATCTTTCACCTCCCACAAACTCTTTAAACGCTTCTATCTTTGCGGTCTCAATATCGGATCCCAGCTCTTCGTTCTTTGCTATGAGCCTTAAGATCTCCTTGTAATCCACGGGGATTATCTTTTTAAAATGAGGAACAAATTTTTCAAAATCATCCAGCACCTGACGTCCCTTCTTTGAACCCGTATGCTCCACATGCTCTGCGATTATCTTCCTGAGTTCCTCCAGATCGTTCTTATGCTCCAGATTTTCCATGCTGACCAGCTGTTTGTTCAGATTCCGATAGAGCCGGTTCTCCTCATCCAGCACATAAGCAACTCCGCCGCTCATGCCCGCTGCAAAGTTTTTCCCGGTAGGTCCCAGGATCACCACACAGCCGCCTGTCATATACTCGCAGCCGTGCTCGCCCACGCCTTCCACCACTGCGGTGGCTCCGGAATTCCTGATGGCGAATCTCTCCCCTGCCATACCGGCGATGAAAGCCTTTCCGGAGGTAGCGCCGTACAGGGCTACGTTTCCGATGATTATATTTTCGGCGGGATCATATCCGGCCTCCTTGGGAGCACTCACCACCAGTTTGCCTCCGGATAAGCCCTTTCCGAAATAATCGTTGCTGTCACCGGTCAGATTCAGGGTCAGCCCCCGGGGAATGAAAGCTCCGAAGCTCTGTCCGCCCGAACCGTTGCAATCCACTGTAATGGTATCTTCCTCCAGCCCTTCGGACACATTCCTTGTGATCTGTGCGCCCAAAAGAGTTCCGAAGGTTCTGTCCACGCTGCTCAGGGACACGCTCATATGTGCCTTTTTCCCGGACTTTATGGCATCCTTAACCTCCTTTGAACAAAGAAGTACAGCCTCATCCTTTGTATCCTTGAGCTTGAAATCATACAGATATTTCTCCTCATGGGAAATCTTTGTATCCGACATATGGAGGAGGATCCCGGACAGATCGATCTTTTTCTCTGCCTCGGAAAGGTTTTCCCTGAGTTTCAAAAGATCGCTCCTGCCCACCAGTTCTTCCACGGATCTGACTCCCAGGGAAGCCATGATCTCCCTTAACTGTCTGGCGATGAAGATCATGAAATTCTCCACATATTCAGGCTTTCCCGCAAAGCGCTTACGCAGCTCGGGATTCTGTGTAGCCACCCCCATGGGGCAGGTATCCGACTGACACTGTCTCATCATCACACAGCCCATGGTGATAAGGGGCGCTGTGGCGAAACCGAATTCCTCGGCTCCCAGCATGGCTGCGATAGCCACATCCCTTCCGCTCATGAGCTTACCGTCGGTTTCTATGACAACCCTGTTCCTCAGTCCGTTAGCCAGAAGAGTCTGATGAGCCTCAGCCAGTCCCAGTTCCCAGGGAAGTCCGGCATTATGAATGGATGAAAGAGGCGCCGCACCGGTTCCTCCGTCATAACCCGAGATCAATACCACGGCGGCTCCCGCCTTTGCCACGCCGGCGGCGATGGTTCCAACTCCGGCCTCGGACACCAGCTTCACCGATATCCTGGCATCCTTGTTGGCATTTTTAAGATCATATATGAGCTGTGCCAGATCCTCTATGGAATATATATCATGATGAGGAGGCGGCGAGATCAGGCTCACTCCGGGTGTGGAATGTCTGGTCTTTGCTATCCAGGGATATACCTTTTTCCCGGGAAGATGTCCGCCCTCCCCGGGCTTTGCGCCCTGGGCCATCTTTATCTGTATCTCCTTTGCACTCACCAGATATTTGCTGGTCACTCCGAATCTGCCGCTGGCCACCTGTTTGATGGCAGAGCTTCTGTCATTATCCGTGCCGGCAGACTCCAGACGCTCATCGCTCTCACCGCCCTCGCCGCTGTTTGACTTTCCATGGAGATGATTCATGGCAATGGCAAGAGTCTCATGAGCCTCCTCGGATATGGATCCATACGACATGGCGCCGGTCTTAAACCTGCGTACTATGGATTCTTCGCTTTCCACTTCATCCAGGGGCACCTGTGAATCTGTATGGACAAAATCCAGAAGGCTGCGGAGATACCCTGTCTTTTCGCCGTCCACCATCTTTGTATACTCTTTAAACTTCTCGTAATCCCCCTCTCTGGTGGCGTACTGGAGCATATGGATGGTCTGTGGATTATACCTGTGCTTTTCACCCTGACTTCTCTCTTTATGCCTGCCCAATACGGTGAATTCAAGATTGACCTTAAGTCCCAGAGGATCAAAAGCCCTGCTGTGCTGGGCGTCGGCCGCATTACCTATATCGTCGAGGCTGATACCTCCCACACGGCTTACGGTGCCGGTGAAGTAATCATCAACCACATCCTTTGATATGCCCACAGCCTCAAAGATCTTGCTGCCCTGATACGACTGGATGGTGGATATTCCCATTTTTGAAGCTATCTTCACTATACCGAAAAGGATGGCGTTATCATAATCCTCTACCGCGGCATAATAATCCTTATCCAGCAGCTCTTCCTCCACCAGCTGTCCTATGGTGGCATGGGCCAGATAGGGATTAACAGCCAGGGCACCGTAACCCAGAAGCGTTGCAAAATGATGGACTTCCCTGGGTTCCGCTGATTCCACGATCAGTGACATGGCAGTACATTTCTTGGTGTCCACCAGATGCTTATGGACCGCCGCAACAGCCAGCAGCGAAGGGATGGCCACATGGTTTTCATCCACCCCCCGGTCTGACAGGATCAATATGTTGGCACCCTCACGGTAAGCCTTGTCCACCTCCACAAAAAGATGGTTCAGCACTCTCTTCATGGGCGTACTCTTGTAAAACAGAATGGAAACCCTGGAGACCTTAAAGCCTTCCTTTTTCATGTTTTCTATCTTTAACAGATCAAGATCCGTAAGAATGGGATTATTGATCTTGAGCACCTGGCAATTCTCCGGTTTTTCCTCCAGCAGATTTCCGTTGGTACCCAGATACACCGTCCTGGAAGTCACGATCTCTTCGCGCTGTGCGTCTATGGGCGGGTTGGTAACCTGTGCAAAGAGCTGTTTGAAATAATAAAACAGAGGCTGGTATTCCCCGGACAGAGCCGCAATGGGAGTGTCCACGCCCATGGAGCCTATGGCTTCGCTTCCGGAAAGCGCCATGGAACGGATACCATCGTGATAGTTTTCCCAGGTGTAGCCGAAAGCCTTCTGCAGTCTGGCCAGCTCCTCTTTTGTATAGGACTGAACCTTCTTATTGGGTATCTTGAGGGATGCCAGGGTGAGAAGCTTGCTGTCCAGCCATTCGCCATAGGGTTTTGCATGGGCATACTCCTCTTTTATCTCCTCATCCCTGAATATCTTTTTCTTTTTTGTATCTACCAGAAGGAGCTTACCGGGATGGAGACGTTCCTTCTTTACTATATGGCTCTCATCCAGATCCAGCACTCCGACTTCTGAAGAAAGTATCAGTCTTCCGTCGTCCATCACATAATATCTGGAGGGACGAAGACCGTTCCTGTCCAGGATGGCACCCATCACGTCACCGTCAGAAAACAGGATGGATGCAGGTCCGTCCCAGGGCTCCATCATCGTCGCATAATACTGATAGAAATCCCTCTCCTCCTGTGAAAGGGTCTCATTGTGTGCCCAGGGTTCGGGTATCATGATGGTGGCGGCAAGGGCCAGAGGCATTCCGCTCATCACCAGAAATTCCAGGGTATTGTCAAGCATGGCCGAATCCGATCCGCTCTGGGAGATTACCGGCAGCACCTTTGTCATATCCTCCTCGGAAAACAGGGAGGTATGCATGGTCTCCTCCCGGGCCAGCATCTTGTCTGCATTTCCTTTTATGGTGTTTATCTCACCGTTATGTACTATGAACCTGTTGGGATGCGCCCTGTTCCAGCTGGGTGTGGTATTGGTGGAAAAACGCGAATGTACCATGGCAATGGCAGATTCATAATCAGGGTCCATGAGATCACAGAAAAAAGTACGGAGCTGTCCCACCAGGAACATTCCCTTGTAAACTATGGTCCTGCACGAAAGGGAAGGAACGTAGGTATTCACATTACTCTGTTCAAATTCCCTGCGCACGATATAGAGCATCCTGTCAAAATCAAGGTCGCTTTCAACTCCCTCAGGCCTTTCAATAAACACCTGCGCGATCCTGGGCATACACTCCCTCGCCTTGCTTCCCAGAACAGCGGGATCCACACTCACATCCCTCCAGTGCAGAAGCTTGAGTCCGGCTTTTCTCACGATTATCTCAAACATGGATCTTGCCTGTCTCATATCAAGATCCTTTTGAGGGAAAAATATCATGCCCACGGCATACTGTCTGTATCCGGGAAGAGCCACACCTTCCTTCTTCAATGTCTTTACAAAAAACTTATGGGGTATCTGGGTCAGGATACCCACGCCGTCTCCGGTCTTTCCCTCCGCGTCCTTTCCGGCACGATGCTCCAGTTTTTCGACGATCAAAAGGGCGTCGCTAACCAGCTTGTGGCTAACCCGCCCTTTTATATCGATTATGGCACCGATACCGCAGTTATCATGTTCGAATTGAGGATCGTAAAGCCCCTGCTCTCTGATCCTTTGAAACTGGTCTTTCATTTTTTCCTCCTTTTAATTTCTCCTTTTAAAATATCTAAAACCCTCTGTCATCCTGAGCGAATGTGACGCATACCACATCATGAAATGGTGTGGTGCCGCCCCGGCGAGGGGTTGCGAAGCAACAGGAAGGATCTTATTCATATCTCAATTTGGCTTTCACACCGGATACTGATCGTTAAAACATGCGGCGCATAAGGGAAGGTCTCCCACCATGGCCGACAGATCTTCAAGCCTCAAGTATTCCAGTGTATCCGCGCCGATGCTTTTGCAAATCTCCTGTGTGGAATGCCGGGATGCTATCAGCTGACCCGATGACGGAACGTCCGTTCCGTAGTAACAGGGAAACAGGAACGGAGGAGAACTCACCCTTACGTGAACCTCTGCCGCCCCTTCTTCCCTGAGCATTTCCACTATCTGGCGCATGGTCGTTCCCCTGACTATGGAATCGTCTATGAGGATCACACGCTTTCCTTTTACCACATCTTCATGCACACTGAGTTTCATGTGCACCGCCATACGTCTTTGCTCATCCGTGGGCTTGATAAAGCTTCTTCCCACATAACTGTTTTTATGAAAAGCACAGGCCAGGGGGATATTCGATTCCTTCGCATAACCCTCTGCCGCCGCCAGTCCCGAGTCGGGAACTCCCACTACTATGTCCGCCTGAGTCCTGCTGGCCCTGGCCAGAGCCCTGCCCGCATTCACTCTCGCTTCATATACCGAAACATTGTCTATGACGGAATCGCTTCTGGCAAAATATATATACTCAAAAATACAATGGGCTTCCTTTTTTTCTCCGGGGATCATGGCGCTGCATACCTGCGCCTCCTTTCCACCCACATCCGAGACCGTAACTATCTCACCGGGTTTCACATCCCTGATGACTGTTCCTCCCAGAGCCTTGATGGCCGCACTCTCGGATGAGAACATATAAGCTTCGTCCTTTTTTCCAAGGACCAGAGGCTTTATCCCAAAGGGATCCCTGACCCCTATCAGTTTCCTCGGGCTCATTATGACCAGAGCGTAGCCGCCCTTAAGTCTCAGAGCCGCCTTTTCCACTGCCTCTTCTATGGAACCCGAGGCGACCCTTTCACTGATGATCTCATAAGCCAAAACCTCCGTATCCGAAGAGGTGTAGTGGGCCTGACCCCTGTACATCTGAGCTTCCTTGAGCTCCCCGGAGTTCATTATATTTCCGTTATGTACAAGGGCCAGAGAGCCCTTAATATAATTCATTGCAATGGGCTGGGCGTTTTCCGGGGAACTGCCTCCCGTAGTGGAATACCGGACATGTCCCACTCCGATATTTCCGGAAAGAGCCGACAGATCATCCCTCGAAAAAACCTCGCTCACCAGCCCCATTCCTTTTTTTGTACGGATATTTCCCATGGGACCCTCGGTATCGCTGACTGATATTCCCGCAGATTCCTGACCTCTGTGCTGCAGCGAGATCAGGCCGTAATATATTTCCTTCGACACATCACTCCCTGCCGGAGCATACAGGCCGAACACTCCGCATTCCTCATGAAGCTTGTCATCTAT
Organism: Lachnospiraceae bacterium; assembly: GCA_016288495.1. GTDB lineage: Bacteria > Bacillota > Clostridia > Lachnospirales > Lachnospiraceae > UBA1753. The sequence goes on from JAEEZH010000132.1 coordinate 9,356, forward strand.
TGTATTTTTAATTGATTCCATGACACCTGTCTCCCAAGGGATATTTTTTCTAAAGATTCTTCCTGTTGCTTCGCAACCCCTCGCCGGGGCGGCACCACACCATTTCATGATGTGGTATGCGTCGCTTCGCTCAGAATGACAACTGGTATACTGCATTCAGAAAGGCCACTGGTATACTGCATTCAGAAAGGCCACTGGTATACTGCTTTCAGAAAGGCCACTGGTATACTGCTTTCAGAAAGATTATACCGTAGGTCATCCTGAGGCTTCAG
>JAEEZH010000133.1 GCA_016288495.1 Lachnospiraceae bacterium
ATCTTTTTCATGATCCGATTCAAGTCCTTCAGGATTCTTCGTCACTGCGTTCCTCAGAATGACATAACCGACTGTCATCCTGAGGCTTTAGCCGAAGGATCTTTTTTACTTCATCTGACGTTCGTCAGGATTCTTCTCTCAGAACGACAGCATGAGCAGAGTCAGGTCATCGAACTGCTCCTGTCCCCCGGAAAATTTTATCACATCAGCGGCCACCTTTTCAATGAGAGATTTACTGTCCTGACCGCTCACTGCCTGCAGCAGCCGCTTTTCACCGAAGGGTTCCTTCTGCAGGTTTACTGCCTCGGTGGTTCCGTCCGTATACAGAAGGATGCCTTCTCCCTTCTTAAGCACCACCTTCTGACATATGATGCCCGCATCCTCGAACAGGCCGATGGCACAGCCGCTGTCCACTTCAACAAAGGACGCATCTGCTCCGGTTTTCACAGGAGGCATATGCCCTGCGTTCGCAAAGGTCAGCTCACCGCTGTTTTCATCAAACACTCCGGCAAAAACGGTGGCAAACATTCCTTTGGGATTGGAAGCACAAAGCTCGTCATTCACCTCATTCAGCGTCCTTTCAACGCTCATACCAGACAGGATCCTGTCTCTCACCATGGTCTTTACCATGGACATGAACAGAGCCGCCGGCACCCCTTTGCCGGAGACATCACCCATCACGATGCCGAACCTGCCGTCATCAAGCGGTATGATATCGTAAAAATCACCCCCCACAGCCTTTGCCGGCCTGGATATGGCTTCGATACGTACATTTTCTTTTTCATAAGCGGTTTCCGGCGGGACCATTCCGCTCTGGATATCCCTGGCCGTTTCCATGAACGCATCTTCCCTTGCCTTTTGTGAGGCCATCCGCTTATTGACCACATACAGGACCTGGGCCGCGATTATCATGATCACGAAAAGGGCCCAGACAAAGGTGTCAAACTCCCTGGGAGTAAATATGGCTCTATCCTTGTCAAGCTGCTGCAGCCTCAGTAAGAGCAGTGCCAGCATCACCAGATAGGGGAAGGCGAATTTGAGGATCGTTTCAAATCTTGACCCGCCTCTTTTTTCCCTGAGCTCATCAGCGCGTACCACAGCCCGGACCATGCCCTCTGTGACGATCATGGACAAAAGCATCAGCCCCCAGCATTGCCGGGGCTCAAAGCCCAGATATCCGTGAAAACCCAGAGCCACAAAGTAAACCACGACATGCAGGGCGTAATACTTTGAAATATGTTTGCCGTAGAAAAGTATCTGGGCACTTATGGGATTCTCTTTTTTCCGGTCTGTTTTACCGGATCCTTCGGCTTTATCATTGATAAAGAAAACAACGGCGGCGGCGATAAGTATATGGGCCAGGCTGGCCGCCACCCGGAAAAGTCCCGGATGGATATAACCGTATCCCATGTCCTTTCTCAGCGTCGAGGGATCCGGGATATATTTAACGCCTATGACTGTCCACCAGACGGCCGCCACTATAAGGGCGATCACAAGCACGATCCTGTAGAAGAGTTTTTTGTCCCTTATATGCCTGTACATGTGCCCCGCAGCCACTCCCAAAAGAGCGTAACTCAGGAAATACAGAGGCGTAAAGGAGACGAACATATCATGTCCGATGAGAAGCTTTATGATATAACCTATCACCGGCACCTTCACCTCGCGGCCGTATACCAACGGGGCGATAAGAGTCATGACAAGAGCGATCATGGGATATACATACACCTTGCAGTTCAGTTTTTTAAGAAGGGCAAGGACCAGATATATGATACCTGTTATAAAGAAAATATTGGTATACTGGGCGTAGACCCTGATACAGAGCCTCAGAGTATCCCTTCCCTCATCCGTGAGAAGTCCCTTCACAAAAGGATACGGAAGGATGATGGCCGCTATATACAGCAGGTTGTTGAGATACTGATAAGCCACCATCCGCACTCCGTTGGCAGCCATATCCGAAGGGCCGGATCTTTTGCTGTATACGGTCCCGAAGCCCATGACAAAGATAAAAAGGGCCGCTCCCGTCATGGTGGCCACTATGTATATCCCGCTGACCAGGGTACTCTCAGCGGAAAATGTAGCCTGAAAAGCGTGGATCAGGAAAATGAATATCATAAAAAAGCCCTTCAGATAATCAAATTCCCTCTGTCGTCCTGTATTGACTTCTTCCTTTGAAAAGATCCGGTCCACTGTCACACCTCAAACACAAGCTTAAGTATATTTTTGCCATCGATCCTGCTGTATACCATTTCCCTGGAACTGTTCCGGGCTATCATGATCCCTATCCCGCCCATATCCAGGTCTTCAAAATCCCTGTCTGCAAATAACCGTTTTGTGGGATCAAAGGGAATACCGTCATCATAAAAGACAACCGAAAAGCTGTCATCCGTCCTCTTACAGAAGAAGCCGACCCTTTGAGCCTTTGAATAGCTGACGATATTTACAAATATCTCTTCACAGGCCAGGATCATGCTCCTGGTCTTCTCATTCTCGCCAAAAGAACCTATGATCGTCTTTTTCACCGTGTTAAAGGAGTCCAGATCCAGACTCAGTTCCCTCTTACTGTCTGTATTCTTTCTGTATATGAATGTGATACAGGTAATGTCATCAAACTGTTCCAGGCCCTTTGAATACTCTTTTACCGATGCCACAAGGCTCTTGGTCAGGGACGCAGGATCCACTGTCCCCGAGCTGTTGCAGCCGACAACGGTTTCCTGCAGCCTGTCTGTTCCATACTGTACTTTACCGGCGTCGACGGCTTCCGTCAGTCCGTCGGTAAATATCAGCAGGCCTTCTCCATCCCCAAGCTCCAGGCTCTCCTCCTTAAAATCACCATCCTCAAAAAGTCCCAGAGCCATACCGCTGTACATACTGAGATACTCGGGATCTTTTTTCAGTATAAGGGGCGGAATATGTCCTGCATTGACAAATCTGACAACTCCGGTCTTAATATCGATCATCATGGCAAGAACCGTGGCAAACATATTCTCCGGATTGGAAAGACAGATCTCACGGTTCACCTGTTCCAGGGTATCCGAAAGAGAACGGCCTGCCTTCAGGTTTTCTCTTATGGTGGTTTTGACCATCACCATAAAAAGCGCCGCAGATATTCCTTTCCCTGACACATCTCCGATCACTATACAGATATTGCCGGCATTATTTGCAAAGATATCATAGAAATCTCCGCCCACCTCCCTGGCAGGATGTTCACAGGCAAATATGTCATATTCATCCCCCGATATACCGGTCTCCAGGGGTACTATGCCGGACTGTATCCTTTGGGCTACCTCCAGCTGCATCCTTGTCTGATACTTCTCCTTCATGAGCACTGAAATATCATCCACATATGAATTTATATCCCGGGCCATTTCGTTGAAGGCGCCCTCTATATCCGTCATCTCATCCTCAAAACGGTGCTTCGGCGCATCATACACAGTTCCCCCATCCCGCTCAAAGGCAAAATTCCTCATTTTCTCCGACAGCACCTCTATGGGACGCATCACCATCTTTTTAATGAGGAACAAAGCGAGAACAAAAACCAGGGCAAATACCGTCAGCAACAGCAGGAACAGGTTTCTGAAGTTCCGGAGCATCCTGTCGTTCACGCTCTTAAAATCATAATCCACACCGACGATCCCCAACAGCTTATCCTCATCGATTATCGGCAAAAGATATGTATAAGTCCTTCCGAATTGATTGTCTATTATTACATATTTGCTGTCATGATCCCCATCCAGGATCTCTGTCTCAGACTGATAAAGGCTGTCATGTCCTTTATCCCCCTCCCGCGTCAATTCATTTATCATCTGATCATCTTCATCAGCATTCCCCGCCACGACGAAAAAAGATCTCTGTTGATCTTCATCTATCCTGTACAGATACAGATATTTTGCCCCGGTTCTTGAGCAGATATATCTGAAGGTTCCGTGAAGTTTATCCTTAAATTCTTCGTCATACTCAAGGCGTTCCAGGTTTTTCTTTGATCCGAGGGCGGTCTTTGCGGCAGTGGCCACCGCCTCTGCGGCACTGTTTCTCTGATATACGGAAGTCTCGTTGGCAAACCAGTAACCGATGGCAGCCAGAAAAACTGCAGCCACTACAAGAGACAACAGGAAAAGCAGGGCTATCCTGGTCAGTATGGACAGTCTCATTTTCTTTTTTGTTTCATTGTTTGCGGTATTGTCTGACATGTTCTACATTATATCATTTTTTTCCTTTTCCATAAACCGTACGTTTCACTTCCTCCACCAGTTTATGCAATCTCTTTATCCGGGTCTTTCTTTTCGGATATCTGTCCGAATATTCGGTCAGATACTCATCCGGGGTCAGGGCCAGTACCCCTTCGCCCCGTCGTTTTGCGGCTTTTTTCATCATCCTTCTGTATCGTTTGAGCGAGCGCTCATCTTCGGGGACAAAATTGATATATATGCCAAATACCACATCCGACAAAAACGGCAGGATCAGCTTTATGAAGATCCCGGCCATAGCCACTATCAGGATAAGTCCTGTCACATAGGTGATGAGGCCGAAGTCGATCTTAATGTCTATACCCAGCCTTTCAAACAGCCCAAGCTTTTCCTGGGCGCTGATGGTGGGCTCGTACACGCACCATCCCACGAGGGGAATAAAGACCTCCGGATAGGCGTGGGAATCCGTTTCCCGGATATAGTAAACCCGCTCCCTGGTGGATTCCTCCCATTTGAAGCCCTCCGTATATCTCACATTCAGTCCCACGCTCCTGGCCATGAGGGCAAAGGCTGATGCGAAATCAGAGCAGCTTCCCGTCTTTGATTCAAAAAGGAAATATTCCGGGGAATCATCCCCGGGATCGTAATCCAGATCATAGGTGAATTCACCCTTATGAAAATATGTGGCAAGGGCAGAGGCCTTCTGATAATCGTACTCGCAGTCCTCCGTGATCTTTTGCGCCAGTTCTCTCACGCTGTCGCTTATATGGTCATTATTCCCCGACTCATCGATGGCTTCCTTATAGTTCTTTGCTTCCAGCTGCCTGTTATAGAAGTACGACAGGCATTTCTGTGCATATATGGTCTCTCCCACGTTCACATCTGATTTGATCTGGGACAGCTCCAGCCCCTCGGGGTTGTTCATCTTGTAGAGCACGGAGGATTCCGACAGTATATCGATGGCTTCTTCCAGCATTTTTTCGGCATCCGCCATGCTTATATCCGTCAGCCTGCCCTCAGTCATGCCGTGGGCGTTTGCCCCGTCCGAAAGATAGTAGAGGTTATATCTTTTGTCCGACGTAGCGGATACCAGCAGTCCCACCTGTCTGGAAGAGCCCAGGAAATACTGGGGGGAGAACCTGATGGGCACAATGGCCAGGGAGTGCAGGTCATCCTTCACCCTGGAGGTCACATCCGGATCCAGTGCTGCCTCAAGGCCGTATTTTTCAAGAAAACCGGGTTCTGTCTTTTCCACCGTATTCAGTGCCTCGATGAGTCTGGTACACTTCGCCTCATCCTCCTGCTTTGATCCAAAGGACTGGGACGAGGTCATAAAGGTAAACCGCTCATCCTTATACCACTTGTCGGTCTCAAAATCATAATAATCAAAATTCTGGCGTTTAAGATAGGGGGGCCTGTCACCCATCAGTATGAACAGCCGTCTGGGGTTGGTGCTCTGATATCCGTCGGCATCCCCGGAGAATTCATTCAGGGCCGATAGATCGGCCTCCGCTTCTATATCCTTATTGCCGCTCATGAGAAACAGATCCTCAAACCTGTCATAGTACACGGCTTCCTCTTTGCGGGGTATCATGGCGCAGAGCATCAGGATCATCAGGGAAAAATAAAGGGCCATGGGCATGACGGGGAACGGTGTGTTTTCGCTGATGCCCTCCCGTATGTGAAAGATCCCGGCCAGCATGCAAAGAAAGGCTATGATGCACAGATAGGCATCATCCACCTGGGCCACCACCTTGGCGTACAGGATGCAGGGCATGATCGAGACCAGGGTGAGGAATATCATCCTGTATCTGACTCTGGTGAAATAATAGACGGTAAATCCGAAGAACGTGATGCAGCCCACCGAGAGGCAGATGGTATATCTCACATCCGATCTGACTTCATCCGCCCTTGTGAGCATCCATTCCAGAAAGACCACATTGCTTTCATGGAAACCTGTAAACATGAGATACAGCATCAGCGCGCCCACTGCCGCCAGGTAGAATATGACGATGAAGGTTCCTATGAGTTCATGGGCGTTGACGTACTCACACATGAAGAACATGAATATGCATCCGGCGATGAATATGGGGGTGGTATATGAAATATAGCCGTGACCGAGTACGCTCAGTGTGGTCACGCACAGAGCTATGGTCAGGAGTATCGTTGTTATCTTTTTCGCTGTTTCACTGCTCATATTCTTGGTTTCCTGGGTTCAATGGTACCGGTGTCTGCTGCATTACTATTCCTCATACCTGCAGTATGCCAGGGTCTTGCATAGTTCGTGGCACTCGCCGGGTTCCCGAAGCTTGACCTCGTGACGCAGGGAATCATGAAAATACACAAACCGAACCGTAAACTGGTTCAGCAGAAGCGAAAGCGCCATTCCCAGCTTTTCCTCCATTTCCCCCTGCCATGCGGCAGCCTTCATCTCACCGGGGGCAGACTTTAGCTCTCCCGGGAGCTTTGGATCCAGCACTATCTCCACGCTTCCGAACACCTGCTTCTCATCCAGCCTCACATAGAGCTCATCCTTTCTTGCGGAAAGCTTGTAATTGATCCGCTTCACAGGATCCCCATCCACATACTCGCGGTTGTCATACCCGGGGAAGCCTCCGAAATTATCGGCAGCATCAAAGGACACTTCCTGTTCCTTATCAGACATATCCGCCGACTCCATGACAGTCTTGAGTTTCCCGGGATCTATCCCTGTTTCCGGGATCCGGGGAATGATGCCGTAGGTATGGCTCTGCCTGTCCGTATTTTTTACGGGAATACTCATGACCCCGAAAAAGTCCGTCAGGATCACATCCTTAAGGCCTATGCTCCCACCTCCGGCATAGCGGCAGAAAAAAGTCACTTCCCTGACATATTCCCGGGAAAAAAATCCCCCATAATCCTTCCCCGGGTCAGTCAGAAGGATCCCGCTTCCGAAATCGTATTCCATCCTGCAGGGCATCATCGGAAGAAAAAAAGCTGCGCGCTTTGTTTTCACCGTGAGTTTTAAGCTGCTGCCCTTATCAAAAATATTCCGGGACAAAATTGAAGATACCTTTACGGTACGAGATGCGATGAACGTAAAAAGCAGGGACAATAAAGGCCCTGCGATCAACATCGATAAAACAAAATAGCCCACCCGGCCGCTGCAGAAAAGAGCAAAAACAAGCGCCAGAACGCAGGCCCCCAGATAGTCTATGATCTTTTTGGTATAATTAAAAAAAATGCGCATCACACAACCACTGCCACATCCAGTATGTCTCTGATGACCTGTGCCTTATCGGCATATCTGGAGCTGCCCTGAGGTGAGAGCATCAGCCTGTGGGACAGCACAAAAGGCGCCAGATATTTCACGTCATCCGGCAGCACATAATCCCTGCCCTTAACCATGGCATAGGCCTTTGAGGATTTCTTGAGAGCCATGGAACCCCTGGGGCTGACTCCCAGCTTTATATCAGCGGATTTCCTGGTGAGCTCCACTATGTTCATGATGTAATCTTCTATGGCTGCGGTACAGCCCACACTTTCACAGGCAGCTATCATGGAATTCACCGCGGCTGTATCGGTTACGGCCGACAGCGAGGAAGCCAGATCATCACTTCCCTTTTTCATAATGATCTTTTCCTGCTCCCTGTCGGGATAGCCCATGGCAAATTTGATCAGGAAACGGTCCATCTGCGCCTCGGGCAGGTGATAGGTACCGAAGGTCTCCACAGGGTTCTGGGTAGCCAGGATCATAAACGGAGAAGGCAGGGGATGTACTATCTTGTCCATGGAAACCTGTCTCTCCTCCATTATCTCAAGGAGCGCCGACTGGGACTTGGGCGAGCAGCGGTTTATCTCGTCCGCCAGCAGGAAATTACAGAAAGCCGCCCCCTCCTTGAACTCCATATCCCCTGTATCACGCCTGATCAGGGAAAAGCCCGTGATATCGGAGGGCATGATGTCAGGTGTCAGCTGTATCCTGTTAAAGGTACCTCCGCAGGATACGGCCATGGCAAAAGCCAGCTGGGTCTTGCCCACTCCGGGGACATCCTCAATGAGGACATGTCCTCCCGCTATCATGGCTGTGAGGACCAGCTCGATCTGCTCTCTCTTGCCCACTATCACCTTTTCAACATTTTCTATTATGTCGGTAATGGTCTTATAGCTCATGCAGCTTATTCTTCATCTTCCTGTTTTGCTATACCCGCCACAGTGGAAACCACCGTGGAGATCGCGGATATGACCGCAACGATTATGCAAAGCCCTACTACGCCTACCAAAAAATAAGTTAAAAACATATTTCCCTCCTATAAACCACAGTTTAAATATGACTGACTGTTTTATAATCTCGTACGATCGATCTGTGCCGAAGCATTTTAATTCAGAAACGGAAATCCCGTCTGCCAGCCTTTATCTCTGCCAGGTGCTCCCGGGTCATCTCCCTCACCTTTTCATCCGGTATGGATAAAAGCTCCCTTTCTATCATGGCCGTGCCGACGATCTTCGTTTCCGGGGATGCATAATCCTCCAGATATTCCTCCAGGGTCATGAGGGCGTTGGGATGACAGCAGTTCTGGATCTGCCCGCTTTTGCAAAGGCTCATAAACCGGTCTCCCGTCCTTCCGGCCCTGTAGCAGGCGGTACAAAATGACGGAATGAAGCCGTCCCTGATCAGCCAGCCCACCACCTCGTCAAGGGAACGCCGGTCCGAAACATCGAACTGCTCCGTATCGTGAGGCCTCTCCTTGCTGGTATAGCCGCCCACAGAGGTGCGGGAACCGCCGCTTATCTGGGATATGCCCATATTCAAAGCCATGCGCCTGACTTCTTCACTCTCTCTGGTGGATATGATCATCCCCGTATAGGGAACGGCGATCCTGGCACAGGCTATGATCTTTTCAAAGATCTCATCGCTGATGCCGTTGTCAAATTCATCGGGATCTATATCGTCCGCAGGCTTCACTCTGGGGAAGCTGATGGTATGGGGTCCCACGCCATGCACTGCCTCCAGATGCTCCGCATGCATCAGAAGTCCCGCAAATTCGTATCTGTATTTATCAAGGCCGAACAAAACTCCCAGTCCCACATCATCTATGCCGGCCTCCATGGCACGGTCCATAGCCTCGGTATGCCAGGAATAATCACTCTTGGGACCGGTGGGATGGAGCGTCTCATAGCCTTCCCTGTGATAAGTCTCCTGAAACAGGATATAGGTGCCTATCCCGGCATCCTTTAGCATCCTGTACTCATCCACCGTGGTGGCGGCGATGTTTACGTTCACCCGCCTGATATCGCCATTTTTGTGATGTACCGAATATATGGTCCTGATGCTGTCCAGGATATATTCAATGGGATTGTTGACAGGGTCCTCCCCCGCCTCTATGGCCAGGCGCTTGTGTCCCATATCCTGAAGGGCGATCACCTCCGCCCTGATCTCTTCCTGAGTCAGCTTTTTACGTGGGATGGTCTTATTCTTCATGTGATAGGGGCAGTACAGGCACCCGTTCACACAGTAATTGGAAAGATACAGCGGGGCAAAAAGCACTATCCTGTTTCCGTAGAAGGCCCGCTTTATCTCCTTTGCCAGTTCCACGATCCGCTTATTTATTCCCGGATCCTCACAGGCCAGGAGCAGAGAGGCCTCCCTGTGGTCAAGTCCCTTACAGTCAAGCAGTTTTCCCTTCCAGACAGGCCGGGCCTTGTGGAGTATCTCCTCTATCAGTTTTATATCGTTTTTATGCGCATCCGCATATTCCAGAGTATCCAGTATCTCCTGATGATCAATAAAATCATCGGCCTTTCCGGATCTGACATTATAACCAGCCATCGCTTTATCAGAATGCCTCCTTTAACGCTTCCCGTGGAAGCTGCATTCAACATCATATTTTACCACACCGCACCTGTATTTTCAATTAAAGTCTGTTTTTATCCGCCATAATCTGCTATAATCA
>JAEEZH010000134.1 GCA_016288495.1 Lachnospiraceae bacterium
AAAGCGTGATGAAAGGCTTCTTGGACTGGTCAAGAACTGATCTGGGATCCACATCCACCTTCTGATCGCCATCCATATAGTAAAGAGCTACGCCGAAATTGTTCAAAAGGCCCAGAGCCTCTTCTTCCTTGAAGCCGGGCTCAACCTTTTCCATATAATCCATTTCAGCGAGTGAGTTATAGGGAACATAGTTCTCTGCTACTGCCAGCACGTCGGATACTTTAACGAAGCCGATGGTTTCCATAGGATACTGGCTGATAACAAATGACCGGGTAGCATCCATATAAAGCTCTGTGCGAACTACCTTTACCTTAACGGTAGCGGATGCCTCGGAGTTCTCTCCCTCCTTTGCGGGAAGGGTAACCTTCAGTGTGTAGTCGCCGGCATCTGCGAATTCGCCGTTACCGTCACTCCAGGTAAAGGTGAGCTCATCCATCTTACGCACAAAAAGCTCCTTATTCTTGTGTGCCAGACTGGTGCCGTCCACTGTTATCTGGACGGGGCTGTGCTCCGGAGTCTCTAAATTGGGGTTCCTGATGGCACCTTGGATATCCAGCTTCTTGTCGAAGGCGTGGATATAAGGAACCACGATGGAATCACTGGATGCGTCATAAGAATAATTATTATTCTTTTTATTCATCGCAGTGACTGCCGTAAGCACATCCACGGTCATTTTCGTGGTAAGAGCAGCCTTGCCGTTCACTGCTTCGGATGAGGCCTGCTCATCGGAAACATCCTGTGCATCAGATGCCTCGGCTGCCACGGCGTCATCCGCCGGTGCATTGCCATCCTCCGCCTGATCCGAAACCACATCGGTCGCCTCGGAAGCAGCGTCGTATGACTCTTCTTCTCCGCCTGTATCCTCGGTCTGATCCGTGACTTCCGTCACCGCATCTTCCATAGGTTCGGCGGGCAACTCAGCTGCAAGCGCAACACTTCCGGACATATCCGGGAGCGCCAGCATAGCAGCCATTACCAGTGCTACTAATCTTTTTCTAGCTTTCATACTTGCCCTCCTAAAATATTCTACGGCATAATACAGCCAATATAGGGTTAATTCTAACACAATTCAAGCAATTTGAAAAGAACAAAATATGCAAGCAGAAAAACAAAATACGCAGACCGCAAAACATGATAAATAAACAAAATAACGGCCTCTTCCGCTACGGAAGAGACCGTTCTGACAATCTTTTTTACATTTTCCCTAATCCGATGGTACCGGGATCCGCCTCAGTACCATCCATTCCCGGCGCTTATTGATCGATTCAGTCAAGCCAAGAATATCCTACTGATTGCTGTGTTCGTAGGCTTCGCGTTTTTCCTTTATGCCCTTTCTGTATGTGCTGATGAGATCCTGGTATACGGTCTCGATACGGTAGAACAGAAGATGCTTGTACTTGGCCAGGAGCTCGTTTTCGATGACCTCCCTTATCTTATCCACATTTGTGTAGCCCTTTATCTCATCCAGCACCGACTTTATTTCTTCATCGGAGGCTCCTCTTTCGGTGAGGCCCGTCATGCGGCAGAAGATCTCCAGTTCATCCATGTTGTCGTCCGCATCCTTGAGCAGATTGTACATATAAGCCGAAGAATGCATGATGTTTTTCTGCGCCAGTTCCATGGAGCCGAAGAAATTTCTTCCCGAGAAAAGCTCCACCAGGAACTTTTTCTGACGCTCCCAGTTTTCTATTATGGGCTTATTAAGCTTATCCCAGTGGGTGGCCACTATGTGGACCTTGCTCATGTTGTCCGATGCATTTTCAAAGACCGCCCTGATCTCCTCATGCTCTTCCCTGATAGTCCTTTGGACATCCACACAGAAGAACACTGCATCGGCCTTGCGGATATATTTCTTGGTGATCTCAGATCTGTAGGTGACCGCATCGAAAAGACCCGGGGTATCCACCAGCAGCACCTGTTCGGGGAAGCTCTCAGGCAGGGTGGAAAGTCCTATGTCCACCTCTTTTACAAAGAAGTGCTCGGGCATCTTGGAAGAAGTCCACTTGGCTACTTCATTCTCGATCTCCAGATTTTCCACCTCGGTCATGATGGGTTCGTGTCCCACCCAGGTGTCCACCACAGCCTCTGCATTGAGACGTCTGTACAGCTCGTCATAGGTGTCGGCCTGCTGGGATTTACTCCTTGTAAGCTCATCCCATTCCTGCCTGTCATAAAATACCACCTTTACATAGTCCTTGGGGGACTTTCTGAATTTGGTCAGGGCCGCCGTCTCGGGAGTCACATCCACAGGCGTGTAATTGTGTCCGAGAAGTGCGTTTATAAGAGTGGACTTACCGGTCTTGATGGTGCCTACGAAGGCGATCTCAAACTCGGGATTCTCGCATATTTCAAGAAAGACTTCGGCTTTCTGTGCCAGGTTCTCATCACCGATGTCCAGAAGCTTTAAAAGAGACTGGTATCTTTCTATCTCCTTCAGATATTTGCCGAACTTTTCCTTCAGTTCATCGTCATCATAATTTATCTGTTTCAGAGAGTCCACCACGCTGTCCACACGGGCTCTCTGGTCGGCGATGTTCATTTCCGTCACAGGTTCCGTGACGGCCGGCGCCGCATCATCCGTCACCGGTGCGGATTCCACAGGTGTCTTCGATCCGGTTTCTGCAGATACATCTGTTTCGGTTTCTCCGGACACTTCAGATCCGGATCCCGCAGATGCAAACGGAACTGCTTCCTCAGCAGCCGACTCAGTTTCCACAGACGCTTCTGTCCCAGCGCCTTCGGTATTTGCGCCCACAGAATTTTCATTAAGATCTTCACTTGTGCTTACATCTGTTTGCAGATCAGACATCTTCTTCTCCTTCTCAGTCTTTGCTTACCCTCATACAGCCTCTGTCGCCGCCTGCACTTACGGCTCCTGCTGCTCTTACGCTCACATATCCTGCCTTCGCTTACGGGAACACCGGCAGCAGTTCAAGGCCCATACGCTCTTCAAAGCCGAACATGATGTTCATGTTCTGTACAGCCTGTCCCGCCGCACCCTTTACGATATTGTCGAGAGCGCTCATCATCACTACCCTGCCGGTGCGCTCATCTACCTTATAGCCTATATCCACAAAGTTACTGCCCTCCACCCAGCGGGTCTCGGGAGGCACGCCCTGTCCCAGGAGCCTTATGAAATATTCGTCCCTGAAATACTTTTCATAAGCCCGGCCGATATCTTCGGCATTTATCTTTTTATCCTTAAGCGAAGCATAGGCAGTCACCAGTATACCTCTGTTCATAGGAACCAGATGGGGAGTGAAGCTGACCATGACATCACTGTCAGCAGCATAGGAAAGCTGCTCTTCTATCTCAGGGGTATGTCTGTGATTTGCCACGCCGTAAGCCTTGATATTTTCATTTACCTCACAGAAAAGGTTCGCCGTCTTGGCGGAACGTCCCGCTCCGGAGGTACCGCTCTTTGCATCAAAGATAAGAGTGTCCGTATCAATGAGGCCCTCCTTCACAAGAGGATAGGCTGCCAGAATGGAGCAGGTGGTATAACAGCCGGGATTGGCTACCAGGGAAGTATTCTTTATCTTATCCCTGTTTATCTCGCAGAGTCCGTAAACCGCATCGGCGATGAGCTCAGGGGACTTATGTTCGATGCCGTACCAGCTCTCGTACACCTTTACATCCTTGATGCGGTAATCCGCGGACAGATCCACCACCTTGCAGCGGCTCAGAATATCCCGGTTCAGTATACCCGCCAGATATCCCTGGGGGGTGGCGGTAAAGATGACATCGGCCTCTCTGGACAGCTTGTCGATGTTGTCGTCCAGACATTTGTCATCGATCAGTTCGAAAAAGTTTTTGTATATGTCGGCATACCTCTGGTCCACATAGCTTTTTGAACCATACCAGATTATCTCGGTTTCGGGGTGGTTCAGAAGTATCCTTACTATCTCGGCTCCGGCATAGCCGGTGGAGCCTATTATTCCTGCTTTTATCATGGTTTAGTTTCTTTCCTCTATATTCCCTACATATGAATCTGTGTACCTATACCCTTATTCGTGAACACTTCAAGGAGCAGGCAGTGGAGGATCCGTCCGTCCAGGATATGCACCTTGTTGACCCCGTTTCTCACTGCGTCGATACAGCCGGAAAGCTTGGGCAGCATACCTCCGCCGATATAACCGGAATCCACCAGGCCCTGGGCCTCATCCGCAGTCAGGTTGGAGATAAAGGTGGACTTGTCATTTATATCCTTGTACAGGCCCTCGATATCTGTCAGGAAAGCCAGCTTCTCAGCCTTCACCGCCTCGGCTATGGCACAGGCGGCATCGTCGGCGTTTATGTTGTAGGACCGGCCCGATTCATCCATTCCGATAGGGGCTACGATGGGGAGGAAGTCCTTTTCGATCAGATCGAAGAGTACCTTGGGATCCACCTTTGTGATCTCTCCCACGAAACCTATATCCTGTCCGTCGGAAAATCTCTTTTTACAAAGGAGCAGTCCGCCGTCCTTGCCCGTGATGCCCACAGCCCTGACTCCCAGATCCTGGACCATGGTAACCAGCTGCTTATTCACCTTGGAGAGGACCATCTCCGCCAGTTCCATGGTATCCTCATCCGTGACCCGAAGACCGTTCACAAACCTGGGCTCCATTCCTACCTTTTCCACCCAGCGGCTGATCTCCTTGCCGCCTCCGTGCACGATGACAGGCTTGAAGCCCACCAGCTTGAGCAGCGTCACATCCTTTATTACATTTTCCTGGAGTTCTTTTGTAGACATGGCGGAACCGCCATATTTGACCACTATTATACGTCGGTTGAACTGCTGTATGTAGGGAAGTGCTTCTATGAGCACCGAAGCCTTCTGCTGCAGCTCGTTCATTTCATTTGCATTGACATTGTTTTCCCGGTAATTCATCTCGTTTTCTTCGTCGGCACAAGATCAGGCAGCCAAAGAATGCTACGCCAGTGCCGAAGCTATATCCTCCTTCATATCCAAAACTGCCGCCCTGGATGCGTCCGCAAATGCGGCTTCTCCGTAGGAAGCATATTTTTCGTTTTTGTATGCTGCGATTATGCCGCGGCTGGAATTGATTATGGCTCCCAGTCCGTCGGAGTTGAAGAAATGAACCAGATCGGCTCCCTTCCCCCCCTGTGCTCCGTAGCCGGGGACCAGAATGCAGGCGCGGGGCATCACTGCCCTTAAAGCTTTTCCCATCTCGGGATAAGTGGCTCCCACCACGGCTCCCACCTCGGAATAGTCACCCTTCATAAGGCCGCTTCCCCACTGATCCACCATGGCGCCCACAGTCTCATATATGGTCTTCTCACCGCACACCAGATCCTGAAGCTCCCCCGATGAAGGATTGGAAGTCTTGACCAGCACAAAAATACCGCGGTCATTATCCCTGCAGGCGTTCAAAAACGGCTTGATACCGTCACTTCCCAGATAGGGATTGACGGTGATGAAATCCTCATCGAAGGGACAGTATTCCTTATCTCCCACTTTGACACGACCGATATGTCCCGCTGCATATGCCTCGCAGGTGGAGCCTATATCACCGCGCTTCACATCGCCTATGACGATGAGACCCTTTTCATGACAGTAATCAACTGTCTTTTTAAATGCAACAAGTCCGGGGATCCCGAACTGTTCATACATGGCTATCTGGGGCTTCACTGCGGGGATCAGATCATACACCGCATCCACTATGGCTTTGTTGAACTGCCATACGGCCTCACCCGCTCCCTCCAGGGTATTTCCGTATTCACTGAAGGCTTTTTCACATACGTGGGAAGGCACATGGGCAAGGGTGGGATCCAGTCCCACCACTATGGGTGCCCCCGTCTTTTTTATCTTCTCATTAAGCTTTTCTATCATTATAATTCCTTACCTGCCAGATCATTGAGCACATTTACGTTATCTATGTAGTCCTCGAATTCTTCCCTCTTCACCCAGGCATATTCCCCCAGCTCTTCGGGCAGATTGAAGCTGTCATGATCCCCCACATCACAGATGAAGGCGATCCCCAGGATGTGGGTCTCTCCCACCAGCACGGACCAGGTATAGGCGGGCCTCAGCACCCTGCCCTGAACCCCCAGGTTTTCGGCGATGAGCCGCAGCGCCCCCTCCTCAGGAGATTCACCAAAATTCAGCATGCCGTCTATGAATTCCCACATAAAGGGCTCCGGTATCCTGTCGTCATACCAGCGTTTCACCAGAAGATACCGGTCATCCTTCCTGATTATACCTTTGATTTTTATTACGGTCTTTTCCATGGATCAACGGACCTGTTCTGCTTTAACTGCCTGTGTACTGTCCACATACTTCTTTATGTTTGAGGCGTTGGCATATTTCTTAAAGCTGTCCCCCTCTACCACCACCAGGGTCGGTGCCTGCATCACGCCGTAACGGCTGACCAGCTCCGCGTTCTCATTGGCATCCACCACCATCACCTTATGGTTCTTTAAGTATTCCTTTGCCAGAACACAGTTGGGGCAGGTCTTTGTGGTGAACAGATAATTTACGGCAGGCTGACTCTCTATGGTCACTGCCTTTTTTCCGCTGGCGTCATATTCGTTGGCCGACAGTGTCATCATGGTACTGGTGGGCTTCTTTATGCAGGAATTCTCGGGATCGTATTCCACCCTGTTCCTGTACTCCTGAAGCTTACCGTCATTCCAGTTCTGTACCGGCCTGTAATATCCCGTGATCCTGCTGTAAACCTCGGTGGGCTTTTTACAATGAGGGCATTCCTTCACTTCCCCGGCCAGATATCCGTGATCTTTGCAGACCGAATATGTGGGAGAAAGGGTATAATAAGGAAGCTTATAATTTTCCGCTATGGTCCTCACCAGATTGGCGGCAGCCTTCCAGTCGGGGAGCTTTTCTCCCAGGAAGGCATGGAAGACCGTGCCCGAGGTATACAGGGTCTGCAGCTCATCCTGAATGTCAAGGGCGTCAAAGATATCCGCAGTATAACCCACGGGAAGGTGGGAACTGTTGGTATAATAGGGTACATCGCCCTCGTTGCCTGCAGTCTTTATGGCGGGGAACTGCTCCTTGTCATGCTTTGCCAGCCTGTAAGCGGTGCTCTCTGCAGGGGACGCCTCCAGATTATAGAGATCACCGTAAAGCTCCTGATAATCGGAAAGCCTGTCCCTCATAAAATTAAGGACCTTTTTGGTGAAGTTCTGACATTTCTTCGTGGTCATGTCAGCGCGGATCCAGCGGGCGTTAAGTCCTGCCTCGTTCATGCCCACCAGACCGATGGTGGAAAAATGATTGTCAAAAGATCCCAGATACCTCTTGGTATAAGGATAAAGTCCCTCCTCCAGAAGTCTGGTGATGATATTTCTCTTGGTCTTTAAGGAGCGGGCCGCCACATCCATCATATGGCCCAGTCTCATAAAGAACTCTTCTTCGTTTACGGACTGATAGGCTATCCTGGGCATATTTATAGTAACCACGCCGACCGATCCGGTGCTCTCGCCGGAGCCGAAATACCCGCCAGTCTTTTTGCGCAGCTCGCGAAGGTCCAGCCTCAGCCTGCAGCACATGGATCTCACATCCGAAGGCTGCATGTCGGAATTGATATAATTTGAAAAATAAGGTGTGCCATATTTGCTGGTCATCTCGAACAGCAGTCTGTTGTTCTCCGTATCGGACCAGTCGAAATCCTTCGTAATGGAATATGTGGGGATGGGATACTGGAAGCCTCTGCCGTGGGCATCACCCTCTATCATGGTCTCGATAAAGGCCTTGTTCACCATGTCCATTTCCTGCCTGCAGTCCTTGTAGCAGAAATCCATCTCCTCTCCGCCTACAATGGCGGGAAGGTTCGCCAGATCATCCGGTACAGTCCAGTCCAGGGTGATATTCGAAAACGGCGCCTGGGTCCCCCAGCGGCTGGGAGTGTTGACTCCGTAGATAAAAGTCTCTATGCACTTTTTAACCTCATCATAGGAAAGATGATCCACCTTGACAAAAGGTGCCAGATAGGTATCAAAGGATGAGAACGCCTGGGCTCCTGCCCATTCATTCTGCATGATGCCGAGGAAATTCACCATCTGGGAGCAGAGCACCGAAAGATGTTTTGCGGGGGCGGAAGTTATCTTGCCGCTCACTCCTCCCAGGCCCTCTTTGATCAGCTGCTTCAAAGACCAGCCGGCACAATAGCCGGTGAGCATGGACAGATCGTGTATATGCAGGTCCGCATTCCTGTGGGCCTGTGCGATCTCTTCATCATATATTTCGGAAAGCCAGTAGTTGGCGGTGACTGCGCCGGAATTGGAAAGGATGAGGCCGCCTACAGAGTAGGTGACTGTGGAATTCTCCTTTACGCGCCAGTCGGAAACCTTTACGTATTTGTCCACCACATCCTTATAATCGAGAATCGTAGAACTGATGTTACGTATCTTTTCGTGCTGCTTGCGGTAGAGGATGTAAGCCTTGGCCACATCGGTGTAACCTGCCTGGGTCAGGACCACCTCCACGGAGTCCTGTATATCTTCCACCGAGATAAGCGAATCCCTGACCTTGTCCTGAAAATCCGCTGTGACCCTGAGTGCCAGAAGCTCTATGAGTTCCTTGGTGCAATACGGCTTTTCGCAGGCCACAAAAGCCTTTACCATAGCGTCGCTGATCTTGCTCAGGTCGAATTCTGCCCTACTCTCGTCCCTCTTTATTACCTGTAACATCAAATTCACCCCTTCATACATCTATGCGATAACGCCCGTTTACATAACTACAATCGCGAAATCTTTTTTAGTGTATCATTTAAAGGGGTAAAAGTCAACGAAAAAACACTATATTTATGTCAACTATTTTTATTTTTCCACCATATGTGGTAGAAATCATTTAAGGAAGCCGTTTATGAT
>JAEEZH010000135.1 GCA_016288495.1 Lachnospiraceae bacterium
CGTTGAAGGTAACTGCGACGCCATCCGTGAAGGAGGTGTGTTTCTCCCCGCACTGCAGTTCGAAATCTCTTGTCAGCTTCTTTACTTCCTCCCTTTCCTGCATTTCGTATTCCGTATCGGTATCTATCAGATGGAGCATGATCTTGGCGTACTCGGGATCGAACTGGGTGCCCATGCCCTTTACTATCTCTTCCCTGACGATCTGCTGGGGAAGGGGATCACGATAGCTCCTCTTCGAGGACATAGCGTCGTAGGAATCGGCTACGGCGATTATCCGGGCATACTCCGGGATGTTTTCGGCGCTGAGCCCGTCGGGATAGCCTGTTCCGTCGTATCTTTCGTGATGATACCGGGCGCCCTCGCTTAAGTGGGGGGATATGGATATATATGAGAGTATCTGACTGCCGATGGTGGGATGCTTTTTGATGGCGGCAAATTCTTCATCGGTCAGCTTTCCGTCCTTGGTAATGATGCTGTCGGGTATGCCGATCTTGCCGACGTCGTGCAGAAGGGCGGTATAGTAAACCTTACGGCAGCTTTCCTCATCCATTCCGGAAGCCCTGGCTATGGTTTCGGAGTATTCAGCCACGCGGCCGGAATGACCGTGGGTATATTTGTCTTTTGCATCTATGGAGCTTGCCAGTGCAGAGGCTGTCTGATCGAACAGATTCTGCATGAGTTCCTGTTCTTCGCGCAGAAGCTTTATTTCCTGTTCGTTTGCTTTTGCCACAGTAGTGTTCATTTCCAGCAGAGTAAACAGATACAGCAACATCGCCAGTCCTACCAGTGACATATTGGTGAGGGACAGGCCGTAGAAATGGATCTGGAGTATCGTGGCTACAAGGGGAACTATGGTAAAAAGAAGCAGGGTAATACGCATCCTGCGGTGGATGACTTCCTTTGATCTGGCGATCACCGCCATTTGCATGAGCAGAACGACCAGCGCGATTATCCAGAAAATAAAGATGCCGGGATTACGGTGATATCTGTTTTGTTCATCGAAGCTGTAAAAAAGACCGGTAAACTGGGATATCACAGTCAGTACCTCAACGATAAGTATAAGGATGTGATTCAGTCTGAGTATGCCGAGCTCTTTTTTTCTGTTTTCGTTCTGGCGTATCTGTTCCTTCAGGAAAAAATTGAAGGAATGGATTATCACGAAACTTAGAAAAAAGACAAGAAAATTACACACACGGACCATAAAATAGCCCATGGGGCTTACGTCTCCGCGATATATATATGCATAACGATCGCTTATCAGCAACAGGGAACAGCCGATCTCCAATATGAGGAGTGAATATCTGCGTCCGGGAGGTATGGACCGGGATATCAGTACCATGACCGCAAGAGCGGCACAGATACCGCTGAGGAATAGCATGATATTTAATTGATGTGTGATCAGAAAATCCATCTGTGTCCCGGGTGTTACCTTTCTTTTATTTTTCAGGAGTATCTGTTATACTACTGAGCGTAACTGTCAGCCGGTTTTTGAGCCTCGGTACTATTATACCGAATCAGACGGGGATTGTAAAATCTATGATGAGACAGATTAGTATTCACGTGATCTTCACGGGTGGTACCATATCGGGAGTGATAGAAGGGGATTCCATCAGACCTGAAGGGAATCTTGCAGAGAGGCTTGGGCTTGGTGACCGGGAAGACCTTTGTTTTAATTTTGAGGAACCATACAGGATCCTGAGTGAAAATCTGGATGCTGGTCATCTATTGCAGCTGCGGGACTGTGTGGCAGGGGCGGCGGATAAATGCGATGGCATTATCATCACCCACGGCACGGACACTCTGAATTATACGGCTGCCTTGCTTAAGCACATTTTCTCCGGGATAGATATACCTGTTGTTCTGGTGAGTGCCGCCTATGTTCTCAGTGATGAAAGATCCAACGCAAAAGCCAATATGGATGCAGCGGTGGCCTATATCAGGGACGGGGGAGCACCGGGAGTGTATGTCTCTTATAAAAATCCCGGATCCGGAGAGAGGGCTTTGATCATTCCCGGAGACAGGCTGTTATCTCCAATGATCGGTTCGCCCTGCTTTTTTGCCCTGGAAACAGGATCGAAGGGGCGTCTAAGTGCCGGATGCGGCGCCGTATCTCTGGAAAAACTCATATATGATGAGGACCTGTTCAGGGATATTCCCGTGGGACAGATCAGGCTCAGTGAAAAGAGCGATATGATACTGAGGCTTGCGGCTTATCCCGGAATGTGCTTTAATAGTGACCTGGTCACAGACAGGACCGGGGTGGTCATGCTGGAGGGTTATCACTCGGGGACCATAGGTGTTACCGAGGATCTGAAAAGCTTTGTCGCATACTGTCGGGAACGAAAGATCCCGGTGCTGTTGTCATTTTTGAATTCGCAGGAATATGAATATGAGACTGTGGATGCCTATAGGAAGGCGGGGATAATACCTGTGTATGACATACCGCCGGTGGCGCTTTATTGCAGGCTTTGGCTCATATTCAGCAATTATACGGAGATATAGGATGTTTTTTTCCATACTGATCTGGTGGGTGGCTGTCATGCTTTTTTACGGTTACAGATTTCTGGTCACCCGGTTTTATGATGTAAGTCTTTTTGAGCTTATCTACTATACTATCATGCCCCTAAAGGGCGGAAACAAGGGCCCTTTCATAAAAGAACTTCCAAAGACGGTGTCCTTTGCCGTGGCCGGCATAGTGATACCGGTGGCGCTGCATTTTTGCCTCCTGCGATCCTACTTGCCGGATGAGGTGAACCGGATAATGGTGTTTTCTGCCATCATGGTGATACTTCTGGATCTGGCCATGGCCTTCGTGCACCTGCACGTACTCAGATTCTGGATCCTGAACCTGAAGGCGTCGGATATATATGAGACTTATTATGCGGATGCCAAAGAGGTAAAGCCGGTCTTTCCCGAAAAGAAGAGAAATCTGATCTATATTTTTCTGGAGTCCATGGAAAGCTGCTATTCTTCAAAGGGCGGCGGGAAAACGGAATATATCCCCGAGCTTACTGCCCTTGCCATGGAGGGCGAGGATTTTTCGCATGAAGGCGAGATAAACGGAGCATATGCGCCTCCCGGGGCTACTTTTACCACAGGGGCGATGGTGGCTCATATGGCGGGCATATCCATAGATCTGCAGATAAGGGATAAGGAAGAGTTTCTCCCTGGGATGGTCACCATCGGTGATATCCTGGAAAAGGAAGGTTATGAACAGAGGTTCCTGCTGGGGTCGGATGTGTATTTCGGAGGCAGGGAGCCGCTTATCAGACAGCACGGCGGATACAGGGTGCTGGATTATAAGTCTGCAAAAAAGGATGGGCTGATCCCTGAGGATTACTACCTGTGGTGGGGCTTTGAGGATGAAAAGCTCTTTGACTTCGCAAAGAAGGAGCTGACGGATCTTTCAAAGGGTGACAAGCCCTTTAACCTCACTTTGCTGACGGTGGATACCCATTTCCTTGACGGCTGCAGGTGCAGGCTTTGCAGGGATGAGTTCAAAGAGCCCTACGGGAATGTGCTGGCCTGTTCCTCCAGGCAGGTATCCCGGTTCGTGGAATGGATAAAGGAGCAGGATTTTTATGAGAACACCACCATAGTCCTGGCCGGAGACCATCCTACCATGGATTCCAGATTCATAAAGCGTGCGGGCCTTAAGGACAAGGAGAGGAAATCCTATGTATCCTTCATCAATGCGCCGCTTAAGGCAGGGCCGGGTAAAAGGGATTATACCACCCTGGATCTGTTCCCCACCACCCTGACTGCGCTTGGGGCCAAGATACCGGGACACAGGCTTGGACTGGGAGTGGATCTGTTCTCAGGTGAAAAGACACTTCTGGAACAGCTGGGACCGAAGGAATTCGATGCACAGTTTACACGGAAATCCCTGTTTTACAGGAAATTTCTTTGATTAAAATTTTTTTCAAAAAATGCTTGCATTTTGGATTTGTCTGTAATATAATATCCGAGTGCTGTCGCAGACAGACATGCGCCTCTAGCTCAGCTGGCAGAGCACCTGACTCTTAATCAGGGTGTCCAGGGTTCGAACCCCTGGAGGCGCACGAAGATCCCTTAGTAGCAGTGATTGCCGCTGGGGGATTTTTTATTGCTCTTTTATTTTCCCTTTAAATATGATAAAATTTATGGTTGTGTCAAGTAAAAAAAATTTATGAGGAGAGTGTTATGAACGATACACGACTTAAGATACTTACTTTTATTGAAAAGAACAGCAGAGTGGATCTCAAGGAACTGGCGGTGGTGCTGGGGATGGAAGAGGCCATGGTCGCGGGAGAGATAAAGGATATGGAAAACGAGGGGATAATCTGCGGTTTCCATACCATAATCGACTGGGACAAGCTGGCGGCCGAAAAGGTGACCGCCATGATCGAGGTCAGGGTCACCCCCCAGAGAGGCAAGGGCTTTGATGATATCGCTGAGCGGATCTATAAATATCCGGAGGTTACTTCGGTTTATCTCATGTCCGGGAGTTTTGACCTGATGGTGATGCTGGAGGGCAAGACTCTTAAGGAGGTTTCCACCTTTGTCACCGAGAAGCTGGCGACGCTGGAGACAGTCATAAACACTCAGACTAATTTTGTCCTTAAAAAATACAAGGATCACGGAACCGTGCTGACCAAAAAGTATGAGGACAACAGGATGCCCATAGTACCCTGATAAGCTAAGGTACAGGGCTCAGGAAAGGAATACAAGATGAGTTATACAGCCAGACAGGTTGAAAATATGAAGCCTTCAGGTATCAGGAAATTCTTTGATATCGTGAGTGAGATGGAGGACGCCATATCTTTGGGCGTGGGCGAGCCGGATTTTGATACGCCCTGGCATATCAGGGATGAGGGTATATATTCCCTGGAAAAGGGACGTACGTTTTACACCTCCAATTCGGGTCTTATGGAGCTTCGCACCGAGATATGCAATTATTTAAAAAGGCGTTTTGATGTATCCTATGAGCCGTCAAAGGAAGTGCTGGTGACGGTGGGCGGTTCGGAGGCCATAGATGTGGGACTCAGGGCAGTGATCAATCCCGGCGAGGGAGAGGAGGTACTGATCCCCCAGCCCTCCTACGTATCCTATGAGCCCTGCGCTGTGCTGGCAGGGGCAGTGCCCGTGATAATACAGCTTTGCAACGAGAACCAGTTCCGTCTTACCAAACAGGAGCTGCTGGATGCTGTTACGGACAAGACAAAGGTGCTGATCCTTCCTTTTCCGAATAATCCCACCGGTGCTGTCCTTACCAGACAGGATCTTGAAGATATAGCGCAGATATGCATAGAACGGGATATCCTGGTGATGTCGGATGAGATATATGCGGAGCTCACCTATGACGGAGATCATGTGTCCATAGCTTCCATCCCGGGTATGAGGGAGAGGACCATTCTCATAAACGGTTTTTCCAAGAGCTATGCCATGACGGGCTGGCGTCTGGGCTATGCCTGCGGACCCGGGGAGATCATATCACAGATGATGAAGATACATCAGTACGCCATCATGTGCGCACCCACCACCAGCCAGTATGCTGCCGTGGAGGCGCTTAAGAACGGCGATGAGGATGTGGTAAAGATGAGGGAAGCTTACAACCAGCGCCGCAGATTTTTGCTCAATGCATTTAAAGAGATGGATCTGCCATGCTTTGAACCCTTCGGTGCCTTTTATGTATTTCCCTGTATCAAAAAATACGGCATGAGCAGTGAGGAGTTTGCCACCGAATTTTTGAAACAGGAAAAGGTGGCAGTGGTTCCGGGTACGGCTTTTGGAGATAGCGGAGAGGGCTTTATCAGGATCTCTTATGCTTATTCCATAGAGAATCTGAAAATAGCCATAGCAAAGTTAAAGGATTTTGTGGGTAGATTGTAATGGCTGATAAGACGAAAATACTGATCGTGGATGATGATGAACACATAGCTGAGCTGGTTTCCTTGTATATGACCAAGGAGTGCTTTGAGACCCGGGTCGCTCATGACGGCATCAGCGCCCTGAAGGAGTTTGATGATTTTGCTCCCAATCTGGTGCTTCTGGATATTATGATGCCGGGAATGGACGGTAATCAGGTGTGCCGTGAGATCCGTCTTAAATCCCAGGTGCCTATCATCATGCTCTCCGCAAAGGGTGAGGTTTTTGACAAGGTGCTCTGCTTTGAACTGGGCGCCGATGATTATGTGGAAAAACCCTTTGATCCCAAGGAACTGGTGGCCAGGGTGAAGGCGGTGCTCCGCAGATATTCCGTAGGTGCAGCGGCTGTGGAAGAGGCGGTGTCGCAGTCGGAGGACAAAGATGTGGAGTGCGTGGAGTATCCCGACCTCATCGTGAACCTGACAAATTATTCGGTTACCTATTTCGGAAACAGGCTGGACATTCCGCCCAAGGAGATAGAGCTTTTGTATTTCCTCGCAGCTTCCCCCAACAGGGTATTTACCAGGGAACAGCTTCTGGACCATATCTGGGGCTATGAATACGTGGGCGGTACGCGTACCGTGGACGTGCATATCAAGCGTCTGAGGGAAAAGATAAAGGATCACGAGCAGTGGAGGATAGGTACTGTCTGGGGAATAGGTTACAAATTCGAAACCGGCAATAATGAATGAAAGACATTTAAGGATAATAGAATACGACAAGATCTGTCAGCTGCTTGCGGACAGGGCCGCCACAAAGGAGGCGAAGGATCTCTGCCTGAACCTGCGGCCCCTTAAGGATATAAACGAGATAGAGAGCGCACAGGAGGAAACTTCTGATGCGCTTTCACGTCTTTTTAAAAGCGGCAGTCCTTCCTTTGGAGGGATAAAGAGCATAGCCGCATCGCTGACCCGCCTTAACAGCGGCGGTATTTTGAACACATCGGAGCTTATGAATGCTGCGACTGTCCTGGAAAAGACACAGCGGATAAAGAATTACGGCCGGGGTGAAAAAAAGGAAGAGGAGACGGACTGCCTGGACGGATATTTTGATCTGCTGACAGTACTGCCTGCCCTGACCGCTGAGATAAGGCGCTGTATCTTGTC
>JAEEZH010000136.1 GCA_016288495.1 Lachnospiraceae bacterium
AGACAGCAGAAGGCGCACTGAACGAAGTGCACAGCATGCTTCAGAGAATGAACGAGATGGCAATCAAGGGCGCTAACGGAACAAACACCACCGCTGATATCGAAGCAATCCGTATGGAAATGTCAGCTCTGGTTACCGAGATCGACCGTGTAAAGAGCACCACCAGCTTCAATACCCAGAACCTTCTGGATGGCTCTTTCTCAGCTTCAGCCGGAAAGTCCCTTCAGGTTGGTGCAGCATCCGGTCAGGAGATCAAGATCGTTATCTCCGATCTGGCAGCTTCCAAGATCCTTGGAGCAACTGCAGTTAACAACATGAAGAGTGCAGCTACAGCATCTAAGACTGGTGGCGCTAGCCAGTCTCTGATGAAGACTTATATCTCAGCTATAACAAAGGCTATCGCTTCTATTTCGAAGCAGAGATCAGCTCTTGGTGCAGTTCAGAACAGACTTGAGCACACCATAGCTAACCTGGACAACGTAGTTGAGAACACCACCGCAGCTGAGAGCCGCATCCGTGATACAGATATGGCTGCTGAGATGGTTACCTTCAGCAAGAATAACATCCTTGCTCAGGCAGGACAGTCAATGCTTGCACAGGCTAACCAGTCAAATCAGGGAGTACTTTCACTCCTCGGCTAATTTAAGGTTTGATTTCGTACGCAGAGGACGGGTCGGCAAATGCCGGCCCGTCCTTACTTTTTGGGAGAACATGATGAATACGATCGCAATGTGTGTGATGAGTCACAACCATCCGGAATCGGTGGAGCATGTCCTTGACAGCTATGGTGATATATTCAGAGCCTGCGAACTGGATGTGTATTATTATGATTCCGGCCGTGACGACAGGGTCAGGGATATTGTGGAGAGTTTTGTTGCAAGGGGATATGATAATCTTAAGTATATCCCCTGCCGTGGGCTCTCCGGGGATCAGAAGCTGGGGCTTCTTTATTCCGGTAAATGCCTGAAGGGTGAGTATGATTATATCTGGGTGGTAAAGGACCGCACTGCCTGCGACAGCCGCACTATCCTGACGGTTTATCAGGAGGCTTTGTTTGAAAAGCCTGATATGATCGTCATAGATACCTATGGTGAAGACGTGGGTAAGGGTATGATCACATATAACCGGGCGTCGGAGTTGTACCGTGATCTTGCCTGGGAGATCACATCCATGGATGTATCTCTTTTCAGGACTGCCACCATGCTCAAGGATTATGTTCCCTATGATAACTCCCTGTCACCTGACGATCCCAGGAGTTCTTTCATGCAGTACGACTTCATATTCAGGAAACTGGCAATGATGGATTCCCTGAAGGTCAGGGTGATAAGCGATCCCGGTGTCCGGATCCTCAATTCGGAAAAGAGCGGATCCATGTGGGCTGATCAGATATTTGATGTGTGGGTAAATCTGTGGACAAAAGAAAATGAAGCATTGCCCAAAATCTATGATGATCATAAAAAAGAGGTGATGCGGTCATCTGCCGTCCCCCATTTTTTAAGGTCAAAAGAGGGACTTACGGAACTTAAAAACAGAGGGATCCTGACCATGGATAAACTGACCCTTGAGATACAAAAGCGCTGGGGGCTGGTATCTCAGGTGAGCGTGGAAGATCTGCTTGAGATCTGCAGATCCTGAAGGTCAGGCACTTTTGGCGTTCATCACCATAGTCACATAATTGATTATATCTTCGTTATCGGTTATATAAGAGAGCAGGCTTCTGACTGCTATATATGAAAAACCGGTATCCTTTATGCATTCCCTGAATTCCGTTTCTTTTTCTTCACTGGGATCTGCCAGGAGCTGCCTTAATCTGTCATCGAGGGTCTTTACGGCATGGTTCAATACTGACAGCGATGAGGTCAGGTGTGGCGGAAGATATTCAAACAGGGATCTGTCACAGTATTTTTTCTCATCCACATAGATGGTCATGGTCTTCAGATAGTCGTTATACATCTGTTTGGTGAAATAATCGGCGTGGGGGAAGGCGTATATCACCTGGTTGCGTATGTATCCCAGCCTGTTTTCCCTGAACAGTTCTTCCAATCTGTTCATTACGGCGACAGGATCGGTATTGTCGATCTCCACGTCTTCCACGGCGTCGGTGC
Organism: Lachnospiraceae bacterium; assembly: GCA_016288495.1. Classification (GTDB taxonomy): domain Bacteria; phylum Bacillota; class Clostridia; order Lachnospirales; family Lachnospiraceae; genus UBA1753. The sequence continues at coordinate 2,106 of JAEEZH010000136.1, forward strand.
TTTCATACTGCCCTATTCCGCAGGTCTTTATCTTTGCTCCGTTCTTTACGGCCTTTTCTATGAAGATGGAGGTCGCTCTTTCCGCAAAAAAGCCTACATCCCGATGCAGATATGCGTCTCTTTTAACGGGGATCCGTTTGTAAAATTCGTCGAGCATGGGGAAGAGCCATTCGCAGTATTCCCTGAAAAGTGACAGCTTCCAGATATTCATGTTGCAGGGATGCAGCTTGTTTTGGCCCATGATCTGACAGGCCAGATCATAATCTTCGGGATGGAGCTCCTTGATAATGTCCATGGATACGTGGAAGGGATGCATAAAATCGAATTCTCCCACATATTCGTTCATGGGTTTTTCGAATTCGGTATAAACCGTGGATATGATGTCCGTGCCGTCGTTTATGGCAGCCAGTGTCTCCTCCGGGGAGATCATAAGCCTGCGTCTGTAATGGAGTATCCCCACAAAAGGCGTGTCTATGTGGTGATAGGCCCACCAGATGGCGGTCATCTCACTGTAACGGTCGTTTCTGTCGGAGATGCTCTCGGGAAAACCGTCATGGTCGTTAACAGGGTATATCCTTTTATCGGTGAGGGCGGCTCCCGCCTGTATCTGCAGCTCCCAGGGATAGAGAGTGGGAGCGCCTTTGAGGGTCTTGTCCTTATGACAGCCGATGATGATGGTTTTCAGTATTTCGTTAAGATCTGTGTACAAGGAATATCACCTTCCTTTCAGGGCTTTGACATAAAAATGATATGTGCAGCTGATCCTTTATAGTGTAGCACATTCTGTTTGACATGGATAGTAAAGGATATTAAAATTTATACCATGATCACTATATTTACACCGACCTACAACAGAGCATATATCATCGGAAAACTGTATGATTCGCTTAAGTCACAGACCGTAAAGGATTTTGAGTGGCTGGTGATAAATGATGGGGGTTCGGACGATACGTCCGGGCTTTTTGCGCGCTTTATGAGTGAGGATAACGGTTTTGATATCGTTTACAGGGAGATACCGAACGGCGGCAAGCATCGTGCCATAAACAAAGCGGTCCGGCTGGCCCGGGGGGAGGCTTTTTTTACGGTGGACAGTGATGACTGGCTGCTGCCGGATGCAGTGGAGAAGGCCATCAGCTGGTTTGGAACTATTGCGGATCTTCCCGGATATGCAGCAGTGAGCGGTCTTAAGGGTTATGCGAAGGATGATCCCATCGGCGGATACGGTACCTTTGAAGGAGAGTATGTGGATGCCACATATCTGGAGCGGGATAAATACAACCTGATGTATGATAAGGCTGAAGTATATAAGACCGAGGTACTGAAGAATTACCCTTTTCCCGAATTTGAGGGGGAGAACTTTATCACGGAAGCCACCGTCTGGAATATGATAGGCAGGGACGGACTTAAGATCAGATGGTATAATGAAGTGATCAGTCTGGGAGAGTACCTGGAGGACGGACTGACCCGCAATGCGAATAACAGGATCCTGGCCAATCCTCTGGGCTATGCCTGTCATTTGAATATCCTGGAGTCGATCTACGGCGGTGAAGAGGTGGATGTACACAGGCTGAAATTTTATCAGGCACTGATGGCGCATTACGGTCAGGATGAAGCCCTCAGGATCATCAGGACGATCAATGAGAATACAGAAGGAATGGAAAGCTGATGGAACAAAAATATGAGGATAACGGTATAGACATTGCCGAACTGGCACAGGCTGTTTCCGTGTGTCTGGACGAGATCGTAAAGCTTAAGGAAGAAAACCTCAAGCTTAAGGAAGAACTGGCAGTCAGGAATGCAGCTGTGACGGATATGGTGAAAGAGCTCACCAATAAACTGGTCACGAAGATCGACGGTGACATCGGCAGCAATAATGAAAAGATACAGGCTCTTATTCAGGAAATATATGACCGTGCCTGCAAAGGGATAGAAAATGTAAAATATGAAGCAAATGACCCTTCATTTCGGGAAAAACTCATCTATCCGGTTTTTTATCCCATAGACTATACCATAGATAAGCTGGTAAAGGGTGCCAGCATGTCCCGCTTCGGAGACGGGGAATTCGCGTTGATGAGTGATTATCAGAGGCAGGGCTTTCAGCAGCTTGACGAGCGGTTGAGAGACCGGTTGAGGGAGATCGTTTTTTGTGATGAAGAGGATATGTGCATAGGCCTGGCAGACAATTACGGTGCACTTAACAAATATAATTTCATCGGTGCCTGGGGGATCCGCACCTATATGACCGAGGAGGTCA
>JAEEZH010000012.1 GCA_016288495.1 Lachnospiraceae bacterium
GCCCCGGGTTATCCTAAGGAATCCACCACTTCGTGGGTCTACGCTTTGCTTCGGTCCGCGCTGAACAAACGTCCACTGGACGTTTAGCGCCCCTTAGGATGAAAATCGAGGGGTGGCGAAGCAACAGGAGGGATCTTAATATGGCATTTATTGATGAAAGCAGTAAACCCACTGTCATCCCGAGCGAAGCCGAGGGATCTGAGAGGAGAAAAAATGAAAGCACAGGGAAAAGTTTTTAAATATGGGGACAATGTGGATACGGATGTGATCATCCCCGCCAGATACCTGGCCATACAGGACAGGACAGAGCTGGCGAGCCACTGCATGGAAGATATAGACGCCACCTTTACGAAAAGAGTCGGTAAAGGGGATATCATGGTGGCCGGAAAGAATTTCGGCTGCGGGTCCTCCAGGGAACATGCTCCACAGGTGATAAAGGATTCGGGGGTGGCCTGTGTTATAGCCTGCACCTTTGCCAGGATCTTTTACCGCAACGCCATCAATATAGGCCTGCCCATAATAGAGTGTGAAGAGGCGGCAAACGCCATCGAAGACGGGCATGAAGTGGCCATAGATTTTGATACGGGAACCATTACGGATGAGACCACCGGACAGACCTTTAAGGGACAGGCGTTTCCCGAGTTCATGCAAAAGATCATAAGTGCTGAGGGCCTGGTGAATTATATTAATGCGAAATAATATAAAATTGGGGCAGGACCGACCGGTGTCGGAACTGTCCCTTTTTTGTTTTTACTCTTTTATAACACATGATGAGGAAAGATAATGGCAAAAGATATAGTACTTCATTTCCCAAAATTATACAGATACGAAAGAAAGGACGAACACTGCGGCGTGGGCCTGCCCTTTGCGAAGGGAGAGTTTACCGACAAAAGCAATATCCTTCTTTTGCAGGATGACAGGAAAAGACCGGTCCAGTATAAGGTGACTTCGCGGTATGATGACGGCAGCGCGAGATTCATATATTTAAGGTTCACTGCAGATCTGCCGGCGAATAAGGGCTGTGAGCTTAAGGCAAGGGTCATGGATGAAAGGGACGATGTGACCTGTGATGATGAAGGCGTTTTCCAGCGGCTTTCCATCAGCCGGGAAGGCAGTGAGATCAGTGTGGATACAAAGGCTCTTAAATTCTCCGTGAAAGACGGAGCCGGGACCATATTCACGGAGCTTTCAGCCTGTGGCAGCACATATCCGTCCTCCCGGCTGTCCGGCCCTTTTTTGTCTGATGACAGGGCGGATTATGGGATAAAGCTGTCCCGGTGGAGGATCGAAGAAAGCGGTCCGCTGACGGCGGTGCTCCGCTGTATGGGCTGCCATACCCTGCCGGATGATGATAAGGAGACGGCTTTGGGCAAACCCTTACCCACCTTTGAGGTAAAGCTCACCGCCTGGGCAGGCAGGCCCTGGGTGGAAGTATCTTTCAGGCTTATAGCTTCGGTGGATGAGCCCATGCACGTAAGATCCCTGATCTTTCAGGTGAAAAGAGATGAGGCTTCGCCTTATTTGCCTGACCTTAAGGTCAGGGGCTCCATAGACCGGGGAGACAGTGTGGGAGAGGGCAGCATATCCACGGGGGTGCCCGATATGACCGGCCCTGTTTATGAGACCACCGGCACAAAATACCTTGATATGATCGAAAACAAGGCAGGCGGCTTTAAGGTCCGGACCTGTGTGGGCAGCTCGAATTACAAGACTAATTTCACCATCGGCGATAATGAAAGCGTGGAGAGAGTCATAGATGCGAAATATATAATCGGTGAGGCCAACGAGCATTTCATCGAGGTGTTTTACGGTACGCTCTTTGCGGATGTAACGGATGAAAAAGGCGGAGTCTGCGCCACCGTCTTTCAGGCCCAGCAGAATTATCCCAAGGCGGTGAAGGCCGATGGGACAGGCATATATGTGATGCTGGTGCCTGAGGGAGTTGAAAATGTGGTGATGCAGCCCGGCATGAGCAGGGAACAGAGATTCCTTCTTCATTTTCATGATGCAAAGGAGCCTGTGGCCGGGCTTGATAACAGATCCCTTATATATCAGATGCCGGACAGGCCCTGGATCGATCCCTACATTTTTGCACAGACAAAGGTGATGCCCGATATCTTTGTAAAAAAGGAAAGCATAAGGGCTGATGTGGAGCGTGCCCTTATAGCCATGTGCGATTCCCACAGCCGCAGCTTCGGGATGCTTAATTTCGGTGATTCCCCGGATATACATTATACCGAGCAGGGCCGGGGCAGGGGGAATCTGGTATGGTCGAACAACGAATATGATTATCCCCATGCCTGTGCGCTTTTGTATGCCAGGACCGGAGAACGCAGATTCATGGATTATCTCATAGCCAACGCTTCCCACTGGATGGATGTGGACGTCTGTCATTACAGCAGGGATGAGCTGCTCATGGGAGGTCAGTGGGAACACACCCAGGGACATTGCGTGGAAGGCTGTATGGTCTGCTCCCATGAGTGGGTGGAAGGACTTCTGGATATGTATCACTTCACCGGGGATCCAAGAGCCTATGAGACGGCGCTGGGGATAGGCGAAAACATATTGAGGCTCCTTGAGACTCCGGCCTATCAGGTCAGCGGTGAGAGCAATGCCAGGGAGACGGGCTGGGCACTGAGATCTCTGGTGGCGCTTTACGCAGAGACCGGCGATGAGAAATGGGTCTCAAAGGGAGAATGGATAGTCGGACATTTTAAGGAATGGACAAAGGAGTACGGCGGGTGGCTGTCTCCCTATACGGACAATACGGCCATCAGAGTGGGCTTTATGATCTCTGTGGCAGTGGGCAGCCTTATGAGGTATTACAGGTTTTTCCCTTCGGATGAGCTTAAGGCTCTGATCATTTCGGCTGTGGACGATCTTCTGGACAATACTCTTATGGCTAACGGGGTGTTTTATTACAAGGAGCTGCCTTCACTTAACAGGCTGGGTACGAACACCCTGCTCCTGGAGGCTCTGGCCATAGCCTATGAACTTACCGGAGACGAAAAATATCTGGATGCGGGAGTGGTAACCTTTGAAAATGCGATAAAAAATCCCCCCCGGGGCTTTTCGGGGAAAAAGGTGCAGAACAAGGATGCGGTTTACGAACAGGGGAATACGGTAAAGAATTTCGGTCAGTGTTTTATGCCGCTTTCGGCATTTTACAAGGCGCTTTCGGAGAAACTGTAAAAGGGAAAGGAAGAATAAGAAATGCAGGATCATGGTGTGAGAAAAATGGCGGCGGCCGGTATGGCCCTGATGCTGATGCTGTCTGTTTCGGCCTGCAGACAGGCGGGGAAGGATACCCCGGCACCGGATGCAAAAACCGATGCAAAGGAGCAGGAAACAGATGCTGCAAAGCAGGATGTGCAGACCCAAGAGGCTTTGCCGGATCCCGTCGTTAATGAGGATACGGCGGCCGACGCTGAAGGGATCGCAGCCGGATATAAGGAGAGGCTTTGCAAAGAGACAAAGGCTGATCCGTCTGAGATAAAGTATTCCCTTGTGGAGGATCTTGACCGGGACGGAAAATATGAAGGCTTCTTTTTTATCGGAGGGGATGTGGATGAAGAGTTTGGCTCCTGCAACGGAGAGGTCTGGTTCGTCAATGAGGCCGGGATAGAAAAGCTGCATGATGAGTTCACCGCAGCCGTAAATGAAGATTCGGATGTTTTTGGCATAGTGGAGGGAGCCGATAAGGATTTTGTGAGCTTTAATGAACAGTATGTGACCAGCAATGTGACCTACCTTTTTTATGCGGATGGGGATGGGTGTAAAGAGTCTGTGGTGTCGGCTCTGGGCTCTGCGGATGTGGACGATGAGACCGGGGATCTGGTGATAACCGTCAGCGCTTATGATGGCTGCTGCACCTATGAGGCGGGGGCTGAGGAGCCCATGTGGACCGGCCATACCTGGAAGCCGTATTATTGTTATTATGACAGAAATACCGGTGATTTCATGGAGTACGGGGCGGAGGATATTTCCGAAGAAGAGCTTTCGGATATCTGCGGCAGCGATCTGGTCAAAGCCATTGAGGACCGGGGTTATGTGATCGACAGGATGATAAGGAGAAACAACGGTATCATCAATGTGAACTATTCCGAAGTCAGCTCCTATGACGACGGTTCCAGATCCATATCATATATGAATGCGACCTATGATGAGAGGAGAGGTGATTATCGGGATGTGTGGGGCGCCGGTGAGACAGGCATATTCGAATCGGATTACGGCGGGATCTATGAACTGTACATATTGTCTGCCCCTGATACCAAAGCTTCCGGCCTGCCGGATAAGGGAGGAGATCATTACGGTGTCTTTGTCATGTCCGCCAAAGATCCGGATGATTGTGTGGGGACCGAGATAAAGCTTGAGGATGCTGGCTTTGATGATGATCTGTTGATCTATACCCCGGATTTTTCAGCTCTCAATCCCGAGCCCTATTATGTGGTATCCTGCGGCCTTTTTGAGACAAAGGATGAGGCTGACCGGCGGCTTAAGGAGGTTGTAGCGGCCGGCTTTGCCGATGCGTATGTAAAACCGGCGGGAAAGTATATCGGCAACAAATACCTTTATACCATGTATGGTACCGAAGGGATAGAGATATTGAAGGACTGTGTCATCTTACATGATGTGGATGTGTCCCTCCCTTATCCCACGGGAGATGACAGCTCGAAGATGGACCTTTATGTCTATGAGAACGCGCAGTTTGATAAGGATGCCGATACGGATACCTTTGCAAATTATGAGAAGGGTGATACGCCTTACAGATGGATCGTCAAAAATCAGGAGCTTTTAAGGACCGATCCGGATGCCTATTCTTTGAACGGTCCCGCTCTTTCAGGAGTTTTCAAGGTGAGCATTGAAGGTGACGAGATCCTGTCGTATTACGGCAGCTACTGGTGGGATTAGAAGGATGTTACAGGATAGGAGAGGGACTATGAAGTTTGGATCAAAGAAAATGCTGATGTCGGCAATACTGGCGGCGGCTGTTTTTTCGACCGGATGCAGCACGGACAAAACGGCAATCCCGGATACGGCTGCAAAGGCCGTTGAACAGGGGCCTGAATCTGATGGAACGGTAATCCCGGATACGGCTGCAAAGACCGTTGAACAGGATGTTGAACCGGCCGGAAATACACCGCTTCAGACAGGGGCCGTACAGGGACTTCCGGAGCTGACCGTCAGCGGAGGTACGGAGCTGCCCGGGAATTTCTTCCTGTCTTTTGTATATACCCGCAATCTTATCATGATGGACGGCAGGGGAAATATCGTCTGGTCAAAACATGAGGAACAGCCCCGAGAAGGCGTGCATACCGGATTGTGGGATTTTAAAAAGCATGTGGCTCAGGGAAAGACCTATTACAGTTATCATGACCAGATCGCAGATTATGACAATTTCGGCTTCCAGGGCTTTGCGCCGGGGGAGCGGGTGATCATGGATGAGAATTTCAACGAGATAAAAAGGATCACGTTTGAAGAGTCGGACACCGTTGAAAAGGGGCATCCCCTGGACGGACATGATTTTCTCATGATAGATCCCGACCATTATATTCTGTCCGGTTATATCAAGGACAGGATATATAACCATCCGGATCATCCCGAAGGGTCGGATGTGGTATATTCGTATCTTCAGGAGGTGGATCACGGAAAGGTGGTATGGGACTTTAAAAGCATCGACTATCCCGAGCTTTATGACCTTGTGGATACAGATGCGTCGGATACGGCGGACGATTTTGCCAACGAAAAGACGGACGTACCGGATATAGTGCATTTCAATGCCATGCGGCTTGACGATGAGGGAAACCTTTTGTGTTCCTTCAGGCATCTGAGCACGATCCTCTGCCTTGACCGTACTAAACAGGAGGATCAGATCCTGTGGAAGCTTTCGGGAAAGGGAGATGATTTTGGCCTTTCGGAGGATCAAAAGACCTCCGGCCAGCATTACGTTACCATCGACAAAGATAAACTGATGGTTTTTGACAACGGTAACCGTACCCATTCGACCCATATCAGGATATATGGACTTGACAGGGAAAGAAGGGCCGTAAATACGGTGAAAACCCTTGATGTGGGAGGGAAGTTCAGCGCGGCCTGCGGTGATGTCCAGCATCTTACGGACGAAAAATACGTTATCGGCTGGGGCTATGGTGTGAATGACGGGCAATGTATGTCGGTTTACGATTTCGGAGCGGGGCAGGAACTTATGTCGGTCACCCTGGCCCGGCCGGAAAACTTTACCTACCGCTGTGTATATTATGAATGACCGGTACCGGCACGTTTTGAACTATATATTCTCGGCAGGCGTTTTGCTTGACAAATATATATATATGTAATAAAATTCTGAAATAGGTTTTGCCAAAGGCGGCGCACCCTTGGGTGGGCCGCTTTTTTTAAAAACCTTGCAGTGAAACGCGCCATTGGCGCAAGTACATGAAAGAAGGAGAAAAATTATGAAAAAGAAACTACTTTCCTTAATGCTTTGCGCGACCCTTGCGGTTCCCTTTACCGCATGCAGCGCAAACAACGGCTCAACCGGTCAGGCAGCCGCAGGTTCGGGTGATGCCCAGCAGAGCACCGAAGCTGCCGCAACAGACACACAGGCAGGCTCCGATGCAGCCGCAGCTTCATCCGATGCAGGCGCATCAGATGCTTCAGGTCTTACAGGTACCCTTAAGATGGGTATGATCGGACCTCTTACAGGTGCTGCAGCCATCTATGGCAATGCGGTAAACAACGCAGCCCAGATCGCGGTTGAAGAGATCAATGCATCAGGATCTGGCATCACCATCGAGTATCAGGGTGAGGACGACGAGCACGATGCAGAGAAGTCTGTAAACGCATATAACAACCTTAAGGACTGGGGCGTACAGACCATCGTAGGTTCCGTTACCACCACTCCCTGCGTGGCAGTTGCCGCTGAGGCTTACGGCGACAGACTTTTCATGCTGACACCTTCAGCTTCATCCACCTCCGTTACCGAGGGTAATGACAATGTATACCAGCTTTGCTTCTCCGATCCCAACCAGGGAAGCGCTTCTGCCCAGTATATCAAGGACAACGGCATCGGTGAGAAGGTAGCCATCATCTACAACAACGCTGACGCATATTCCACAGGTATCTATCAGAAGTTTCAGGAGGCAGCTGATTCACTTGGACTTGAAGTGGTTTCAGTCACCACCTTTACGGATGATACCGCCAACGATTTCTCGGTTCAGATAAAGGATGCTCAGGACAAGGGCGCAGATCTTCTTTTCCTGCCCATCTATTACACACCCGCTTCACTGATCCTTCAGCAGGCTGCTTCAACCGGCTATGATGTAAAGGTATTCGGTGTGGACGGTATGGACGGTATCCTTACTCTTGAGGGCTTTGATACCAGTCTGGCAGAGGGCGTGATGCTCCTTACTCCTTTCTCAGCCGATGCAAAGGATGAGCGTACGGCTTCCTTCGTATCAAAGTACAATGAGAAATTCGGCGAGACTCCTTCACAGTTCGCCGCTGACGGATATGACTGCGTATACGCCCTTGTGGAGGCACTTAAGTATTATGCGGCAAACAACGGCGGTCTCGATGTGACCGGCATGTCTTATGACGAGCTTTGCGAGATCCTTATCCAGACCTTCTCGGATCCTTCCTTTACCGTAGACGGTGTTACCGGCGAGGGTATGACCTGGACTGCCGAGGGTGAGGTAAACAAGGCACCCAAGGCTGTTGTCATCAAGGACGGAGTATATGTAGGTCTTTAATCCGGATATCGGATATTAAGTTACATTGTTCTTTTTCGGCACGATACGGCATTTGCCGTATCGTGTCCGTGTTTAATTACAGGCGTTGCGCCGACGAAGGGAGTATTTATGGTATCATATCTCATAAACGGTATCAGTCTGGGAGCCATATACGCTATTATAGCGCTGGGCTATACCATGGTGTACGGAATCGCCAAAATGCTTAATTTTGCCCATGGAGATGTCATAATGATCGGCGGATACATGGCTTACTGCAGCGTGTCATATCTGGGCTGGAGCCCGGGAGCGGCCATTATTTTTGCCATGGCTGTCTGTACCATTCTGGGAATTACCATAGAAAAGCTGGCATATAAGCCATTAAGGGACGCCAGCTCCCTGGCTGTGCTCATTACAGCCATCGGCGTTTCATATTTCCTTCAGAATGCGGCTCTTCTCATATGGAGCTCCAATCCGAAGGTCTTCCCCAATCTTTTCAATGATCTTCTTACCATCAAGGTGGGAGAGGCTACCGTTACTTCCGTAACAGTGATCACCATCATGTCCTGTGTGATCATCATGGTGGCCCTTACGCTTTTTACTTCAAAGACAAAAATGGGCAAGGCCATGCGTGCCGTGTCCGAGGACAGAGGCGCAGCGACGCTTATGGGTATAAATGTGAACAGCACTATTTCCGTTACCTTTGCCATAGGCTCGGGACTGGCTGCCATTGCAGGTGTGCTTTTGTGCAGCGCTTATCCCACGCTCATGCCTACCACCGGAGCCATGCCCGGTATCAAGGCATTTACGGCGGCGGTCTTCGGAGGCATAGGGTCCATACCGGGAGCCATGCTGGGAGGCATACTCCTGGGGGTGATCGAGATATTCGCAAAGGCATATATCTCCACACAGTTATCCGACGCCATAGTGTTTGCCGTGCTTATCATCGTACTTATAGTTAAACCTACCGGGCTTTTGGGCAAAAAGCTGACGGAGAAAGTCTGACGGGTGGCTGTTATGAAGAAACTTTCAAAAAATACATTGAACGGATTTATAAATTACGGCCTCGTGGTGGTTTTATTCATCGTATTTCAGATCCTGGCCTCGGCCAAGGTTCTGAACAATTCCATGACGGGCCTTCTGGTACCCATCTGCTGTTATGTGGTGATGGCGCTGTCCCTCAATCTGGTGGTCGGCTTTTCCGGGGAGTTGTCCCTGGGACACGCGGGCTTCATGAGTGTGGGCGCCTTCAGCGGCGTGGTGGTTTCCACCTGCCTTTCGCAGATGATCACCTTTGCCCCCTTAAGGCTGGTGGTTGCAGTTCTCATAGGGGCTCTTTTTGCCGCAGCCGCCGGCGTATTGATAGGAGTGCCGGTCTTAAGGCTTAGGGGTGATTATCTGGCCATAGTCACACTGGCCTTCGGCGAGATAATCAAAAACATAATGAACTGTATGTATATAGGCTATGATTCAAAAGGACTTCATTTTTCACTGACGGATGAGGCTTCCATGAACATGGAAGCAGGCGGAGTGACCATAGTGAACGGTCCCATGGGTGCTCTCAAGATAGCGAAGATATCTACCTTTGCTTCGGGGATAGTGCTCATCCTCATCACCCTGTTCATCATCCAGAACCTGGTGAATTCCAGGGCGGGCCGTGCCATAGCCGGTATCAGGGATAACCGTATCGCTGCGGAGGCCTGCGGAGTCCCCGTGACCAAATACAAGCTGATGGCTTTTGTTACCTCCGCCGCCATGGCAGGGGCAGCGGGAGCGCTGTACGGACTTAATTATTCCACGATAGTCCCCAAAAAATTTGATTTCAACACATCCATACTCATTCTGGTGTTTGTGGTGCTGGGCGGAATAGGAAACCTGCGGGGTTCCATCGTCGCCGCCATCATACTTACCGTGCTGCCCGAGGCCCTCAGGCAGTTCCAGGATTACCGTATGCTTGTTTACGCTATAGTTTTGATACTTGTAATGATACTGACCAACAACGAGAAAGCTGCTTCCTTTATCTCAGGTCTGTTTAAAAAGATAAAGGCGTCGAAAAAGGAGGCAAAGGCATGAGCGATACCATTAAAAAGAGAGAAGAAGTAAAGCTCGTCACGGTTCCCAGTCCCTATCTGGTTCCGGAGCGGAATGCGGGAAAGGCTCTGGTGCTGGAGGCCAATCATCTGGGCATAGACTTCGGAGGGCTGACAGCCGTGGACGATTTTAATCTGGGTATGAGCCAGAATGAGATCACGGGGCTTATCGGTCCCAACGGTGCGGGCAAGACCACTGTTTTCAATCTCCTGACCAAGGTGTACCAGCAGTCCCGGGGTACCATCTTCCTGGACGGAAAGGATACCATGGGCATGAGCTCCACCCAGGTGAATCAGGCGGGCATAGCCAGGACTTTTCAGAATATCAGGCTTTTTGATAAGCTGACGGTGGAGGACAATGTAAAGATAGGCCTTCATAACAGCATCAATTACCATATGTGGGAAGGGGTGTTCAGGCTGCCTGTATACTGGAAGGAAGAGAAAAAAGCCCACGAGCGGGTGCTGGAGCTTTTGTCCATCTTTGATATGGCGGATATGGCGGATAAGCCGGCCGGATCCCTGCCCTACGGCGCCCAGAGGCGTCTGGAGATAGTCAGGGCCCTGGCCACGAAGCCCAAGGTGCTGCTCCTGGATGAGCCTGCTGCGGGCATGAATCCTTCGGAGACAGCCGAGCTCATGGACAATATCAGCAAGATCAGGGATGAGTTCGGTATAGCGATCCTTCTCATCGAGCATGATATGAACCTGGTAATGGGTATCTGCGAGGGCATAGTGGTACTTAATTTCGGCAGGATCATAGCCAAGGGTACCCCCTCCGAGATCCAGAATAATCCTGTGGTGGTGGAGGCTTATCTGGGCAAATCACATGAAAACAAAAACAGCGGCGCCTCAGGCACTTCGGATGAGGATGCAAAGAAAGCCTCAGGCGACGATGCACATAAGTCAAACAACAGAAAAAAAGGAGGTAAACGCTGATGGGCAACATGCTGAAGGTGGAAGACCTCCACGTATATTACGGAAGCATACATGCGATCAAGGGCATATCCTTTGAAGTGAACGAGGGAGAGATCGTCACCCTCATCGGCGCCAACGGCGCAGGCAAATCCACCACACTCAACACTGTGGCAGGCCTTTTGAAGGCTTCACAGGGTGAAGTGGAGTTCAAGGGCGAGAAGATAGCCGGCATACCGGCCCATAAGCTGGTGAGCCGCGGCATGTCCCTTTGCCCCGAGGGCAGAAGAGTGTTCCAGGAACTTACCGTCAGGGAAAATCTGGAGATGGGAGCTTTTTCCAGACCAAAGTCAGAGGTAAGTGAATCCATAGAGTCGGTGTATGAGCTCTTCCCCAGACTGAAGGAGCGTTATAAGCAGATCGCAGGTACTCTTTCGGGCGGTGAGCAGCAGATGCTTGCCATGGGCCGTTCGCTTATGTCAAAGCCTGCGCTGATGATGCTGGATGAGCCCTCCATGGGTCTGGCCCCCATTCTGGTGGAGCAGATCTTTGACATAGTAAAGGAAATGAACAAAAACGGCACCACCATCCTTCTGGTGGAGCAGAATGCACAGATGGCGCTCTCCATTGCCAGCAGGGCTTACGTGCTTGAAACGGGGCGCGTGGTCTCCAGCGGTACGGGAGAAAAGCTTCTCAAGGACGATGCGGTGCGCAAGGCTTATCTGGGTGGTTAAATGATAGGATATGTAAGCGGGATGCTGGCTGAAAACAGCGAGCCGGATTTTGTGATTGTGGATGTAAACGGCATAGGTTATAATATTCTTGTCTCGGCAAATGAGGCGTCCCTCCTTCCTCCCGAGGGCAGCAGGGTAAAGCTTTATACCTATATGGCCGTGAGGGAGGATGCCCAGAAGCTTTACGGCTTTCTGACCAGGGAGAGTCTGACCCTGTTTAAAATGCTGATCACTGTCAACAAGGTGGGATGCAAGACCGCCCAGGATATTCTGGGGGCGCTTGCCCCTGACGAACTGAGGCTCGCTATTTTGTCGGGAGATGAAAAGACCATAAGCAAATGTCCCGGCGTGGGACCCAAGATGGCTCAGAGGATCATTCTGGATCTTAAGGACAAGATAGATCCGGATACAGTGTTCACCCATATTCCTCCGGGCACAGTCTCTATGGAAACTGCCGGGTCGAGAGGGTTGGGCGAGGCTGCAAAGGAAGCCCTGGAGGCTCTTACGGCTCTCGGTTTTTCCGCTTCCCAGAGCGGCGCTGCCATAAGGAGCCTGTCCGGAACGGAGGATATGACCTCAGAGGATATCATTAAAGAGGCGCTTAAATATATAAGATGAGTGAAAAGAGAGTTATTCAGACGCAGGTTACGGAGGAGGATTACAGGATAGAAGGGTCACTGCGGCCCCAGACTCTTTCGGACTATATAGGGCAGGACAAGGCAAAGTCCATGCTCCGGATATATATAGATGCGGCTAAGGAAAGAGGGGACGCGCTGGACCATGTGCTTTTTTACGGCCCTCCCGGGCTGGGTAAGACCACGCTCTCCGGCATAATAGCCAACGAGATGGGCACCCATATGAAGGTTACTTCCGGACCGGCCATAGAAAAGCCGGGGGAACTGGCGGCCATACTTAATTCCCTGTCCCAGGGAGATGTGCTTTTTATAGATGAGATCCACAGGCTTAACCGTCAGGTGGAAGAGGTCCTTTATCCCGCCATGGAGGACTATGCCATCGACATTATGATAGGCAAGGGCCCCACAGCCAGATCCATCAGGCTGGATCTGCCGAAATTCACGCTGGTGGGAGCCACCACCAGGGCCGGTCTTTTGACCGCTCCCTTAAGAGACAGATTCGGCGTCATCCACAGGCTGGAATTCTATACCGTGGATGAGCTGCAGACCATAATCAGGAATTCCGCAAAGCGTCTGTCGGTGGTGATAGACGACGAGGGAGCCATGGAACTGGCCAGAAGGTCAAGGGGTACCCCCAGACTGGCCAACCGGTTTTTAAAGCGAATAAGGGACTATGCCCAGATAAAATATGACGGAGTCATCACCGGACAGGTGGCTAAGGAAGCGTTGGACATAATGGATGTGGACAGGCTGGGGCTGGACGCCATAGACAGGCTGCTCCTTAACACCATGGCACGGAAGTTTGATAACGGCCCTGTGGGACTGGATACTCTGGCTGCGGCCATAGGTGAGGATCCGGGCACTATAGAGGATGTGTATGAACCGTATCTTATACAAAACGGACTGATCATGCGTACTCCCAGGGGACGGGTGCTGACCCAGTCGGCTATAGATCACCTTTCGGAAAAATGATCTCCTTATAAGGGAAGGGGCGATGGATATTATGGATGACAATAAAACAAGAGTCGTGATCGCGGGAAAAGGCTTTATCCTGAGCGGATATGAGAGCGAACATCTTAAAAAGGTAGCGGATTATCTGAACAAAAAATATGATGAAGCCAATGAGCAGGAGAGTTTCAAAGCTCTCACATATGATACCAAGAGCCTGTATATGCAGCTCAATATAGCCGACGATTACTTTAAGGCCCTTGACGAGATAGAGCGTCTCAAGGGCGAGATCGAAAACAAAAACAATGAACTGTATGATATGAAGCATGAGCTTGTCACTGCCCAGATCCAGGTGAGACAGGCTTCGAAAAAGAAGTAAGATGGTAGAGCTTTTATCGCCTGCAGGGACCTATGAGGGCTTTCTGGCAGCGCTTTCGGCCGGGGCCGACGCAGTTTATGCGGGAGGACAGTGTTTTTCCGCCAGGGCTTATGCAGGTAATCTTTCTGATGCCGAGCTTCTTTCGGCCATAGAGACCACTCACATCCTGGGTAAGAAACTGTACCTTACCCTGAACACCCTTTGCAAAGAAAGAGAATTCAAGGATATCTATGACTATCTGGCTCCCTTGTATGAAAGGGGACTTTCCGGCGTTATAGTCCAGGATATAGGTATCGTGCGTTATTTAAGAAAAGAGTTTCCTCTTTTGCCGGTTCATGCCAGCACCCAGATGAGCATCTGCGGCATCGAGGGGATCAATTACATGCGTGATCTGGGAGTGAGCAGGGTGGTGCCCGCCAGAGAGCTCACTTTGGAGGAAATAAAAAACATACGAAATATGACAGACGTGGAACTGGAGTGTTTCATACATGGGGCCATGTGCTATTCCTATTCCGGACAGTGCCTTTTCTCCAGTTTCCTGGGAGGCAGATCCGGGAACAGAGGCAGATGCGCCCAGCCCTGCAGACTGCCCTATGACATGGGATCCGGATTTAAATATCCGCTGTCGATGAAGGATATGTGTACCCTGGATGTGCTGGATAAACTTATAGAAGCGGGGATCTCATCCTTTAAGATAGAGGGCAGGATGAAAAAGCCGGAATATACCATGACGGTGACGAAGATCTATCGCAAATATATTGATCTGTATTATTCCGGAAAGCTTGACACGGATGTCTCCGAGTTTAAAAAAGATTATGAACTCCTGACACGCCAGTATGTAAGAGGAGAAGCCGGCACCGGTTATTACTTTAAAAGAAACGGGCGTGATCTCATCAGCATGACAGCTTCGTCATACAATGCGGACAGTGAAATATCCGGTGTTACCGAAAATGGGACAGGGGTGAAGGATGAGATTAAAATAACCCCTGCTACAATATCTGTTGATATGGATGGATATTTTAAGGCCGGAGAGAATGCGGTGCTCATCCTGTCCCGGGGAGAAAACAGCGTGACTGTCACAGGGGGGCTTTGTCAGAAGGCTAAAAAGGCACCCATGGATGCACAGCGCATAATAAAGCAGCTTTCAAAGACAGGGGGCACCTGTTTTTGTGCCGGAGCCGTAAGGATAGAGGCCGGTGAGGATGTTTTTATTTCCGTGGGCGAACTCAATGACCTGAGGCGAAAGGGGCTGGAGGCACTGGCCGCATCCCTGATAACGCCGTATTTAAGGAAGACAGGCGAAGGCCGGCCGGAATCTGTTGAAGACAAAGATGAGGGGGAAGGGATCGCGGAACATACCCCGGAAAACAATATGGATACCGTGGATCATATCGGGGAAAATGTCAAGGTGAATGGACCGGAATACACCTTATGCTTTGAGACGACGGAACAGCTTCTCGCGGCTCTTAACGAAAAATATGCGGGGTATTTCAAACGTATATACGTGGAAGCCTCCCTTCTGGAAAGTGCAAAGGATCTGATCCTTTCCGGGGCACCGGGGGCCGAAATTTATGCGGCCCTCCCCTATGTTATAAGGAATGATGATATGGGGACAGTGGAAAATATCATCCGTCAGGTGAATGAGGATCCTGATATAATGGGGGTTCTGGTTCGCAGCTATGAGGGCCTTGGCCTGTGCAACAGGCTTCTTGACGGGGATAAGCCGGTGGTGACCGACGCAGGACTGTATACCCTTAATTCAAGTGCCTGCCGTCATTTCCTGGAGGGCGGGGCCGCTGTCCTTACCCTCCCCCTGGAGCTTAATATCCATGAGATCAGGGAAAGAGGGCACCTTGGGGAAAGTGAGCTGTTGTATTACGGCAGGATAAATATGATGCTCAGCGCAGGCTGTATCGAAAAAACCAAGGGTTCATGCCACAGGGGCAAAGACGGTGAAAACAAGGTGAGCTATATTACAGACCGGTATAAACAAAAGCTCCCGGTTATCAGAGACTGTGAATTCTGCTATAACAGGGTGCTGAACCCCAAGCCCCTCTGCCTGTTTTCCGAGCTGGATGCCATAAGGAACTCAAAGATCGGTGCAGTCCGTTTTCATTTTACCATCGAGTCTGGGAACGAGGTTTCAGAGATCCTCTCCCGGGCCTTTGGGGATGGGCCTTTGAAGACGGCTGACCACACTAAGGGCCATTTCAGGAAGAGTGTTTTATGATAAATATCATAACCGAGCTGTCCAAATATTATTTTATATTGTGTATCGCATTCTTTACCCTTAACGGGTTCATCGTATTCAGATATCCGGACCACGATGACCAGCGCGCCTTTTACATCATCCAGAATGTATTCATGGTGATGTTTCATACCGGAGGCTATGCCGTGCTGATCATGAAGGGCTGGGACGAGGGTCTGGTGGTCTTTTATGCCGTGCAGCTTCTGTTGATCCTCACCTTCATCATCCTGTACAGAGTGATATACAAAAGATCCCAGCCGCTTATAATAAACAATCTCTGCATGCTGCTGTGCGTCAGTTTCGTGATGCTTCAGCGGCTTTCTTCATCAAAATGCGTCAGGCAGTTTATCATAGCCGTGGCGGGTATGGTGATCGCTCTTGTGATCCCGTTTCTCATGAAATTCGCAAAGCCGCTTTTTACTCATCTGACCCTTATCTGGGGCGGGGTGGGACTGGTCATCCTGGGGATAGTCCTGATCCTGGGCAGCGTGACCTACGGCTCGAAGCTTTCCTTCACCATCAGGAATATCACCTTCCAGCCGTCTGAGGCTGTAAAGATAATCTTTGTCTTTTTTGTGGCGGGGATGCTCTATGAGGATCAGAGCATAAAAAGACTGGTCATTACCACAGTCTTTGCCCTGGCTCATATAGGTATACTGGCTCTTTCCAAGGATCTGGGAAGCGCCCTTATCTTTTTCGTGGTCTATGTGATCATGGTCTATGTGGCTACAAAAAAGGTGAGGTATCTTCTTACCGGGGCGTTGCTGGGAGCTCTGTTTTCCGTAGCCGGTTATAAGCTCTTTTCTCATGTAAGGACCAGGGTGACGGCATTTCTTGATCCCTTTTCACATATTGACGGCCAGGGTTATCAGATCACCCAGTCCCTTTTTGCCATAGGCACGGGGGGCTGGTTCGGAATGGGCCTTGGGGGCGGTACTCCGAAAAAGATCCCTGTGGTGGAGGCCGATTTTATCTTTGCCGCCATATCCGAGGAATTCGGATGTATCTTCGGCATCTGCATCATCCTTATCTGTATGAGCAATTTCCTCATGTTCATAAACATAGCGCTCAAGGTAAAGGATGACTTTTTCAGGCTGGTGGCCCTGGGCTTTTCCGTGGTCTACGGCTTTCAGATGTTTCTGACCATAGGAGGGGTGACGAAATTCATCCCCCTGACCGGTGTGACGCTGCCGCTTTTGAGCTACGGCGGGACTTCGGTCATAGTGACGCTTGTTATGTTTGCCGCCATTCAGGGCATTTATCAGGAATCGACTCATTATGCAAAAAAACAATGATGATTCAAAAAAACAGATATATGTGGTGATGGTGCTCTTTACCCTGTTGTTTCTTTTGATGACCGGGTATTTTGCATATTATGTCCAGTTCTCCAGCACCGACGATATAAACAATACCTACAATCCCCGTCAGGAGACTCTGGCTCTCAAGGTGGTGAGAGGAAAGATAATCTCCGCAGACGGGCAGACCCTGGCCTACACTCAGGAGAGAAAGTCGGGTGAGGAGAGGATCTACCCCTATGGGCCTGTGTTTGCCCATGTGGTGGGATATACGGGAAAGGGAAAAAGCGGCATAGAGCAGATGGCGAACATCAGCCTGCTCACGTCCAACGCCGCGCTCAACGAAAAGCTGTCCAGGCAGATGGCCGAGGAAAAGAATATCGGAGACAATATTGTCACCACACTGGATACAGGGCTGCAAAAGGCAGCCTATGACGCTCTGGGCCTTTATAAGGGCGCCATAGTCGCCATGGACCCGCAGACCGGGCATATACTCTGCATGGCGTCAAATCCGGGTTTTGATCCCAATACCATAGCAAAGGACTGGGATGAACTGAATACCATGACTGAGGCAAGTCCCCTTTTGAACAGGGCTACCCAGGGGCTTTATCCTCCGGGTTCCACCTTTAAGATAGTTACTCTCCTTGAGTATATGAGAGAGAATGAAAACTGTGAGGATTATGCATTTAACTGTAAGGGCAGTTTTACCCTTGAGGATGTGACCATCAGATGCTATCACGGGTCAGTGCACGGACAGATCGATCTTAAGACCTCCTTTGCAAAATCCTGTAATTCTTCCTTTGCAAATATCGGCAGCACCCTGGATAACGGCCGTTTCAGGAAAACCGCGGAAGCTCTTTTGTTTAACAAAGAGCTTCCGGGAAAGCTGGGCTGCAGACAGAGCGAGTTTATGCTGGAGCGGTCTTCCCTGTGCGAGGAAAAACTGCATACCGCCATAGGTCAGGGAAAGACCGTGATCTCTCCTCTTCATATGGCGCTGATCACCTCCGCAGTGGCAAACGGCGGAATGCTGAAAAAACCTTTGCTCATCGATCGGATAGAGAATTATGACGGGGAGACGGTGAAGAAGTACGAAGCCTCGAATCATAAGAGGCTCATGAGTGAAAAGGAGGCGGCTTTCCTGGATGAATACATGAGAGAGGTGGTGGCCACGGGAACCGGCACGAAGCTGTCGGGTCTTTCGTACGAGGTGGCCGGAAAGACGGGCTCGGCGGAGTTCGGCTCTGAAAAAGGCGATAGCCACGCCTGGTTTACGGGCTATGCCGGCACAGGGGAACAAAAGATCGTTGTCACGGTGGTGATAGAAGGAGCGGGAAGCGGCTCGGACTATGCGGTGCCGGCTGCCAAAAGGGTATTCGACGCTTATTTTGCTGAACACGCACATGGTTAAATATTTGACAATTCTGTAAAAAAAAGGTAAAATACAATGGATTGTAAAATATAATGGACTATAAAACGAGGGGGGCTCATCTTATGGAAAAAGAGATTTCTCAGGCCGTTATAGGCAGGCTGCCCAGATATTACAGATATCTGGGGATGCTCAAGGATAAAAAAGTCGAGCGTATTTCATCCAGGGAACTGTCCCAGATGATGAACGTAACTGCATCACAGATCAGACAGGATTTAAATAATTTCGGCGGCTTCGGACATCAGGGCTATGGATATAATGTTGAGCTTCTTTATTCCGAGATCGCCAATATACTGGGACTTTCCAGACAGCATAACCTGATCCTGGTGGGCGCGGGAAACCTGGGTAAGGCTCTGGCGGGTTATGTGAATTTTGAACGGCGCGGTTTCCATATGAAGGGGATCTTTGATATCGATCCTTTTCTCTATGGCAAAAAGATCCGCGACATACCCATCATGCCCATTGACGGGATCGAGGACTTCATCCGCAACAACGAGGTGGACATAGCGGTCATCTGTATACCGGCCACGGCTTCCACCAAGGTGGTGGAGAGGATAGTGGCCTGCGGGATAAAGGCTATCTGGAATTTTTCCCATGTGGATCTGGACGTGTCGGATGACGTATCGGTTGAAAACGTGCATCTGTCGGACAGCCTTATGAGACTGTCGTACGCCATGAAGTCAAAAAGGGACAGAATGGAAAAAATAAACGCCTCAAAGGGAAAGAACTGACCTTCGGACAGGATTATTTGTTATGGGTAAACAGTCTGAATTTGAAAAGGCTCTCGAGGGAAAGACTATCGGGCCTCTGACCCTCGACAATAAATGGCACAGGATCTTCCGTTTCATCGAAAAGACCGATGAGATCACTGCCCTGGAGGAGGAGTTGAACGGCCTGTTGAAGGAACAGGGCAGGATCAATACCGAGGCCGGGAAGATGCGTGCCCTGAAGAGCCAGCTCATGGACGAGATAGTGGCTCTCATGGACAGCGACGACAAGCAGTCAAAGAAGAAAAAGGAAGAGAATTCCCGTCTTATCGATGAGATAAACAAAAAGGCCGAGGACAATGAGGAGAGGAGCCTGGATCTCCCCAGGGAGATCAATATCGTCAACAGGAAGCTGATGCTCCTCACCATGGACGCCTGTTACGCCCTCATAAGTGAAAACTCCGGAAATATAGCGCAGATCAGTGACTGGATCACCACCGTCAGGGTGGAGCTTAAAAAGAATATAGTCAAAAAGCAGGAGATGGAGATAAAGAATGTGGAAATGTATTCCTACATGCACGATATCTTCGGACCGGATGTGGTGGAGCTTTTTGATATAAAATACGACATAGAAGGTAAACGCCAGGAGATCCTGGACCGTCAGAAGGCTATAAAGGAACAGAAGGCCAGGGAGGCAGCAAAGGAAAATGGAGCTCAATAAAAGGATAAAGGCATATATCAGTGTCGATAATGCCGAATACAATATCAAAAACCTTTACGATAACGTGGCGGCGGGAAACAAAAAGCCGCCTCTTATTATGCCCGTTATAAAGGCGGACGGGTATGGTCACGGCGCATTGCCCCTGGCTGAAAGATTCGAGACCCTTCCCTATGTGTGGGGCTATGCGGTGGCCACCGCGGGGGAGGCTTTCCATCTGCGGGAAGGCGGGATCAAAAAGCCGGTGCTCATACTGGGATATACTTTTCCCGAGGATTACGAACAGCTGGTGGCATTGGAGATAAGATGTGCCGTTTTCAAAAAGGAAATGGCCCTGGCCCTTTCCGAAGAGGCACAGAAGCAGGGAAAGAAGGCATATATCCATATCAAGGCGGATACGGGAATGGGCCGCATAGGCTATGTGAAGAGTGAGGATGCCATATCCGAGATAAAGGAGATAGCGTCCCTGCCCGGGATCGAGACAGAGGGCTTTTTTACCCACTTTGCAAAGGCCGATACGCCGGATGACGATTTTACAAGAGGGCAGGTTGAGAAATTTGCAGCTTTCAGGGATGATCTTTTGAAGGCAGGGGTTTCAATAAAACTCAGCCATTGCCTGAACAGCGCGGGGATCATCAGATTCCCCGAGTATGCCATGGATATGGTGCGCTCCGGCATCACTACCTACGGCCTGTATCCATCACAGGAGGTCAGCTTTGACGCGGTAGCCTTAAAACCCGTCATGGAACTCAGATCCGTAATAGCCTATATCAAAACCGTGCCTGCCCATACGCCTATCAGCTACGGCGGGACTTTTGTCAGTGAAAAGGAGATGAAGGTGGCTACCATCCCCGCAGGATATGCGGACGGAGTGCCCCGGTCCCTTTCGAATAAGGGGAGCGTTTTGATCAGAGGGCACAGGGCGCCTATCCTGGGAAGGGTCTGCATGGACCAGTTCATGGTGGATGTTTCCCACATCCCGGGAGTGGCTGAGGGTGATGTCGTGACACTGATCGGAAGCGACAAAGGTGAGACCATCACCTTTGAGCAGTGGCAGCAGCTGACGGGACTTCTGAATTACGAGCTGGCCTGTCATATCAGCTCCAGGGTGGAGAGGATCACGGTTTGACTAAAGCAGTGTAATCATGGTAAAATAAATGGCTGATGCTTTTTGATAATAAGAAAATATATGGAGGAAGATAAATGTCCGGACATTCAAAATTTGCCAACATCAAACATAAAAAGGAAAAGAACGATGCAGCCAAGGGAAAGGTTTTCACCATGCTGGGACGTGAGATCGCGGTGGCGGTAAAGTCCGGCGGCCCCGATCCTGCCAACAATTTCAAGCTTGCCCAGGTCATCGCAAAGGCCAAGGCTTCCAACATGCCTAACGACACCATCGAAAGAGGTATCAAAAAGGCAGCGGGTGAGGGCAACGGAGTGAACTATGAGCATGTCACCTATGAAGGCTACGGCCCCGGCGGCATAGCCATCATAGTGAACGCCCTGACAGACAACAAAAACAGGACGGCGGCAAATGTCCGCATGGCTTTCACAAAGGGTTACGGCTCCATGGGTACCCAGGGCTGCGTATCCTATATGTTCGACGAAAAGGGACAGATACTCATAGACAAGGAAGAGTATGAGACCGATGCGGATGAGCTGATGATGCTGGCTTTGGATGCGGGAGCCGAGGACTTTTCCGAGGAGGAGGATTCCTACGAGATAATCACCGCGCCTGATGATTTTGAGACGGTGAGAAAGGCTCTTGAGGATGCAAAGGTTCCCATGGCTTCGGCTGAGGTCACCATGATCCCCCAGAATTATGCGAAGCTTTCCTCCGAGGAGGATATCGCGAATCTGACCAAGACGCTGGACATGCTTGACGACGACGACGACGTGCAGGCCGTTTATACAAACTATGACGAAGAATAGGATACTTTCAATAATAAATATCCTGACATATTCGGTTCTGGCTGTGGTGATCCTGTTTTTTATAATAGGTACCGCGGCAGGCTTCGGGCTAAGAGGAGTGCTTATGTGGGCCATGGCCCTCGTGGTATTCCTTTTTGGCGCTTTTTTGGTGGGTTTTTGTCTGTCCCAGCTGTTTCCCGACCGCAGGTCAAACAGATTCCAGCTCATCTTTAACATCACGGAGTTCGTGGTACTTCTGATAATCACCCTGGCGGGACTGGAGCTGGCTCAGAATACCTCATACGCCATGGGCCTTCTGGATCCCTACAGGATCCACGGTATGAGTTTTGCGGTGGCTTTGGATCCTTCGATCCTGAAGGCACATTCCCCTGCGCTCAGATCCTTTACCGAGACCCCCGCGCTTTACGGAGTGGTACGTTTTGTGTCGCTTTTTTACAGAGGGCTGGGGGCTGACGAGTCCATTCTCGGAAGCGTGTTCATGTGCGTACATGTCCTGTGTGCGTTTTTTACTTACCGCCTGGCCCGCATGGTTTCGGGGCGGGTGGCTTCCGTTGCAGTGTACGGTCTGATGATGCTGGTCCCGTCGCAGCTTTGCGTGGCGTCGGTGGCCAATATACATATTTTTGCAGCCACCTTTGTGACACTGAACCTGTATCTTTTTGCTTATTCCAGGCGGATGTCCAGGATGGAGCTTTCGTTAAACGAAATAGTGCCCGTGGTTGCAGGCGCCGCCGTATCGGCGGGCTTTGCCGCATTTTTTAATCCCGTGGCCTTTATCCTTCCCCTGGGGGAGATCCTGTTCATTGTTTTTTATCAGGTGAACAGAAAAGGCATCAATCCGGACAGCAAAAAAGAAAGGGTGATATATTCTCTGATCCTGGCGCTGGCCTGCGTGCTTGTGTTCCTTCTTCTGTGCGTGGTCAAAGCCGTGGATCTTAAGGCTTCCATGAAGGAAGTCTTTTTGCCATATTTTCATGCCTTTCTTCCCGTGGATGGGATAAAGCTGGAACTGCCCGCTATCTGGGGAAGTGAGGACTACGCACAGAGTGTGCTCTACTATCATTCGCCGCTGCAGTGTCAGATAGCATATGGCTGCGTGCTGACCTCGGCCTTCGCCTGCGTGGTGATGAACTGGGTGCTGAAGCAGTCCGACTATTTTGTATTGCGGCTGTTCATTCTGGCCAGTGTGATCCAGACAGCCCTGTCAGGTACCTCCAGCATGGACCATACCGAGTGCTTCTGTCTTTTGACGGTATTCTGCGGCGGTCTATTCGGGGAAGTGTACAGTGCCCTTCGCGCAAAGGCCTTCAGGCGGATGCAGGAGGAGCAGCAGAAGTTAGAACAGGAAAAAGCTCTTGAAGAGGCGGAGCGAAGAGCCAAAGCCGAAGCCGAACAACGGGCCTGGGACAGGGAATGGGAGGAAAAAAAGAAGGAAAGGGCAAAAGCCAATGCCCTGAAGGCTGATGAGGAAGAGGAAGGAAAAGTCCTGACTCTTGATGACGTCATTGCCAGAGCCCAGGGAATGTCCGGGGCCGGTGCATGGAACGAACCCATTGAAAGTGATGCCCCTGCCGGAAACGGTATTGCGGCCGCCGGCTTTTCACAAAAGCCCGCCCCTTTGCAGGATGAAGACTGGCCCGAGGATGACGGCGGCGTCATCACTCTGGACGACGTGCTGGGAGCCGGGACTTATGAGGAAACCGAAAAAAATGACGGCGCTGACGGTTCCATGCTTGAGAACCATATGGAGATAAGGGAAAGACCAAAGGACCGGGAGGTCGAGTTTGATTTCAATATAAATGAAGAGGAGGACTTTGACGTATGAACCTGCTAAAGGCAATGGGCATGGGACTGATCCAGGGACTCACCGAGTTTCTGCCTGTATCCAGCTCAGGCCATCTGGCGATATTCAAATGTATATTTCATGCGGATACCGATACCGGCATACTCTTCGATGTGCTGCTCCACGTGGGGACGCTGATCTCTGTTTTTGTGGCATTCTGGGCGGATATCCTGGCATTGTTCAAGGAAGGCATCGGGATGCTCCTGGATTTTTGTCATAATCTGGGGATCTTTTTTCACAACTGTTTCTCAAAGGATGAGAAATACGCATATGACAGGGTAGTCACCGGCTCTTACCGCAAATTTGTGATGCTGGTGATAGTCGCCACCATTCCCACAGGCATTATGGGAATAGCGGGGAAGGATTTCGTGGAGGTGGCCGGAGAGAGTCTGCTGGTTCCGGGCATAGGCCTCATTTGCACGTCCATGATCCTTTTTGTGGCGGACAGATGCAAGGGAGGAAAGAAGCTCCCCAGTACGGTCTCTTATCTGGATGGTTTTATCACAGGTATGGTCCAGGGCGTAGCCACCCTGCCGGGAGTGTCCAGATCCGGTTCCACCATAGCGGCCTGTCTGCTTTTGGGTTTTGAGAAGAAATTTGCGGTGAAATTTTCCTTCATCATGTCCGTTCCCGCCATTCTGGGAGCCGCCGTGCTGGAGCTTAAGGATGTGGCCCAGTCGCCGCCGCCTTCGGGGGAGATCCCCATGTATCTCGCAGGCATGGCAGTGGCGGCAGTAGTCGGATTCGTCTGCATAAAGACCATGATGTTGGTGGTGCGCAGAAACAAGTTCACCATATTCAGTATCTACTGTCTGATAGCGGGAATAGTATGTCTGGTAGCATATTTTAAGTGAGGAAGAAAATGGCCGGCGCGACGCGCAAGAGAAGAGCTAAATCGAATACATCAGGGAGAAGAACAGCCGGAAAAAGGTCTTCCCAAAAAAGAAAGAGCAGTGTGAGTCCCGAGATATATGTGATCGGGGCCCTTGCTTTTTGTATCCTTTTATTTGTTTCAAACATCAATCTTCTGGGAGTGGTGGGCAAATTCATAAGTGCCGTGGAGTTCGGGCTTTTCGGTATCTGTGCCTTTGTTTTTCCTCTTGCCCTGGCAGCTGCGATCATTCTGTATTTTCTGCTTTCGGGCACCGAAGGCTTTTTGATGAAATATATCTGCGGCATCCTGATCTTTGTGGATGTCTGCGTGGTGGCTCATCTTTTTGTCATAAACGACTATCTGGCTTCCCATGACAATCCTTATAAATTCTGCAGCGAGAATCATACCGGAGGCGGTCTTTTGGGCGGCTATGCGGCTGTTGGCCTTTATAATGCACTGGGCCTGGTGGGAGCCTGGCTGGTATCCCTCCTCATTTTCATCATCTGTCTGATGATAGTGACCGAGGCCTCTCTTTTTGACATAATAGCCAGCGGCTCCGATATGATAGAAGACAGGTATCATGAGACCTCCAGGGTCGGCAGGGAAAGGTATGAGCAGCTTCGGGAAAAAAATGAACAGAGGAAGGCTGTCCGCAGGGAACGCAGGGAACGTGAAGAAGAAATGAGGCGTGAGAGGCAGCGGCAGCGCCTTGAACGTGAGGAAAGGGAAGCAAAGGAAAGGCAGGAAAGAGAAAAGGAAAAGCAGGAAAAGGATCCTTTTGTAATACCCCTGGTAGGTGAGACACCGGCGGTGCAGGCGGAGCCTGAGACGGCAGA
>JAEEZH010000137.1 GCA_016288495.1 Lachnospiraceae bacterium
CTTGTAAAGGATAAGACCACGCCTAAGACGAGGAACGAGCGAGAGATTGCCGGATACAGGGATGTACTTAATACAATCCATGAGAGTCATGATTACATCTCGATAAGACCGAATATGATCCTTCAGCTTCACGGAGATTTATATAAGTTTGAAGGTTATGATATCGGCGGTACAGGTAACATATTGACAAAATAAAAAAATATGGTAGAATGCAAATGGTTAGGCAAGGCTAACCTGCCGGTCACGGGCACCGGCAATTTTTTAACCATGTAGTTAGCATATGCTAATCACACAAAACAAAGGGAGAGATGATAGATGAAGAAACGTAGTTTATTGTCCTGGATCCTGGAATTTGCAGGACGGAAAAAGTATTATTTTTCAGGAAGTGTAGTGCTTGCCATCCTGGGCGTGGCGGCATCGTTCATACCTTATCTGCTCATAGCGGATATCGTAAGAAATCTTTTGAGTGGAAATACTGATCCTGAGTATTATGTGAAACGGGTCATTCTTATGGCGGCAGCCTGGATCGTAAGGATCGTTTTTCATAATCTGTCTACCACATTGTCACATGTGGCTACTTTCAATGTGCTCGGAGGTATAAGGCAGCAGATCTGTGAAAAGCTTTCAAAGATCCCCCTTGGGTCAGTTCTTGATGACAACAGCGGAAGCTATAAAAATATCATTGTTGAGCGTGTGGATTCGATGGAGACTACACTGGCTCACATCGTACCTGAGTTTTCCGCAAACATACTTCTTCCCGCAGTGATGTTTATATACCTGATCGCTATCGACTGGAGGATGGCATTTTCAAATCTTATTTCCGTATTTATCGGACTGATATTCTGTGTGGTAATGTTTGCCAGAAGCAAGGGAGAGTTTGAGGTCACAATACAGAAAACCAAATATCTGAATGATACGGCAGTGGAATACATCAACGGTATCGAAGTAATAAAGGCTTTTGGTAAAACAGGAAGCTCCTATGAGAAGTTTGTAAATGCCGCAAGGGAAGGAGCGGACTGTTTTATCGACTGGATGAGAAAGTGTATCTGGCCTCAGGCCGGAACGATGTCGTTCACGCCGGCTACTTTTCTGGGGGTGCTTCCCGTGGGATTGCTCCTTGTCAGAAACGGGAGTCTCTCCGCAGAGGATTTCATTACCTGTATCATTCTGTCGGCCGGACTCATCACGCCGCTTATCATCGCTTTTTCATACATGGACGACATAGCCAAGATGAATTCGATCTTTGGGGAAGTGACTGAAATACTGGAGAGAAAAGAAATGAAAAGACCTGAGGCTGTTACACAAAAGCCGCAGGGTTCGGATATCTGCCTTAGGGATGTTTGCTTCACATATAAGGATAAGGAAGTCCTTCATGGGATCGATATGGATATTAAGCAGGGGGAGGTGACCGCGATAGTAGGACCCTCGGGCTCCGGAAAGAGCACTGTTGCAAGGCTTATCGATTCACTGTGGGATACCGATTCGGGAATGATCACCTATGGCGGAGTGGATATCAGAAAGCTGCCGATCGACTATTATATGGGACAGACCGCCTACGTTGCCCAGGATAATTTTTTGTTTGATATGTCAGTAAAAGAAAATATCAGGCTTGGAAAGGCAGGCGCATCTGATGAAGAAGTGATAAATGCTGCTAAGGCAACCGGCTGCCATGATTTTATCCTGGGTCTGGAAAACGGTTATGATACGCAGGTCGGCACAGCGGGAGGCCATCTGTCGGGGGGAGAGAGACAGAGGATCTGTATAGCCAGGGCGATGCTGAAGGATGCCCCCGTGGTCATCATGGATGAGGCTACGGCATATACCGATCCGGAAAATGAAGCCCTGGTCCAGGAGAGCGTTGCCAAACTTGTAAAAGGCAGAACGCTGATCGTTATAGCACACAGGCTTTCCACCATAGTCACTGCGGATAAGATCTATGTCATCAATAACGGAAATGTGGACGCTGCCGGTACACACAGGGAACTTTTGGGAAGCAGTATGCTGTACAGAAAGATGTGGAAGGCTCACAGCAGCGCAAAGGATGACGGAGGCAGTGATGAACCGGAATATCAGACAGATCCGGAGGCCGTGAGAGGAAAGGAGGCAGCATATGCTTAAGATGCTGAAAAAATTTTTTGATTTTTGTAATGAAACGAACAGGAAGAAGTTTTACGGCTCCGTTTTGCTTGGAGTACTGGACGCACTTTTCGGTGCCATGAGGATACCGGCGGCTTTTTTTGCCATCACTGCCGTACTGAACAAAGAGATAAATTCAAAAACCCTGATGACGGTTATCGGATTCATGCTGGTATCCACTTTGGGCAAGATGGTGGTGGACCGGTTTTCAAGTATGCTGCAGACGGAAGCAGGTTATGATACCTGTGCACAGAAGCGTATCGAGATCGGAGAACATCTGCGGTATCTGCCCATGGGGTATTTTAATGATACAAGTCTTGGTCGGATCACTTCAGTTACGACAAACACCCTTGAGCAGATGAGCGACATCGCAACCCGTGCCATCATGATGGTGTTGAAAGGGAGCATCACCACTGCGGTGATCGCCATCGGCATGTTTTTGTTTGATGTGCGGATCGGTCTTATTTCGATGATCTGCATCGCTGTATTTTTACTCGTCAATACGGTCACAAACCGCAAGATAGCAAGGGTGGCTGATGAGAAGATCGAAGCGGACCGTGAAATGGTCGGGGTGATGCTCGAATATATTCAGGGTATAGCCGAGATAAGAAATTACAATATCTTTGCACGAAATTCCTCAAGGATCGCAAACAGCGTGGAAAGAAAAAAGAAGGCAGATATCCAGGCAGAAACAACGGCGATACCGGCGGTGGGATTTCAGATGCTGATATGTAAACTGGCCGGCGTGGTAATATCTGCGGCATCGCTGTACTTCTATTTTACGGGGACAATGGAGCTGAATTATCTGATAACCATGCTGATGTGTTCGTTCATGGTATTTGAATCACTGGACAGTGCCGGAATATATACGGCTTTGCTTAAGATCATAGGAAAGGGCGTGGATCTGGCCAATGAGATACTGGAAACAGAACAGATGGATGTAGACGGTGAGGATATCCATCCTGAGACAAGGGATATCCATCTTGACCATGTGAGCTTTGCATACGAAAACAGAAAGATCATAGACGATGTGACCCTTGATATCAGGGAGAAGACTACAACGGCGATAGTAGGCCCCTCCGGTGGAGGAAAGACGACCCTGACCTCTTTGATCGCAAGATTCTGGGATGTGAATGAAGGAGAGGTGACACTTGGGGGAAGAAATGTCAGGGATTACAGCTTTGATTCCCTGATGGAGAATTTCAGCTTTGTGTTCCAGCGGGTCTATCTGTTTGAAGATACCATTGCCAACAATATCAGATTCGGCAGACCGGAAGCTTCCATTGACGAAGTGATCGAGGCTTCAAAAAAAGCCTGCTGTCATGATTTTATAATGTCCCTGCCGGAGGGGTATGACACTGTGATCGGTGAGGGCGGTGCAACCATATCCGGCGGCGAAAAGCAGCGTATATCCATTGCCCGTGCCATCATGAAGGATGCGCCGATCATCGTGCTTGATGAAGCTACTGCAAATGTGGATCCCGAAAACGAAAAGGAATTGTCTGATGCGATAGGGAATCTTACGAAGGAAAAGACGATCATCATGATAGCCCATAGGCTGAAAACTGTCAGGAACGCTGACCAGATCATTGTGGTAGATAAGGGAAGGATCGTTCAAAGGGGAAAGCACGACGAGCTGATGAAAGAGCAGGGTATCTACAGGAACTTTGTCTCAGGCAGAAAGCAGGCCGTCAGCTGGAAGATAGCATAAGTGTCAGACCAGTTTGAATCCGCATTCCCTGCAGAAGCTGCCTCCCGAAACTTTGGAGCCGCATTCGGGGCAGAAGTTGTATGTGGTAACGGGGCTGGCCGCAGGGGTGTCAACAATCGTGGGACCGGAGCCTGTATCAGGCCCGCTGACCGGAGCGGCATCCGGAGCGGCAAAAGTGGCGGCAAGCTGCATCTCGTGTACGGTCTTTGAATCATTTTCCGTTAGTTTGAAGGTTTCAAAGCCCAGGGAAACCAGCTCTATCCCACGTGAGGTCCTGAGCCTCTCGTTGGCCTGATCCTGGATCTTATCTGCTAAATTCGGAAGGAGGGAGGGCAGGGCGGAGGGTCTGTACTTTTCGCCGGAGGCGTTGCCTGCATCCCCCAGTGCCTGTGTTATCGCGGTATTCAC
>JAEEZH010000138.1 GCA_016288495.1 Lachnospiraceae bacterium
CCGGGCACAGCGGCCGGGATACCTTCAGGATGCTTAAAGAAGCCGGGATAAAGATGGAGCCAAAGAGCTTCGCCGCAGGCTACAGGCTGATGCATGAGCAAAGCCTCATCAATCTGTCCCAGTACGGTGAGAGATATAAGGACTGCTTCGGGGCCGCTCCCTATAAGCTGACGGCAAAGACCCGGGATGGAAGGGGAGTCTATTCCTTCTGTATGTGCCCCGGAGGTTATGTGGTCAATGCCTCCGCCCATGAGGACGAGCTTTGCATAAACGGCATGAGCTACAGCGGGCGGAGCGGTAAATGGGCCAATTCCGCCATAGTGGTTGCGGTGGACAAAAATGATTATACGGCGGCCCTCAGGGAAGCGGGGTGTGAGACAGATCCCAAAGATCCGCTGCTGGGTGTGTATTTTCAGCAGCTATTGGAGAAGCGGGCGTTCCTGGCCGGAGGCGGGCGTATCCCCGTACAAAGATTAGGGGATTACATGGAAGGAAGGACCGGTTCGTTTCCCGTTGATATGCTTTCGGACGGGATCAAGGGGGAGTATGCAGCCGCAGACCTTCGGGGGATCCTTCCGGGATTCATGGAGGAGGCATTTTTGCAGGCCATGAACTCTTTCGGAAGGAAGATAAAAGGCTTTGACCGGCCCGGGGTTTTCATGGCTGCGGTGGAGAGCAGGACCTCATCCCCGGTCAGGATACTGAGGGATAAGGACTGCGCCTGTGTGGACCTTCACGGTCTGTTTCCCTGTGGTGAAGGAGCGGGCTATGCGGGAGGCATAGTTTCGGCTGCCGTGGACGGGATACGGGTGGCCCGTAGTGTTGAAGGATTTTACAATATGGCTTGATTTGGTGTATAATATGGCCTTGAAAAGGGGACTTTAGTGTATGTATTACGCCAGCATCGGATTGTTTTCCATAGCGATCCACATGATCATAAATTTTGATGCCATGCGAAAGGACGGTAATGTCGGTGATAACAGATCACAGGAGAGGTACCGTCATTTTCTCTATGCCGTGACGGCATATTATATATCCGATATCCTGTGGGGGACCCTGTATGAGTGGAGGATCGTTTTTCTTACATATATTGATACGGTATTCTATTTCCTTTCAATGGTGATATCGGTTTTTTTATGGACCAGGTTCGTGGTCTCATATCTGAACAGTAAGGGCAGATTCGGGAAGATGCTGCTTTACAGCGGGGGGAGCATTTTCATATTTGAGGTGATAGCCCTTATCATCAATTTTTTTGTCCCCGTTGTCTTCGGCTTCGCTCCGGACGGTGAATATCAGCCACAGAGTGCCAGATATATCACCTTATTCATCCAGATGGGGCTTTTCCTTCTGACCTCGGTTTATACCCTGTATGCAGCACGAAAATGCGATGAAAGGGCAAAAATGCACCACAGGGCCATAGGATTTTCCGGTATTTTCATGACTGTTTTTATCGCCCTGCAGTCCCTGTATCCGCTGCTTCCCTTTTATGCCGTAGGCTGCCTTCTGGCTACCTGCATGGTCCATTCCTTTGTCTACCGGGATGAGACTATCGAGCATAAACGTGAGATGGGAACGGCCAGACAGAAGGCCTACAGGGATCCCCTCACCGGCGTGAAAAATAAGCTGGCCTATCTGGAAACCCTGGGAGATATGGAATTCAGGCTGGAGGAGGGCACCCTGGGGGCGTACTCGGTGGCGGTCTTTGATCTCAACAATCTCAAGGAGATAAACGACGTCCATGGCCATGATGCGGGAGATAAATCCATAAAGGAGGCCTGTCATCAGATCTGCGCCAGGTTTAAGCACAGCCCGGTGTTCCGTATAGGCGGAGACGAATTCGTGGTGATCCTTGAGGGAGAGGATTTCGAAATGAGAAATCAGCTTCTTTCGGAATTTAATTCCATGACTGAGGACAATCAAAGACACGGCCGTGTGGCGGTGGCCTGCGGGATGGAGGATTTCTGTGAGGCCAGGGATGAGGATTACAATGATGTGTTCCGGCGGGCAGACAAAAAAATGTATGACAGAAAACAGTGGCTCAAGAAGTTGAGCAGGGCATCGGGTGAATGATATGGGATCATATTTCAGTCAGTTTTTCGGCTTTATATTGATGGTCGTTGTCTTATATGTCTTCTTTGTAAAAAAACTGTTTGACAATGACAAGAACAGTTATGACGGCTTTGATGACCTGTCAAAAAACTCACTGGATTACGGTGAGATATCCAGGCTTAGGGAGGCTGCGAAGACCGAAAAGTATTCCAGGAAAAAGGCCATCAGGAACAATACCGCCATCTATCTGCCCCGGATAGGTGAGGACTTTCCGGGGTTTAATTATCCGGAGATGAAAAGGAGGGCCCAGGCCACTCTGGTGTCCTATCTTCGGGCCATAGACCAGGAGGATCCTTCTCTGTTGACGGAGGGGGGAGCAGAGCTTAAAACCTCCCTCAAAATGCATCTTAACATGCTAAAGGATCAGGGGATCCATGAAAATTTTGACGATATAAAGATACACTGCATGGAGATATCCCAGTATTTCAAGGACCCCGGCCGCTGTATCATCACCTTTCAGAGCGCGCTGGAGTGCCATCATAACAGGATAAAGGACGGGGAAGTGACGGAGGGCAGCGAGGAACTCACATATCAGACAAAATTCGAACTGGAGATGGTCTATATTCAGGACAGGGATAAGGTGGAGGATGACAGTGAGCGGGCCATGGGATATAACTGCCCGAACTGCGGCGCTCCGGTGAAAAGCCTGAAGACCAAGGTATGTGAATACTGCGGAGCGGTCATTGAGGAATATAACATAAAGGTGTGGACCATCACATCCATACGTGAGATATGAAAAGATCCTTCGGCTGAGTAATGGTTTGGGTATAGGACCCGGTGGATAGTATGAATATGGAGGCTTAGGAAACAGGATGAAAAGATCGGGAATGATAGCTTTGGCATGTGCATGTGCGCTTATGCTGCAGGATGCATCGGTGGTTGCTTACGCAGGGGAACCGCTGTATCCTGCTCCTTTTTGCCTTGAAGACGAGGTATACGGCGGGGCTGTGACAGCCGCATCCGAAGGGGACGGACTTTTTGAAGAGAGCCCCGTGCAAAATGGCGTACTGTCTTTTGGTGACCGGACTTCGCCGGATCATGACAGTTTTGTTGTATCCGAAAATAAAGTGATGAAGTCCGGCAGTACGTGCGGGACCATCTCCTTAAGGTTTTATGACGATGCGCCCCATGTTCCCTTTGTGGGCATCAGGGATTTTTACGCCATGGTCCTTCCGGGGGGAGTGATGAAGGTCAGGAGAAAGGAGGACGGAACCTATCTTTTGACCAGCAATACCGGGACCGCCACAGCCGATGTGGGGAAGGATACCCTGTACAGTGAGGATATAAGCGCCTTCACCAACCTTATGGGCCAGGTGCAGGAGGGTATGGATAATACTTACTATGACGGGGCTCCCTTTATACGCTATGCGGGAAAGACAGTTGAGAGAAAACCGGAAGCCGTTACCTTTGAGTTTTCAAAATATGATATAGATCTGAGGGGAGATGAAGATGATGTCTATTTCCCTCTGGCTACCCTGTCGGATATCTATTCCGATCTCAGTTATCATTATGTGCTGTATAACGGGGAAAATGTTTATCTGAACGATTTCCGGTGCGGAGATGATATCATCGATCAGTATCCGGATTATTTGGAACCGCTCAAGGCCAGGATGAAAAGAGACCCTGACATGGCCGGGTTTAACTACAACGAATTATGCTTTGCCATAGATCACTTCTATGGCTTTCCGGGCAAGGCCCGTTTGAATGAGGAGATTGCAAAAAAAGGTCTGGACCGTGCTCTATATGATGAGGGCGGGGCCGGATCATATGTCGGGACGGCCCTTAAGTCTGCGGATATGGTAAAGTATATGGCAGGTGCCATGAGTATCAATGGTTTTTTATATGACATGCATACGTATGTTGGGTTTTGGAGTAAATATCATTTGGAAACATACCCCGATTATGAGACATCCTTGGCAGAGTACAGAAAATCACCGGCTTACATGATTTATGATGAATTTGCTTATAAGCCCAGTGCTGAGCGGTTTTCTTACAGGGACGGACTTAGGGAACAAAGAGACAGAGCCTATGGAAAAGATACGGCTTATATAACCAAGGGCGATACGGCGGTGATCGTTTATGACAGTTTTGAGCCTGATTTTGATGACTGGGATGATTTCTACGGCAGCGGACATGATCCGTCGACGGTTTCTCAGGATCGGTTATGGGGGTTTGTCAGATCCCTTGACCGGGCACAGAAGGATCCCCGGATCAAAAATGTGGTGATCGATCTTACCGCTAACGGAGGCGGCTCATTGGATTATGCGATGATGATCTCTTCTCTTGTCACGGGTGAAAGCGATGTCTGTACGGAAAATGTTCTCACCGGGGAAAAGTGCAGGTCAGGATATATTGCGGACAGGAATCTTGACGGAAAGTTTGATGAAGAGGATGATAAAGTAAAATATGATCTGAATTTCGCTGTCCTTACCAGTGATTTTTCCTTCTCTGCCGCAACGTATCTTTCTTCGGTTCTGAAGGATAAGGGTGTTCTTATCATGGGGGAAGATACCGGGGGAGGAGCCTGTGCCATTCAGCAGATGGCCATGGCTGACGGTAATCCTTATTATATGTCATCACACAGGTTCAGACTACTGGATGGATCGGGCTATTGTCCCGACGACGGAGTAAAGGTCCATGTAAACCTGGTGAGTGAGAACGGCGCGCAGAAGGATTGCAGCGCATTCTATGACATAGACAGGCTGAGCCGGGAGATAAATGCCTATTATGCCAAAAATGAGGAAAAGGATCCGGGCCTTTCGGATCCCTCCTCTTTGCTTCACAGGACCACTGCACAGGATGTGGAGACTGTCAGTGTCAAAAATGCGAAATACAGTTTTTCCCCGTCTTTAAACTGCGTAGTCATCGCAGGTACCAGGGAGGATGTGAGCCCCTTCTTTACCGGAATGCCGGGATACGAGCCTTCGGCTAAACACCGCTATATCTGTAAGGACAAAAAGACGGCGAAGGTCAGCAGCAAGGGTATACTGTCCGCGAAGACGCGGGGTGAGACGGATATAGAGTGTCTTCAGAAGGTTAAGGGCGGAACCTGGCAGAAGGTGGGAGACAGCGTGCATATCTTTATCCAGATGCCGAGGATGCAGAAGGCGTCTTTGACTGATGATAAGGAAACGTCCTTAAATGCATATCATTTTCTTTCCAAGACCACTTATTCACCGACTCTCTGGAAATCCTCCAACGAAAGCGTGGCAAAGGTGGATGAGGAAGGAAATATCACCATCCTTAAGACCGGAAAGACAAAGATAATAGCCCAGTACGGTGAAGGCAAAAATGGGACTAAGAAAAAGTATGCCACAAACCTTAAGGTGGTAAGCTCCGACAAGCTGGGATATGAGATCATCGCCTTTGACAAAAACTGGACTTATGCGGCAAATGCTAAGATAACCGACGGGAAGGCAAGGCTGTACCGCAGCGGGTCGGCTAAAAAGAAGAATAAGGTCATCTGCATAAATGCAGGCCATGGTACAAAGGGGGGCAAAGATTTTAAGACCCTCTGTCATCCCGACGGTAGCCCCAAGATAGTGACCGGATCCACCGCCGCCGGAGCCACGTATGCTACGGCCATCTCCGAGGGCATCATCATGAAGAACGGTGACAGGGAGGGACTGGCCAACCTGAAGGCTGCCATGGCAGTAAAGCAGGCGCTTCTTAAGGAGGGTTATGATGTGCTGATGATCCGTGAAGAGGATGATGTACAGTTTGACAATATCGCCCGTACCCTGATCGCCAATAACTGTGCCGATATGCATATCGCCATCCATTACGATTCCACGGCTAC
Source organism: Lachnospiraceae bacterium (assembly GCA_016288495.1). Taxonomy (GTDB): domain Bacteria; phylum Bacillota; class Clostridia; order Lachnospirales; family Lachnospiraceae; genus UBA1753. The sequence goes on from JAEEZH010000138.1 coordinate 5,909, forward strand.
GGATAAGGGTGTCTTTTACTGCAGTGTCCCGGATGAGGGAGGTTACAGGGAGATGGAGCCTGTGAGATCCCACTGGCAGGAACATGAGAAGCTTGGAAAGAGCCTGATAGGCGGCCTTGAAACGGCAGGCTTTAAAGCCTGGCATAACGGCGCCCTGGATATGGATCTGACCCAGACTTCCTACAGCACCGTGCCTTCCGTGGATCTGGAGATCGGAGATACGGCGTCGGATTACTCCGACAAGACCCTGAAGAAAGTGGCTCAGGGAGTGGTAACAGGCATTAACACATTTTTTGAATGAACAAAGATGAACGAAGAACAGAGATCATATTTTGACAAGTATTCCGTGCAGATAGAGCAGGTGCTGGACAGGCTGCTCATGCAGCTTCGGGAAATGCTGGAGGGGATCAGTTCAGATCCCGAACAGGTTCCCTTCGAGCATCTGATCTGCAGGATAAAAAGCGTGGAGAGTATCAGGGAGAAGCTGGCACACAAGGGTCTGCCCGATGACGTTGATTCCGCCATCTGCCATCTCAATGATATCGTGGGCATCAGGGTGGTGACGCATTTTATAGGTGATATATACAGCATCCTTGATATGATATACGATAATGAGGACTGGAATGTGATACAGGTTAAGGATTATATTGCATCTCCCAAGGAGAACGGATATCGCTCCCTTCATGTCATACTGAGGGTGCCCTTTGAAGGTATGCCGGGGGAAGGCATGGGCGTGGAATTGCAGCTTCGGACCATCGCCATGGACTGCTGGGCTGCACTGGAGCACAAGATACGCTATAAAAAACACATCACCGAGACTGCCATCATATCGGAGGAACTTAAGCGGTGCGCCGATGAGATGGCCTCCACGGATCTTACCATGCAGACCATAAGAGATGTATTGAAGGAGTCCGAATTATTATGAAGATCTTATATGCGGAAGATGAGAGAGCCCTGTCCATGGCCGTGACCGAGATCCTTAAGATGGAGGGACATGAGGTTCACGCCGTATACGACGGGCAGGAAGCTTTGGACAATGCCCTTAAAAACAGTTATGACGCCGCCGTCTTTGATATCATGATGCCGAAGATGGACGGCGTGAGCGTATTGGAAGAACTGCGCCGGGCACAGATCTTCATGCCGGTCATCCTGCTCACGGCAAAGGCGGAGGTGGAGGACCGGATCCTGGGGCTTCGGGCCGGCGCCGACGACTATCTTGCAAAGCCTTTTGCCATGGGAGAACTGGTGGCCAGGATCGATGCCCTGGCAAGGCGTAAGGAAAACTATGTGGTCAAGAATCTGAGCGCCGGGAATGTGGAGCTTGACTGTGAGGATAACCGGGTCACCACTCCCATGGGAAGCCTGGTACTCAGCAGTAAAGAAACAGCGCTTCTTGCTCATTTTATGCAGAACATGGATGTCTTTTTTGAAGCCGGGCAGCTCCTTTCGGTTCTTGGGACCGACAGCGAAGACGGGATGGCCGTCAGGCTGTATACCACGTATCTTAAAAATAAACTGAGGCAGATAAGAGCCGATATAGTTATAGAACAAAAGGCTGACACATACAGGATCACCGGGAAATGAAGAAACTAAGGATGAAAATGCTGGCGGTGGCTTTTGCCTCGTCTGTCATAGTTTTTCTGACCATGGCCATGGGGCTGTATTTCACCCTGGTCAGTTATAATGCCCATCATGCCGATTCCATGACAAAGCTCATCAGTCTGAGTGACGGAAATCTTTCGAGCTCTATTGTTATTGCGGGTGATGAAGGTGATAAGGCACTTTCACAGTATGGTATCAGCCTGAATGACGACTCACTTTTCAGACTGAGGTATTTCACCGTTTATCTGGATAAGGATAACAGGGTTACGGCGACCATGACGGATCATATCGCGTCGGTGGACGAGGATATGGCTGCAAATTTAAGCTCCGCCGTCCTTTTTATGGGTAAAAAGGTGGGATATTATATGGAATACAGATACCGCCTGGTGGAAAAAGAGGATCCCCGGGAGAAGTATATAGTTTTTCTTGACTGTCATGATACTCTGTATACCCAGAGAGATCTTTTGTTCCGTATTCTTTTTGTGACCATCTTTTTCGCTTTTGCCGTGATGCTGGTATTTGCCATTTTCGCCAGAAAGATACTGGAACCCTTTGAACGCAACCAGCGCATGCAGAAGCAGTTCATCACGGATGCCAGCCATGAGCTTAAAACCCCTCTTGCCGTGATCGACGCCAACGCCGAAGTGCTCAAATATAAGAGCGGCGATAATGAATGGGTTGACAATATCACAGCCCAGACCAAAAAAATGGCCAGGCTCATCAACCAGCTGCTGGTGCTGGCCAGGATGGAGGAAGTGGGAGAAAACTTTGAAAAGGAGAACCTGGATCTTTCACAGCTGCTTACGGGAGTGGTCTCGCGGTTTGAGGAGGTCTTTGTCCAGAAGGGCGTTGCCTTTGACATAAAGATCACCCCTGAGATCATGATCAATGCCAACAGGAACCAGATGGAGAACCTGTGCGAGATACTGGTGGAAAACGCCTCCAAATATGTGACCGAGGGCGGCAGTGCCGGGGTGAGCCTTAAGCTGCAGGGGGGAAAGAAGCCGGTGATGACTGTGAGCAATTCCTGTGAGGATGCGGAACATATGGACTGCGAAAAGATCTTTGAACGGTTTTACCGTACCGATGAGTCACGCACTTCCTCCACCGGCGGACACGGCATAGGCCTGTCAATAGCCAGGAGGATCGTAGAACAGCACAGGGGCACCATCTATGCATCAGCAAAGGAGGGTGTGATCACCTTTACCGTCAGATTTTGATCCATGGTTTACAGAGGAGAAGGGTATGAAATATTCCACCAGCGATCTGTCAAAAATTCTCGGAGTATCGGGTAATACCATCAGGCGCTACGATGAGATGGGATATCTCACCGGTGAGCGGGATGAGGAAAACGGTTACCGGCGTTTTGCTTTCGCTGACGTGGAAAAGCTCATGTACGTCACCAAATACCGCAGGGAAGAATTTTCACATGATGAGGTGTCCACGCTTCTTAACAGTCCGTCGGAGGAAATCCTTTCTGCCATGGAAAAAAAGCGCGGAAAGATCCGCGACGAGATCGAACGGCTCAAGGCTATAGATCATCTGTTAAAGGATGATGTGATGATGATCAACAGAGCAAGGGAGAATCTGAATAAACTGATCAGGAAGGATAATTCCCCCATGCATTTTATCAGATACATGGTGGGGGATGATCTGTGCATCACTCCTTCTAGGGCAAAGACGCTGCGCCGTTTCATGGAAGTTTGTCCGGAATTTTATTATATGTACCTTTTTGAAAAAGACGATGTGGAAAGCGGAATACCAAGGTGCAGCAGCGGCGTAGGTGCCAATACGATCATGACCGAAAAATATGGGTTCACACCGGATGATGAGACTGAACTGTATCCGCAAAAAAACAGCGTATTAAGATTCGTAAAGGTTAAGACCGGAACCGATGAGGATGAACTGAAGATCGGAGGAAAGCTGTGGCATGAGCTTTTCGGTCCGGTCTTTGAATATATGAAAGAGGCGGGACTTAGCCTGACAGGTGATGTGATGGCCCTGAAGATCGGGAGCTTTCAGGAAGATGACAGGCAGATGCAGTATCTTTTGTTACACTTCCCCGTGGGTTAGGAAAGCCCCCGGAGTCTGAGCTGTACCTGATAAGGTAAGCGGATATGAAAACAGGAACACCGACTGTTTATAATGACAAAACAGCCGGTGTTTTTTTATATATATTCCACATTGAAATCCCACTTGACCCTTACACGGTGTCACACTTTATTATTAGTGTAACCTGAAATGCAGAATACCTTTTGTCATTCTGAGCAACAGGAAGAATCTTGAAAAAAGAAAGGAAGGAAGACTATGAGAAAAAAGAGCCGACTTATAAGAAACCGTCTGATGGCAGTTTTTTGTGCGGGAGCTACTGTTATTTCGATGATGAGCCCCGGGATCGGAACGACGGTCGTATATGCGGATGAGAGCGAAGTGATCTGTATGGAAGGCGAAGAGGGAAATGAGTCTTATCCCGAGGAATACACAGAGGAGATTTCGGAGGATGTGACAGCTTCACGTGAGGATGTCTTTGGCGATGAGTCTGACGTGGAAGAAGTGAACGGAGATTTAAGTGAGATGCCTGAAGGAAAGATCACTTTTTTTAATAATGTTTACACTGCCCAAAAGGTGGCTGACCTCAATACCCTGAGCCTCGACGGGATCGGAGCCTACAGCGTGATCATGGCCGGGCAGAATGACAACAGCCATGGAATATATACAAAGGAGGGCGGGACGATAACCATGAACCTTAAGCAGACGGCCAATGTATCCGTGACTACCTGCGGATATATGTCCGGAGTGAATGCATCCGTCACCGCAAGCTCAGGTAAGGTTACCAAATCCGAGGTAAATGCCGGCGACGGCGATACAAATCCCGGACTCAGATTTGTGGTGGCAGGAGCCACGGCCGGTGAACTGATCCTTACCGTGGCAGCCAATACCTTTGTTCATGAGATAGAGGTGGAATATGTGGAGGAAGTCGGTGTCAGAAAGATCGATGTCTGGGATTTCGGCGGCGATACCATGGGAGACAGTTTGAAATATAACGACAATATTACCGAAAAGATAATTTCGGATACGGTCAATGCTTCCGGCAATATTACTTCGGCCACGGCTTTTGGTGATCTGACGATCACACCGAATGCGACCAACGATTTTCTGGGATACGCGATATCACACGACTACGGCGACGGTTACAATTCCACAAAAGGAGCGTATTACTGTAACGGTACCGGCGGCAGTGACAGAAGATATATCATCATCAGGAACGTACAGGCAGGCGACAGGATCAGGCTGTATGCCGGAGCCCTTTCCGCAACCACTTACAATTTTGAGGGACAGGGGACGGCGACAGGCCAGAACGATCAGGCGGCGCTGACAGATAAGGCTCTTTACGGCGTTTTTGATTTTACTGCCGAAAAAACGGGAACATATAAGATATGGGAATCAAAGATAGCCAAGCCTGTGGTACACAGGATCATGAGATTCCCTGCGGTAACGGTTTCGGGAAACGTGGTTCCCGGAAACTTTGACATAAGCGGAGCAAAGCTTAAGATAACCAATACACAGACAAAGGCTGTCACTGTGGCTGATATAGCCTCTGACAATAGCTTTGAGTGTGTGCTCTCTCCGGGATATACTTATAATGCGGCCATATCCGGAACGACAGGCTGCTGCATCACAAGGGACAGCCGGAGCTTTGAGGTCGGTGAGGCGGCCGGAATAAACGGCGGCAGGGTTGGAAATGTATCCTTTGAGCTGGAGGCTCAGTCTACCCTGACCTTGTCCGGTATCCTTTCGGGTTTTGACGGATCTTATGATCTTTCGGATATGAAGCTGGTGATGGTCCCGGTAAATCAGGACCTGGAGGCTGTGGAACTTACCGTCACGGGATCGGCTTACACCGGAGAGCTGGTTGAAGAGGAAGAATACTTTTATACCCTTGAGGGCGCACTGGATTATGAGATCGTTTCCAAGGAGAGCATTACCCTTACTTCTGCTGTTTCAAATGATGAGATAAGAGTTGCGCGAAAAGCTGTGTATGCAGTTGAGGGCGGATTCCTGGGTCTTGAAGGAGGGATCCTTCCCACGGCCCTTGTCTTTGAAAGCATGGATAACAGCAGGTATTCTTATACGGCGGCCGTTACGTCTTCGGGTTACAGCGTAAGTCTGAGGGACGGCGCATATCTGGCAAAGGCAACAGTCAGTGATCATAAGACTTCCACACATGTGGTGGTGGACAAAGCCGCCGTGACCAAGGATCTGTTTTTTGTGTCGACAAAGAAAAAGGAAGCGCTTACACCGGTGAGCGATATCTATGTGGGATACCCTGAAAGGGAGAACAATTATGCAACAATGACCTTGGCCATGGATGCCTGCGAACGCATGGCACCGAAAAGTGAGAGCGAAAGGATCACGGTCCACATCGCCCCCGGAACCTACAGGGAACAGATATTTGTAAAGGCTCCTTATGTCACGCTGACCAATGATGATATGGGAGAGGTCCTGCTGACCTGGTATTACGGTACCGATTATAAATATTACAGTGCCAACTCAAGCGGATTTTACGATCCGGCACCGGCTCATGACAGATACGAAAAGAAAAAGAGCGGTAACTGGGGAACGGCGGTTTATGTTGATAAGGCGGCAACGGCCTTCAGGGCTGTGGGGATAACCTTTGAAAACTCCTTTAACAGGTATCTGACACAGGAGGAGATGGATGACGGTGCAGAGCCTGCATGTACTGAGGGAAATACGACCCAGGTCAGGGTAAAGGGCGTGGATGTACAGGCAAAGTCAGCTACCGAGAGAGCAACTGCGGTCTGCAACTATGCCACCCATGCAGAATTCATGAACTGTACCTTCCTTGGCAGCCAGGATACTTTATTCACGGGAAATGCAAATACACAGTCATACTATAAAAACTGTTTTATCGAGGGAATGACGGATTATATCTTCGGTGACGGGGACGCGGTGTTCGATTCCTGTGAGCTTTCCTTCAAGGGCTATTCCTCCGGCGCCCAGGGTGGATATATAACAGCGGCAAAGCACAATGAGGCGAAAAAGGGCTATCTGTTTAGAAACTGTACAATTACCGCAAACAGCAAGAATAAACTCACCGTTCCTTCAGGGTATCTGGGAAGACCCTGGGGAGCCAGTGCAAAGGTTATCTTCCTGAATACCTTTATGGGAAAAGATGATCTGATAAAACCCGAAGGCTGGTTTTCCATGAATTCCGTGGCGCCGGAAACAGTGGAGGGCTTCCTTGAATACGGAACCATGCTTTCGGACGGAAGCGCGGCTTCACTTTCATCAAGAAAGACGAAGAATACTATCAGCGCAGCCGATGCATCGGCAATAGATGCAAAGGCTTATTTCGGAAGCTGGACACCTTCATGCTATTCGGAAAGGACGGCAGACCTTGCCCTGGCAGGCCCTATATCCCTTTTGGATAACGGAGATATAAATACCCCTTATCCCGGCCATACCCTTACCGTGGCATATTCCCTGGGTGAATATGATGACGAGGGTGTTTCGCTGATACAGTGGTATGGGATAAAGGACGGCCGGGAAAAGCTTCTGGCAACTTCCGTGGCCAACACAGGTAAATCCTATAAGCTCAAGGCTGAGGATACGGGTTATGTGATAAAGGCCACAGTCACACCGAAGACTGTATCCGGTAAAACCTCGGAGGCTGTAAGCGTGTCCATGGAGACTGCGGTAAAGGACGGCTATGAAGATCCTGATTCCTCTTCCGGCGAAGCACAGTTGGGGGAGGGAGTAAACATTTTCCTGGTGGGAGACTCCACGGTCAGGGATTATACCGCAGCGGGTGTTTTCTCAGGCGGAAAAGGGAGAAATGAAGGCTCCTGGGGTGAGTGTCTTCAGTATTTCCTTTCGGATAAGGTAACTGTGGTTAATTATGCCAACGGAGGCAGAAGCACCAGGAATTATATCAATGAGGGCAATCTGGATAAAGTGGCTTCAATGCTAAAGAAGGGTGATTATCTTTTTATCCAGTTCGGTCATAATGACTGCGCATACGATGATAAATACAAGGCAGACAGATATGTACCTGTGGGAACGCCGGATAAGGATGGAATCTATCCCGTGACCGCAGGAGTAAAACAGGCCACTCCGGCAGCCCTGGCCGGTATGAAATACGGTGATACCTGTTATACCTGGGATTGCGGCGGAACCTATAAATGGTTTTTGAAGCAGTATGTGGATGCGGCAAGAGAAAAGGGGGCGATCCCGGTGCTGGTCACACCTGTGGCAAGACTGTATTACAGGGACGGAGTAATAAGGACGGATAAGCATCATGATGATGATACGAGCAGCAACAATGCTTATGTGAGGGCTGTAAAGCAGCTGGCAGAGGAAGAAGACGTTCTTTGCATAGATGCCTTCGGATTTACAAAGGAGATCTTTGACAAAGCCTATGCAGACTGCCCCAATGCCAATAAGGCGGATTATGGCAATCAGCTTTTCGATGACGCTGCCACACATAACAATAAGCTGGGTGGACTGATAGAAGCGGCAGCCATGGCTTTGGAGATACAAAAGCTTGGGGTGAATATCTCCTATGCCGTAAAGACGCCCTCGGATGCCTATGGTATCAACACTGATAATACGCTGGTCTTCGAACTGGAGAACGGTGTTCTTACGGCCTACGATAAGCTTAATGATTTCAACTTAAAAGCGGAGTACTGGGAAACATATGCTCAGGCCCAATTTGCAAAAATTGCCGATGAGGCCGCAAAGCTTTCCGAAAATACGGAGCCCGGAGGAAAGGACGAGCCCGGAGGAAAGGATGAACCCGGCGGTAACGACGAGCCCGGAGGAAAGGATGAGCCCGGTGGTAACGATGAGCCCGGTGGTAACGATGAGCCCGGAGGAAAGGATGGAAGCGGCGAAAAGGACGGAACCGGCGAAAAGGATGGATCCGGGGATCCGAAACCTTTACCGAAACCCACCGAAGAAGATATAAAGGCTGAGCAGGCAAAGAAGGATGCCCTGACCATAAAGACCATGACTCAGCTGGCCGAAAAGAATTATGCGAATGATACGGATACGGCAGCTCTTGTCAAGGGCGCAAATCCGAAAAAATATGAACTTGACATGAGGGCAGCGGAGGGCGCCGGTACTGTGAGCGAATGTGTGATAACCCTGACCAGGGGAATGAAGTTTACCGTTAAGGATGACGACGCATCGGAGTTTTCCTGTGACAGCAGGAATGTAAAGGTTTCCAGGAAAGGTGTCGTAAACGCAAAGAAGATCACGGGTACGGTTCCCGCAAAGATCACCTACAGGGCGGGGGATGTATCAAAGATCATATGTGTCAATGTGGTGGAACCTAAGGTGCTGAGTGGGGATGCTTCAAATGTGAAGGTGGATAAGCTGAAGGCAAAATGTGAACTTCCTGCCGGCAGTTCCTTTGATCTGATCATGGATATGCCCGTGAACGCAAAATTCGATGGGGCCAAAAATAAAGGCGTGGTTTCCGAACTGACGGTATCCATGAAGGCTGACAAAAAGTGGCATGTGAGCGGAACAGTTCTGAGGAAGGGTTCGGCCACGGTTCCCTTTAAGATCAACGGAAAGAAATATAAACTTAAGATAACCACTAAGCCCTGATCCCGAAAGTGACGACCGGATCCTAAGCCTTCTCATTTGTGAGAACCCGCTTTGACCGCAGCTCTTCCGGAAGGCTGATATCCTTTTCCATATTGTCCATGAACAGGTTAGAGGCCGTCATGGCCGTATCAAACAGCGGCATATGGCAGTTTTAGTAATGCAGATTGTAGAATGACATTGAATCATTGTAAAGCATTGTGCAATATGTTATCATATCCGCACAGGAGAAAGGATTTTATGGCAGATAAGAATCATTGGCATCCGGCCTTTGTTGGATTCTGAGGTACAGGCAAATGATGAATAAGTTGGAAGAGGCTATAATATACGCGACCGTAATGCATCAGGGGAAAGTGCGCAAACTCGGCAGTACCCCCTATATATTGCATCCGATGGAAGTGGCGCAGATTCTATCCACAATGACTGATGATCAGGATGTCATTACCGCAGGCATACTGCATGATGTTGTGGAAGATACGGACGGTACACTGGCAGAGATTGAAAAACGATTTGGCGAGCGAGTGGCTTTTCTGGTATCGTCAGAATCGGAAAACAAGTATGATGGTGAGAGCCCCAGTGAGAGCTGGAAGCGCCGCAAGGAGGAATCGCTGAAGGTCTTGAAGAATTCTGACGACCAGGGCGTTCGAATGCTGTGGTTGGCTGACAAGCTTGCCAACATACGTTCTTTGGCGGGGAGTTTCTCCGAGCATGGCGAGAAGGTGTGGGAAAACTTCCATCAACACGATCCGGAAATGCATCACTGGTACTACCAGTCCATCGCAGAGCAGCTGGAGTTGACGCTGAACAAGACAGGAGCGTTCAAGGAGTTCATAAAGCATATCAATTTCATATGGCCCGGCTCCTTCGACTCCGACAAGGCGCGCTATATGAAATATCGAGAGGTTTCCGTAGAAGGCTGCAAGCGCATAGGACATGGAGCCAAGGGCGATGTGTATCGTTACGACGATGAGCTGATCATCAAGGTTTACAACGAAAATAACACATATCACGATGTGGAACTGGAGATTGCCATGGCCCGCAAGGCCTTTATACAGGGCATTCCAACAGCCATCTCCTTCGGCATTGTGTCTGTAAAGGGAATGAACCAGTATAGGGACAGATACGGAGCCATGTATGAATTAGTGGATGCTGAGACGGTATCTGCCTGCATTGCGCGGGATCCTGGTCAGGTAACTGCCTATGCAAAGCTGATGGCGGAGCTTGCGCACACAATTCATTCGACGAAAGTCTTGCCTCAGGATGGGTACCACAGTTGTATGGAGCGCATCGGTGCCTATATTGAAGATGGCATAGGCCGGGAGGACAAGGCTCTTTCGGACAGGTGCAAGGCGCTTCTGAAGACACTTCCGGAAACCGACAACCTTCTTCACGGCGATTTTCATACCGGCAACGTGATTCTTCAGCGGGGCGAACCCCTTCTGATCGACATGGATCGACTGGCCACCGGGCATCCCATACTGGAAATAAGTGACATGTATTATTTCTACGTACTGCTGGGCGAGGACAATCCCGAAGTAGTTGAGCGTTATATGGGCTTTTCCTATAACACTGCTCAAGCTTTTTTCAGCTGCTTCCTGAAGCACTACCTGGGAACGGATAATGAAGTGCTGCAGAAAGAGGTGTCTGAGAAGGCGTCACTCATTGGCTACAGCCGCCTGATCCGGAAGATCCATAAGCAGAGAAAGCCTTCCGGTGCAGATTACCGACTGGTGCAAAACTGCGTGAAGAGGATTGCCAAACTCACAGAAAAGCTGGATAGTCTGTGCTTTAAAGCAATGAAATAAAAGCATGGCTTCGCCTTACGGACTATACCTGTTTATTCAGATATGTGCAATCAAGTACAATTCAAAGATTTATATTGCAAAAAAGAGACGGGATATATATAATTATCAAGTGCCATTAATAGAGCACCGGGTCCATACCCTATCAAATATCTTACAGACAGGTAGGAGGTCTGTGTCTATGAAAAAGTTTAGTCCATTGAAATTGATCCACCTGATCCTGATGATCGGCTTGATGTTATGTAGCTGTTTTAGCACTGTTATGTACTTAGGCGGCTTTGGTCCGGTCGTTGCAGGCATAGACAAGTCGGAAGCTATATTAAACGGTTGTTCCACCATGGCTGTCACGATAATGCTCCTTACCGGAGTCATCTATCTGCTCCACGGATACAAAAAAAATGCCGCTGTCTACTATAAGACATTTATCCTTTTACTGGTTCTGGTTAACCTTATGGTAATCATAATGGATGTGATCTACGCTACGATGACCGGCATTATTATCATCAAATGCCTCCTCTATGCCATAAAGATCATCCTCCTTCTGTTGTTGGCTTTCAAAAAAGACCTTGGCCCCAAAAATACCTGGATCATTTTCTATATCGTCGTTGCTGTTGACATCGCAGCTTTTGTCGTGATGTTGATCATTATGGCCGCAGGCAGTTTTGATAACGGCAACATCATAGGTGTTATTGCAGCCCTGATTGCAGATGTCACCCTGGGTCTGGCAATCCACGGCAAATATGCTGATAAGAAAAGCCGCGGAAGAATCTGACCTCTGTTTGTGATTCTGTTATGATCGTCACATAAAACATCAAAACTGCTAAAGATACCGACACTACCTGTGTGCACGTGCTTTGGCAGTTTTTCTTTTGGACAATTCCATTATATCAAATTGGAACGTATTTATGCCATTCCCCATTTACTTGACACATTCTTGGACTGCGAAATACTTGAAAAAAAAACGAAATGATGTTAATATCTTGTGGTTTGCAGTCAAAATCGGTTTACATCCTTTTTATTGCATAATATAAACATGAAAAGAGAAGATTTAAAAAATAAGAAGAGAATAGTGGTCAAGATAGGATCTTCATCCATCACCCATCCCGAAACAGGGGCCCAGAACCTGCTCAAGATCGAGAAGCTGGTGAGACAGCTGACGGACCTTAAGAACAGGGGCTATGATGTGACGCTCGTGACCTCGGGAGCCGTGGCTGTGGGCAAGAAGAGCCTGCATGTAAAGGTGTCCACCAGGGGGCATGACGAGCTTTCCGTGGCGCTCAAGCAGGCCTGCGCCGCAGTGGGCCAGGCTAAGCTCATGACCACATATCAGAAGCTTTTTGCGGAGTATAACCAGGTGTCAGCCCAGGTGCTCATCACCCTTAAGACCATCACGGATCCCATCAGCCGCAGGAATGCCCACAATACCATGACCGAACTTTTTGAGCTGGGAGTGGTGCCTGTGGTAAATGAAAACGATACCGTGGCCACGTATGAGCTGGAAAGCCTGGGAACCTTCGGGGATAATGATACCCTGTCTGCTGTGGTGACAGCCATGGTGGAGGGAGATCTTCTTATCCTTTTGTCGGATGTGGACGGTCTTTATACCGATGATCCAAATGTGAACCCCGATGCCCGTTTCATAGAGGAGGTGGAATCCCTGGATGAGCATATCCTCAGCATGGGTAAGGAAAGCACGGGGAGCGGAATGGGCACAGGAGGCATGAGTTCAAAATTAAGGGCTGCCAGGATAGCCACCAGCTCCGGCGCCGATATGGTGATAGCCTCCGGCGAGGATGTGGAGATAATCTCCCGCATCATCGATGGGGAAAATATAGGGACCCTGTTCACTGCCTGCAGGGATGATTCCTTTGATCTGGATGAATTTCTGGGAGAGCTGTGATGACTAAGGAAAAGATAGACAGGATAAACGAGCTGTATCATAAATCCAAGGCGGAAGGTCTGACCGAGGAAGAGATAAAGGAACAGAAGGCTTTAAGAAGTGAATATATAGCGGCTATCAGAGGCTCCATCAGGAGCCAGCTGAACAATATAGACATTCAGGAGGCTGACGGCACTATAGTGAATCTGGGAGAGAAGTTTGGAAACAAAGGAACTCATTAGAAGAAGAAAAAATTTTCAGCGGATCATCTTTTGTGCCAGAGACAATTTCGCCGCTTCAAAAACCATCACCGACAAGGTGACGCAGCTTGAGGAGTATAAGAAAGCCTCGCTGATCTACGCTTATGCTTCCAATACAAACGAAGTCTGGACCTTTGAGATCATAAAACGCGCCCTTCTCGATGATAAAAGGGTGGCGCTGCCAAGGGTGATAGCTGACGGCGTCATGGAATTCAGGGAGATCTCCGCCATAAACGATCTGAAAAAGGGTTATCAGGGGATCCTGGAACCCGGGGACGACGAGGCACTGCTGGACCCGAAGGAAGAGCTTCCGGATATCGTGATGGTCCCCGGAGTGGCTTTTGATCTTCACAAAAACAGGATGGGACACGGTAAGGGCTTTTATGACAGATATCTGTCCGCCATTCCCGATTCTCTGTTTTTGGGGCTTGCATTTGACTGTCAGATAGAGGATACTATTCCTGCGGATGAATATGACGTCCCCATGGATTTGATCGTGACCCAGGAGCGTGTTATCAGATGAGTGTAATGAACGCCCCCGAAAGGGAGCAGTTTGAATATATTGAAAAATGCCGTGGCCTGATAGGTGAATGGAGCCGGAAAAAAGGCCGCAATATATGCTATTGCGTGGTGACCTTCGGCTGCCAGATGAACGCCAGGGATTCCGAAAAGCTTAAAGGGATCCTGGAGGAGACAGGCTGTGTATCCGCCCCGGAAGATGAGGCGGATATTCTGCTTTTCAATACCTGTACCGTCAGGGACAATGCGGACAGAAAGGTTTACGGCAGACTGGGGACTCTTAAGGAAGTAAAAAATTCCCGGCCGGATATGGTGATAGGCGTCTGCGGCTGCATGACCCAGGAAAAGACGGCGGCGGAAAAGATAAAAAAGACCTGTCCCCATGTGGATATCATTTTTGGTACCCATAATGTACATACCCTGGCAAAGCTTTTATACAGACATCTTTCGGAGCATACTCTTACCGTGGATATCTGGGATGAGGCACGGGAAGTGGCCGAAGCCCTTCCCGTCAGACGAAAATATCCGTTCAAATCGGGAGTCAATATCAGCTTCGGCTGCAACAATTTCTGTACCTACTGTATAGTTCCCTATGTGAGGGGAAGGGAAAGAAGCCGCAGCGCTGCAGATATTCTTACAGAGGTGAAGCGTCTGTCAGAAGAGGGAGTGGTGGAGATCATGCTCCTGGGACAGAATGTGAATTCCTACGGGCAGGATCTTCCCGACGACGGGCAGAAAATGTCCTTCCATGAGCTCATCAGGGCTGTGGCGGATACGGAGGGGATAGAGCGGGTCAGGTTCATGACATCCCATCCCAAGGATATGTCGGATGAACTGATAGATGCCATAGCTGCCCATCCAAAGATCTGTAACCATGTGCATCTGCCTCTCCAATCCGGCAGCTCCAGGCTGTTAAAGGATATGAACCGGCGCTATGACAAGGAGCGCTATCTTGAACTGGTGGGAAAACTGAGGGAAAAGATCCCGGATGTAGCCATCACCACAGACATAATAGTCGGTTATCCGGGGGAGACGGATGAGGACAACGAAGAGACGCTGGATGTGATCAGAAAGGCCTGCTTTGACAACGCCTTTACCTTCCAGTATTCAAAAAGAACCGGGACTCCCGCCGCAGCCCGGGAGGATCAGATACCCCGGGAGGTGGTGACACGGCGCTTCAACGAAGTGCTCTCCCTGGTACAGGAGATGAGCAGGAAGAGGGCCGCGCTTTGGGAGGGCAAAACACTCCCGGTGCTTGTGGAGGAAGTGAATGAAAAGGAGGAAGGTTTTGTGACCGGACGCCTTGAAAACAATATGAGCGTGCATTTTAAGGGAGATGCTTCCCTTATCGGCAGCTTTGTAAACGTAGTGCTTACCGAGTGTAAGGGATTTTATTACATAGGAGAAATGAAATGATCGAAAGAAAAGGAATCGGATTTATCACCCAGGCCGCTGCCATTGCAGGCATTTACGTGGTGCTCACCTTTGTGTTCGCACCCATATCCTTCGGGGAGGTACAGGTTCGTGTGTCGGAGGCTCTGTGCATACTGCCGCTCTTTACCCCTGCAGCTATTCCCGGACTTTATATAGGCTGTCTTCTGGGCAACCTTTTGTCCGGAGCTTCAATTTTTGATGTTGTATTCGGAAGTATCGCTACCCTGATAGGAGCGGTCGGAACCTATTATCTGAGACACAGGAAGCCTGTTATAGCCACCCTTCCCCCCATTCTGTCCAATGCGCTGATCGTGCCCTTTATCCTGAGATACGCTTATGAGGTGACCCTGCCCATCTGGATGATGATCCTTTCGGTGGGAGCCGGTGAGGTGCTTTCCGTGGCAGGCCTTGGACTGCTGCTTTATTCAGTGCTGGAGCCCAATAAAAAAGTGGTTTTCAGACAGTGAGCTGATGTGGTATACTTATAGCTGTCGGAACTGCTGAAGAATCTTAAGTAGAAAAAATGAATTATGGAAAAAGATCCTTCGGCTAAAGCCTCAGGATGACATTCGGTGAGGAAATACTGAATGTAGCACACCTGTTGTCATTCTGAGCGGAGCGAAGAATCTTACCAGGAGGACGATCATGGCACAAAATCCCTTAGTTATCATCACACTTGCGGATAACAGTGTGATAAAGGCAGAGCTTTATCCGGACAAGGCTCCGAATACGGTGAACAATTTTATCTCCCTTATCAAAAAGGGCTATTATGACGGACTTATCTTTCACAGGGTCATAAAGGGGTTCATGCTCCAGGGGGGCTGTCCCCAAGGCACCGGTACCGGCGGCCCGGGATATTGCATTAAGGGTGAGTTCGCCCATAACGGGTTTTATGATAATGCAGATCTGAAGCATGAGGCGGGAGTCCTTTCCATGGCCAGGACCATGATACCGGATTCCGCAGGCAGCCAGTTCTTCATCATGCACAAGGATTCACCCCATCTGGACGGTGAATATGCCGCATTCGGAAAGGTCACCGAGGGCATGGATGTGGTGGACCGCATTGCGAACATGCGCACGGATTTTTCGGACAGGCCCGTGGAGGATGTGGTCATGAAGACCGTTACAGTGGATACTTTCGGTGTGGATTATCCTCAGCCTGAGACGGTCTGAGGCAGATATTATATTAGGATCGGATCGACCCGTCGGATATGAACCGTGGTTTCAGAGGAGGTAAACTATGATTTCGGATAACAGGGGCATGTCGGGTATCAGAGTTACAGTCATTATTTCCAGCGTGGTTACAGCCATTGTCAGTGTGGTTTCCATGGCGCTTTTCGTGGTGCCCAAGGATTCTCCGGTGGCATTAAAGGCTTTCATCGCCGGGATCCTTTTGGCACTGGTGGGGGCAGTGATAGGCTATCTTTTGTCTTCGGGCCCAGCGAACGGTATAGACGCAGTGGCTCATTCCGTTAAAAAAAGTGCGGATTTCGATTTTACCGAGGATAAGGTGCTGGTAGCACTGTCAAAGGAAGGCGGCGAGATCGCCGATCTGGCGGCTGCTGTTCACAAGATGAACCTGAACACGGAAAAGCTGATAAGCGAGATCAATTCCACTTTCGGAGTGCTTTCGGATTCCGTCACGGGTCTTCGGGAATCCACCCACAGGGTACACGCCAATTCCGAGGATAATTCGGCTACCGCCGAGGAGCTGGCTGCCAGCATGGAAGAGACCGCTGCCAGCATGCACAATATCTCGGATGCCATGGTAAATGTGAAAAATGACTCCGACGAGATAGAGAATGTCACCTCCGAGGGTATGACCGTCACCAATGAGATCCAGGTGAAGGCCCAGAAGCTGGAGCTTCAGGTGGCTGAGATGAGACGTGAGACGGACAGGCTTTACATGGAAGTGAAGGCCCGTTCGGATCAGGCGCTTGAACAGTCCAAGGCCGTGGAAAAGATAAACGATATGGCAAACGCCATAAAGGATATAGCATCCCAGACTTCACTCCTGGCACTCAACGCTTCCATAGAGGCAGCCAGAGCCGGAGAGATGGGAAGGGGCTTTGCCGTAGTGGCAGAGGAGATCGGAAAGCTTGCCGGGCAGTCTTCACAGACAGTGGGCGGCATTGGCGAGATCG
Source organism: Lachnospiraceae bacterium (assembly GCA_016288495.1). Taxonomy (GTDB): domain Bacteria; phylum Bacillota; class Clostridia; order Lachnospirales; family Lachnospiraceae; genus UBA1753. The sequence continues at coordinate 23,181 of JAEEZH010000138.1, forward strand.
TAAAGGATGTCCACTCCGCTGTGGACAATATGTCCGAGTGCCTGGCTACCCTCAATGACTTCCTTGAGAACAAGGTGGCAAAGGACTATGACGAATTCATAAACGTTTCCCAGCAGTATAATAACGACGCCCGTGTATTCCAGGCAAATCTCAAGGATATCCATTACCTTGTGGAGAACATGAACGTGAGCGTAAAGGAGATAACGGACAGCATAGACGGCATTAATTCCACCGTGAACGAGGCTGCTCTGGGTGTTACGGATATCGCCCAGAAGACCATGGATATCGTGGGGATCAGCGACGGTAATACTAAGTATGTGAACGAGAGCGCCGACAGTGCGAAGAAACTGGGCGACTGCGTAAGCAAGGTCAGGATCTGACAGATGAATCTTACTAAAGAGGAATATGATGCTTTATCTCCCATGATGAAGCACTATATTGAAACCAAAGACCAGAACCCGGATTGTATCCTTTTTTACAGACTGGGTGATTTCTATGAGATGTTTTTCGAGGACGCCGAGCTGGTGTCCCGTGAACTGGAGCTTACCCTGACGGGTAAAAGCTGCGGATTACCTGAGAGGGCGCCCATGTGCGGCGTCCCTTTTCACGCCGTGGATACATATCTGACGCGGCTGGTGAACAAGGGCTATAAGGTGGCCATCTGCGAACAGGTGGAGGACCCTAAGCAGGCCAAGGGCATGGTGAAGAGGGAGATAGTCAGGATAGTGACTCCCGGCACCAATACGGATATGGCCGCCATCGATGAAAAGAAAAACAATTATCTTCTTGCCGTTGCGTTTTTTGACGACTTTTTCGGCATCTGTGCCTGTGACGTTACCACAGGCGATTTCTATCTTACCCAGCTGCAGGACACCAATAAGGTATACGACGAAATAGTCAGATATTCTCCCCTGGAGCTTATCTGTAATGAGACTTTCTTTATGAGCCGGGTCAATGTCCGGGATCTGAGGGAACGTCTCAATATCTGCGTCAGTGCCGTGGATCGTTCTTTTTTTGAAAAGAAAAACTGTGAGGACATACTTTTGTCCCATTTTAAAGTAGCTTCCACCGCCGCCTTGGGCATAGATTCCCTGGAATACGGTATCCTTGCCGCCGGGGCCATGATGCAGTATCTGACACAGACCCAGAAGATATCCCTGGATCATATCTGCAGGATCAATACCTATCTCACTTCATCCTTTATGCTGCTTGACGCGGCCAGCCGCCGCAATCTGGAGCTCACGGAGACTCTCAGGGAAAAAAGAAAGTATGGATCCCTCCTTTGGGTGATGGACAAGACAAAGACAGCCATGGGGGGCCGTATGCTGCGTAAATACATAGAACAGCCCCTGACCGACGCTTCCCTCATAGAGGAGAGGCTTGACTGTGTTCAGGAGTTTTTTGACAATTCCATAGACCGGGAGGAGATAAGGGAATATCTGAACTGTGTTTATGATCTGGAGCGTCTTTTGTCCAAGATAAGCTACGGTTCGGTTAATCCCCGGGATATGCTGTCCTTCAAGGTGTCCATTCAGGTGCTCCCTGCGGTGAAGAATCTCATCAGGGACAGCTTTAAGTCAAAGATGACCGGGGAATTGGTCTCCATGCTGGATACGCTGGAGGATGTATACGATCTGATAGACAGGGCCATAGCCGATGAGCCTCCCCTTACGGTGAAGGAAGGGGGCATCATAAAGACCGGATACAATGAGAATGTGGACCAGCTGCGGCAGGCCGGGGTAAAGGGCAAGGAATGGCTGGCACAGCTGGAGGAGGAAGACAGGGCCAGGACCGGGATAAAGAACCTTAAGATCAAGTACAACAAGGTCTTCGGCTATTATTTTGACGTGACCAATTCCTATAAGGATCTGGTGCCTGAGGACTATATCAGGAAACAGACTTTGACGGGATCGGAGCGTTACACCAACGATAAGCTCAAGGAGCTGGAGGACAAGATCCTGAATTCCTCCGACAGGCTCATGACTCTGGAATACGATCTGTTTGTGGGTGTGAGGGATTATATCTATGCACAGATCGCCAGGATCCAGGCGACTGCCAGGGCCATAGCCGGGATAGATGTCTTTTCGGATCTGGCCCATGTGGCCGAGAAAAACAGGTATGTGAGGCCTAAGGTGAATCCGGGCGGAGCCATAAAGATAAAGGGCGGACGCCATCCGGTGGTGGAGCAGATGATAGATAAGGGAAGCTTCATCGAAAACGACACATATCTGGACAACTCAAAAAAGAACATAGCCATCATAACCGGCCCGAACATGGCCGGCAAATCCACCTATATGCGCCAGAGCGCCCTCATCGTCCTCATGGCCCAGATGGGCAGTTTTGTGCCTGCAAAGGAGGCGTCCATCGCCTGCTGTGACAGGATATTCACCAGGGTGGGGGCGTCCGATGACCTGGCCAGCGGCCAGTCCACCTTCATGGTGGAGATGACCGAGGTGGCAAACATCTTAAGAAACGCCACACCCAAGAGCCTGCTGATCCTGGATGAGATAGGCAGGGGTACCGCCACCTTTGACGGACTGGCCATAGCCTGGGCAGTGATAGAATATATCGCCGACAGGCAGAGGCTGGGGGCCAAGACTTTGTTCGCGACCCATTATCATGAGCTGACGGAGCTGGAGGGAAAGCTTTCCGGCGTGAACAATTACTGCATAGCGGTCAAGGAAAACGGTGACGATATAATCTTCCTGAGAAAGATAGTTTCGGGAGGTGCGGACAAGAGCTACGGCATACAGGTGGCGAAGCTGGCGGGAGTGCCCGAAGTGGTGATCCGCAGGGCTTCCGAGCTGGTGGAACAGCTGATGTCCAACGACATCACATCCAAGATAAAGGATATGGCCCAGTTATCCGAAGCCAGAAAGAAACTGGATGAGGTGGAGCTGTCCCAGATGTCCCTTTTTGCCACCCAGACAGACGACGATATTATAAACGAGCTGCGGAATATGGACATAGAGCATATGATGCCCGTGGATGCCCTGGTTTCGCTGCAAAAACTTAAGAGCAAGGTGATCAACAGGATATGATCAAGATATTATCTGATGAAACGATAGACAAGATCGCCGCCGGAGAGGTGGTGGAGAGGCCGGCTTCCTGTGTGAAGGAACTGTGTGAGAATTCCATCGACGCAGGAGCCCGGGTGATCAGCGTGGAGATAAAGGAAGGCGGGATGGCTCTGATCCGGGTGTCGGATGACGGCTGCGGGATAAAGGAGGAAGAGCTGCGGACTGCCTTTATGCGCCATGCCACCAGCAAGATCAGCACCATAGAGGATCTGCTCACCCTGGATACCCTGGGCTTTCGTGGGGAGGCTTTGTCCTCCATAGCTGCGGTGACGAAGCTGGAGATCATCACAAAGACAAAGGATAACATAGTGGCTGCCCGCTATCTGAGCGAAGGCGGCCTTGAAGGGACCATGTCCCAGGTGGGAGCTCCTGATGGCACCACCATTATCTTAAGGGATCTTTTTTTCAATACCCCGGTGAGGAAAAAATTTTTGAAATCCGCTTCGTCCGAAGCCGCCGCCGTGACCGAGGTGGTGGAGATGCTGGCTCTGTCCCATCCCGAGATATCCTTTTCCCTCATAAGCAATAACAGGACTGTCCTGCAGACCTTTGGCAAGGGGGATATAAAGGATGTGATCTATCTCATCTACGGCAGGGATGTGGCCGGCGAGCTCATAGAACTTAAGGATGAGGTGGTGCGGGGCTATGTGGCGAAGGCTACCGTGGCCAGAAGCAGCCGGAACATGGAGCATTTCTTTGTCAACGGCAGATATGTGAAGACCTCAAAGGTTTTGTCAAAGGCCTTGGAGGAGGCCTATTCGCCTTATATGATGCAGCATAGATTTCCTTTTGCGGTGCTTTCCCTGCATCTGGATGCGGTGTCAGTGGATGCCAACATCCATCCGAGAAAGCTGGAGGTCAGGTTCTCGGATAATGACAGGGTATATGAGGCCGTAAAGGAAACGGTGAGAGCTGCTCTTAAGAGTGTGGAGATGATCCCCGAGGCGAAGCTGGATGAGCAAAAAAAGCCGGCACCGGCAGAGCCTGTGGCCCCTTCTTCAGAGAAGGCGGAACTGTTTTTTGACGGGACAGGCAAAGACAGCGTATATAAAGATGGTTCGGGGGCCTTTCAGGCTGACGGCGTGATGGGATATGGCGATGCCGGGAACTCACAGTCTGACGGCGCGGTGGGATATGACGATGCCGGAGACTCACAATCTGACGGCGCGGTGGGATATGGAGATGCCGGAAACTCACAGTCTGACGGCGTGGTGGGATATGACGATGCCGGAAACTCACAATCTGACGGCCCGGTGGGATATGGAGATGCCGGAAATTCACAGTCTGACGGTGCGGTGGGATACGGCGATGCAAAAACTTCTCGTCCGATGCGTCCCGCCATGCCCTTTGAAGGGACGCGGATCCTTAAGGAAACCGCGGAATATGAGGAAAAGAGGGCTGAGGAAAAAAGCGGACAGCTGAACCTTTTCGAAGAAAGGCTGCTTACTAAGATCGCCGCCCAGAAATTCAGGATAGTGGGGCAGGTCTTTGACACCTACTGGATCATAGAATACGAGGATAAGATGCTCCTGATAGACCAGCATGCTGCCCATGAAAAGGTGCTCTATGAGCGTTTCGTAAAACAGATCAGAGAGTCGGGAGTGTATTCCCAGCAGCTCATGCCGCCCATTATCGTGTCCCTCACGGCAAAACAGGAACAGGCACTTTCGGAATATGCTCAGGTGATCGCCTCCGCGGGTTTTGAGGCTGAGCCCTACGGCGGCAGGGAATACGCATTGAGAAGTGTCCCGGAAAATTTTGCCTCCCTTGATGTGCGGGATATCTTTATCGAGATGGTGGACTCTCTGGCCCTTGACGGCAGGACTACGGGGAGCGATGAAATGATAAAGGACAGGATAGCCACCATGGCCTGCAAGGCTGCGGTAAAGGGCAACAACACCCTGTCGGTTCAGGAAGCTTCCCTGCTCATAGACGAGATGCTGACCCTGGACAATCCCTATAACTGTCCCCATGGAAGACCCACCGTCATAGTCATGACAAAGTACGAGATGGAAAAGAAATTCAAACGGATAATATGAGAAAACTGGTGATAATCGCGGGCCCTACCGCAGTCGGAAAAACAGGACTCTCCGTGGAGCTGGCAAAGCGCATCGGCGGTGAAGTCATCAGCGCCGATTCCATGCAGGTCTACAGAGGCATGGATATAGGCACGGCAAAGATAAAACCCTGTGAAATGCAGGGGATAAGGCATCACCTCATCGATATCATTTCTCCCTTCGATCCCTGGTCCGTCCACGAATTTAAAAAAAGAGCCACCCGGGCTATGGAAGGTATCTATGAAAGGGGAAACATTCCCATTATCTGCGGCGGAACAGGGTTTTACATCCAGGCGGTGCTCTATGATATAGATTTTACCGAGGAGGAACCCTCCGAAGTCCGTGATAAGCTGTCGGAACTTCTTTTGAAAGAAGGGCCGGAGGTGCTCTATGAACGTCTTAAGGAGGCGGATCCCGAGGGGGCTGCGGCCATCCATAAAAACAACGTGAAACGTGTGATGCGGGCACTTGAATATCACCTGACCACAGGCGGCAGGATGTCGGAGCATAACCGGGAACAGTCGCAGAAGAGCTCCCCTTATGATTTTACCTATGTTGTATTGAATACCGACAGGGAAAGGGTGTATGAGCGCATAGATCAAAGGGTGGACCTGATGATGGAAGAAGGTCTCCTTGACGAGGTTAAGGCTTTAAAGGCTCAGGGCCTGGACGCATCCTATGTGAGCATGAAGGGCCTGGGCTATAAGGAGATCCTGGGCTGTCTGGAGGGGGAATATGACCTGGACGAGGCTGTCAGGATCCTGAAGCGGGATACCAGACATTTTGCAAAGCGCCAGGTTACCTGGTTTAAAAGGGAAAAGGATGCCATCTGGCTGGACCCTTTTGAAAAAGGGTTTGAAAACGGCGGATTGTGTGATGAGATAATAAATGCCATGGGTTTTCCGGGCGATCGGGAATGAAAGCCGGAACCCTGGGTATTAGAAAACGACGATATGGAGTCGGGGAATAGATACGTTATGTATGAAGAATTTGGGATAAGAAAAGAAATAGAGGAGCTGGGGGATCAGATCTGTAAAGAGTTGAGACCCCGGTTTGATAAGATTGATGAAAATGCTGAATACTGTCAGCTGAAGGTCCTTCGTGCCATGCAGAAGAACAGGGCTTCAGAGGCCTGTCTGCTTGGCACCACGGGATACGGATATAATGATGTGGGCAGGGATACCCTGGAGCAGATCTACGCCGATGTTTTTCACACTCCG
>JAEEZH010000139.1 GCA_016288495.1 Lachnospiraceae bacterium
AGGTGTGACGAGTATTACGGTATCAGGCGGGGCTATTTTTGGGATCTTCGTGATACGGCATGGGAAAATGATGGGTATTACGGACCAAGCAATGAAAAACCATCCTCTGCCGGCAGGCATAAGCTGAACTATGTAAATGAAGGAGAGAATGATGTATATTGGGGAAACTGTGACTTTGTGATCGATCCGGCGGATATCAGCTCCGCCACCGTGTCCACATGGAAAGACTATACCGAAGAGCTTAGGTATTATGACACGGGAACGGGTCCGGGTCTTTATTCCCAGCGTCCGAAGAGCACGGCTGTATGGGATGACAACAAGGATAATGACAGGGTTTTCTGGAATGGAAAACAGCTTCGTTTGATTTACTCCGGCACAAATAACGGAGATTATGTAAATATGGAAGGAAGTGTGCCGAATGACGACCGGTTCGGAGGGGAGACGGCGCGCTATGCCGGAAATTATAAATATGTGATCAAGGGGATCCATGATTTTACAGGCTTCGCCGAAGGCACCTGGACGCTTAAAAAGATCGATCCCTGTGTAGATTACACCTGCTACAACAGTCTTGGCAATAAGCTTCCGGACGATAGGAAAAGTTATTGCATAAGCCATTTTGACCTGGATGATTTTAATCTGGATCAGAATATAACAGCAGATTATACAGGAAAAGGGATAAGCTTTACCGGGGCCGGAGGTAAGCTCCCCGGGGTTAAGGAAAGCAGACAGCATTTTAGTTCTTCCGATGCACAAAAAGTGCCCAGCACAAATATATATTACTTCGAAGGCATGGGGCAGGTCATCGCCAGCTACAGGAAACAGGGTGAGCTTCCGGAAGAAGCCACAACCGCCGAGCCCAAGGCCATAGGTACATATATCGTTTCCTTTGGGGTGAAGCCCGGGGCAAACTATAACGGAAAGGTGCATCTTCTGGATATCGGAAAACTGACGATCAGAAGGCCTGTGAAGGAAAAGCAGGTAAAGGAAGTCCTGGTCTATCCCGGAACGGAAGGGCTGGTGGATCTGTCCGATCTCGTGGTGACGTATGGGTATGTATTATTTAAGAACTCAGATCCATACTTTGAAACGACAGAAGGTGCAGCAGGCGGCACGATCTCTAAAGCGGCAGACCTGAAGGTTGGGTATGGCTACGTTAACAAGTGTCTGTACTATAAAACCAATACCGGAGATGATTTTTCAAAATGCAGTACCACGGTCCATTTACATGTGGATCAATACCTGGGCGCGATGGAGTGTGATCCCTATGACATTGATGTTATCCTGAAGGGAGCAGAGGGCGCACAGATAAAGCGTCCGGGCTTTGGCTTCTCGGAGCGTGAGATAAGAATGACCGTCGACGGCGTCGATCATTACCTTCCCATTGAGGGCCTCATCGAGGGAGATGTGGTCACATATAAAGAGGGAATTCTGAACAAGGAGACGGGAGAGTTCACGGAAGAATCGGATATCGTTTCCCTGAATCTGGATGGAAGTATGCGTCCAGGTAAAATCGGCAGTTGTGATATCCAGGCGACGGTGCTGTCTAACGGCTGCTACAAGCCGGAAAAGGCTTATATACATCTGACGGTGGATAAAAGTTCCGCTGAGCTTGAAGAAACGGAGCAGAGTGTTTCACACTATTTCGCTGACCCTGAACTGGCGATCGTGCCCTACAATGGTCTGCCAGGTAATACCGCCTGCACCTATGAATTAAGATCGTATGAGGCTGCGGAGGGTATCACGGTAAGTGACTTCCATTTTGATACCGAAGACAAATTGCTGAAGGCCACGCTCTCCGGGGTAAAGGAAAGCGATGTTTCGGATCCTTCGCGTAATACCATAATGCTGCGGGTTGCTGTAGTTTCGGATAAATATGCCGATGTTCAAATGCTGATCACGGTAACGCTTATCGGTAAGCAAAGACATTTCCTTACCATTAAAGGTACCGGTGTCCCGCTTTACTTTGGAAAAACCGTAGGGACTCCGGATGTGGAGGGACTCCCCGAGGGCGTAAGCGTCACGGATCCTGAAGTATCCATCACTTATTGGGGAACGATCTCTTCGGATGGTTCGGATTATCCGGAGACAACACAGGTGCCTACGCAGACCGGAATGTATATGCAGAGGATCCTGTATGAGACGCAGACCGATGTTTATGAAGGAACCTGTCCTGCCAGGATCAGACAGTTTTCACTTGAAGATGTAGACAAGCGTGATATTGCCGTGATCCCCGGTAAGTTTGATGAGGAGGGGAACGTTGTCAGCGCTCAGGAAGCGAGCCTTATCTATACCGGTTCTCTTTTGACACTGCCGGTTTACAAGGTGACCTGTGTCATTGAAGGCAGTGAGGTGGATATCACCGATATGGTGGAGATAACCGGAAATACCGCTGTGGATTCCGGAAGCTATGATCTTACCGTAACCGGAACCGGAAACCTGACGGGAGCCGTTAAATGGGATAATTTCTGGACTGTCACTAAGGCTGTCCCTACGGAAAGGCAGATAAGCACACGGGAAAAATACGGTGAGACGGCAGTGGTGGATCTGTCGCCCTATATTCCTGAGGGGGCAGATGGGGCATCTGAGGATGACGTATATCTCGCCGGTTATCTGGATTCGGATCATGTAGTGGTGAATGCGGATCTTGATCCGGCATCAGGTCTGCTCCATGTCACCCTCACCGATGATCAGAGCAAAGTGGGAAGCCGTGCCACTTTGACGATAAACATAAACAACAGAAAAAATTATGAGGATGGCCAGATTACGGTGGAAGTGACCGTCACGGAGAAATATGCCCAGAAGGGCTTTGGTTTTGAAAAGTCCCTTGTGAAAAAATATGATACTGATGAAGACTTCATATATGAGGCCACCGGAGCCCAGGCAGGGAGCACAGTGGTCTATTCATCCGATGATCCTTCCATCGCGTCGGTGGATGAGAGCACGGGAGAGGTATCCATCCATAAGGAGGGTGAGGTTTTAATCAGGGCAACGGCATCGGCCACCACAGCCTATGAAGAGACAGAGGCTGTTTATCTGCTAAAGATCAGCATAGAGCCTTACAGCAGGGAACAGACGAGCTTTGGTTTTGCCCTTCCTTTGATGACGAAGCATCTCGGGGACCCGGATTTTACCGCAGATGTGGGAGCTCCGGCTTATGGTAGTACAGTGACATACCTAAGCAGCAATGAGGAGGTCGCGACGGTAGATGAGCATACGGGAATGGTCAGGCTTCTTTCCACAGGAGATACGGTTTTGACGGCAAAGGCCTCAAGATCCGATATTTATGCTGCTGCAGAGACGGCCATGACCCTGAGGGTGGAGGAACACCTGCATGTCCTTACAAAGCATGACCGCAAGCCGTCTACAGCCACAGAACCGGGTAATATTGAGTACTGGGAGTGCACCATCTGTCATAAGCTTTTTGCGGATCCCGAGGGAAAGACAGAGATAGATCCCGAGGATATCGTGATCGCCCCCGGAACGGATGAGCCCGGTCCCGACGGTCCTGACACTCCCAAGCCTTCCGGTCAGGGGGGCTGCGTCCATGCCCTTATCCATCATGAGGCAGTGCCTGTGACAATGGAGAGTGACGGCAGGAAGGAATACTGGGAGTGTTCAAAGTGCGGAAAGCTGTATGCGGATGATAAGGGGAAAGTCCCTGTTACGGATATGGCTGAGCTTACCATACCCATCGAATCCGTTTACAATGTGACAGAGGTGAAGCCGGAGGGCTGCAGTATCTCCATGAACGTGGTCATGATAAAGAGCGTATCCTATAACGCTGCCAAGCATGTGACAAAGTACTCGAAGCAGGGCAAGAAGGTCACCTGCGATGTGGAGATGCTGGTAAAGGGTAACTTTGAGCAGTTTGCAGAGCTTAGTGCAAAGGATAAGAACAACAAGATCGTGCCTGTAAAGGCTGACAAAAAGCCTTCCGTCATCCTGCAGCTGAAGCTTAAAAAGTCGTTGAGCAGCGAGGATAAAAAGAAGTATAAGGCAGATATAAAGGCTGTCAACAAATATCTCAAGGCCCATCCCTTTACCTATGAGATAAAGCAGGCTGACTTAAGAAGTGCTTCAAGCCTGAGTATAAAGACAAACAAGGCAAAGACAAAGGTGACGGGGGGGACCGCAGTCATAAACGGCGTCACCCTCAAGCTGTCAAAGAAGGATGTTGTAGTCCATGAGATCAGGGATGGAAAGGCAGTCATAGAAGGCACCGGTAACTTCACCGGTACAGTCACAGTGGACCTGTGAATGGGCAGAGTATCATTCCACAGGTGATGTAAAGTGATTTAAGAAAAAGATCCTTCGGCTAAAGCCTCAGGATGACAGTCGGTGTAGTCATTACGAATGCAGTACACCTGCTGTCATTCTGATATGTAATGACCTTTGTCAAGAGGTAAATTGAGCAAAAATCACCACAAGCTTTTTAGTTGTATCTGAAAGCATCTGGGTAGAGCTACGGATTATCAGTTCCCGGCATTGGCCACTCTGATATACGTGGATTCGGAAATTGTTCTCCTTACCGACAGGTCAATGGTCCGCCGTAAGCGCTACCGTCTGAGTGCGTGGATCACGGTTGTCCGTGCCGACATAGAATGATCGTAGATCGCTTGAACCTTGAAAAGACCATAGCCCTACCAAGATGCTTTCAGTTTTGTGTGGCTGATGGAACCGGCGTAAGCCGGCTTACATCAGCTTAAGTACCGATCACAACATCGGAACGGAACTGTCAAGGCTGCGTAGCACCGCCACTGGCGGCTTGGCCTTGACTGTGGAGTGACGATGTTGTACCTCATGCGATGTTCTCCGTCATCATGCCCCAGATGTAACAGGCAAGTTCTCTGGCTATTGCCGTTTTTGCGACGTTCATCTTTTTGCCTTTGCTTAGCGTGAGTTTATAGTAGCGACGCCGCAAACGTTCATTGGCTTTATCAGCATAGGCTATAACCGCAGGTGGGCATCCTTGTTGGCGTGCCTTTAACGTTTTGGATTTATATCCTGCCTTACCTCTGCTGAAACTTTGTGAGGCTTCTATGAGGAGCGTACGCAAATGACTGTTGCCAGCTTTGGTTATTCCGAGCCGTTTTTGTCCGTCACCGCTTGAATCTTCACCCGGAGTGAGCCCCAAATATGAGGCATATTGCTGTGCAGAGGCAAAGCGCTTGAAATCTCCGGTTTCTGCTACAACGGAAAGAGCCGTATGAGTTTTAATGCCAAGGAAACATGTCAGATTATGGACCTTATCCTTATAGTCTTCGTCTGATGCAAGTTCTTCAATGCGCTTATCAAGACGCTCAATCTTATTGGTGAGATTATCGTAAGTCAGAAGATATTCTTCGAGTGTCTCTTGATATAATCCATCAGGTTTGAGTGACCGGAGCCATGATACATGTTTCTGAGTCCAGTAATTGGTGCCATACTCATACCGATATCCGTGCCGTAAGCAGAAAGAGAGGATCCTTTGTTTGGTCTTTTTGAGATCGGACTTATGATCGTTACGCATACGGATATACTCCTTGATCTGTTCATCCTTGGCTGTCGGGATATGGACGGCGCTGAAATCATGGTGGGCAAGGCAACGTGCTATAAGAGCCGCATCACGTTTATCGGTTTTAACCTTTTTCTTTCCCTGGGGCTTAGGCATTGTTGTGGGTGCAAGAATGATGCACTTAATGCCATGGTCCTTAAGTTGATGATATAAAGTGAACCCGAGGCAGCCAGCCTCATAACCGCATATGAAAGTAGCATCGTCTCCGTAATGGAAACGCATGGCCTCAATATAGTTGATGACCTTACTGTAGTGAGCATTGACCTTTTGAGGATACTCATCTTTCTCTTTCTCGTTCGTGTAACAGCAAAGAGAAAAAGATTCCTTGTGAACGTCCATTCCTACGTAAACTGTGCTATAATTCATTTGATGACCTCCTTTTGTATGCGGTAATCCCTGTTAC
>JAEEZH010000140.1 GCA_016288495.1 Lachnospiraceae bacterium
ATCCATGCCTTCCTTTGCCCCGGAGGCAAACGCTCCGTCAGGAAATACTTTGAAACCTGCGCCGAAGCCTGCTATTCTTCCCGAGGCCCTGCCGGAGGATGTGAAGGAATGTGTTTCAAAGTGGAAGCTGATCTCAGGAGAGCTGGGGAGCTATCTCACGGCAGCGGCCCGCAGCGCCAGGCTGTCCGTGGAAAATAATAAGCTCATAATCCTGTTTACAGACAGGCTGAGCTATGAGCTTTTCATAAAGGACGACAATCCGGAGGTCCTGAAGCAGGCCATAGCGAAATATGTTCAGAAGAATGTGAACTACGAGATAAAATACAGTCAGAAGAGCAATGACGTGGACGATCTTTATCCGGATCTGTCATCGATCATAAATTTTGAGATTGAAGAGGAGCAGTGAAAATGGCAAAGAGAGGCGGATTTCCCGGGGGGATGCCCGGAAACATGAACAATCTGATGAAGCAGGCCCAGCGCATGCAGCGTCAGATGGAGGAGCAGCAGAAGGAGCTGGCTGAAAAGGAATTTACTTCTACGGTGGGTGGCGGCGCTGTAAGCGTTACAGTGAACGGAAGCCGTGAGGTTGTGAAGGTGAAGCTTTCGGAGGATGCCGTGGATCCCGATGATATCGAGACTCTTGAGGATATGATCGTTGCGGCTGTCAACGAAGCCTGCAAGCAGGTGGATGAGGCTGCCAGCAATTCCCTGGGCAAGCTCAGCGGGGCTCTTGGCGGCATGGGCGGCTTCGGCGGCCTCCCTCTGGGGATGTAGACGTGGAGCTGTACAGCGGATATATAAACAAACTGATAGAGGAGCTTGCCACTTTGCCCGGTATCGGCGCTAAGACGGCGCAGAGGCTGGCCTTCCATCTGATAAACCAGCCGCCGGAATCGGTCAAAAGACTGGCGGATGCCATGACGACGGCGCGGGAAAAGGTCAGGTACTGTGAGGAGTGCTTTACTCTGACCGATAAGGAAAAGTGTCCCATCTGTTCAAATGAAAACCGTGATCACGGCCTTATAATGGTGGTGGAAACTCCGAGGGACCTCGCGGCCTATGAAAAGACCGGGAAGTACGACGGAGTTTATCATGTGCTCCACGGAGCGCTTTCCCCCATGCTTGGCATCGGTACGGCGGACATTAAGCTTAAGGAACTGATAACAAGGCTTGCGGGGGATGTGAGGGAGGTCATACTGGCCACCAATTCTTCGCTGGAGGGCGAGACCACAGCCATGTACATCAGCAAGCTGATAAAGCCCATGGGGATCAAATGCAGCCGCATAGCCAGCGGCGTGCCTGTGGGCGGGGATCTGGAGAACATTGACGAAATGACATTGCTCCGTGCATACGAAGGAAGGGTGGAATTATGATATCAGAAAGAGAATTCGGGAAGACTCCCGATGGAAAAAGCATAAAGGCGTTTACTTTGACCAATAAAAACGGGATAGAGGCTGTTGTGATCGAATGGGGAGCAACCCTGGCCTCACTTCTGGTGCCGGACAAAAACGGCGTGAAGGCAGATGTGGTCCTGGGTTTTGACACGCTGGAAGAGTACATGAAGAATGATTACTTCCTGGGGGTCACGGTAGGCAGGAACGCCAACAGGATAGCCGGCGCGAAGGCCACGATAGACGGAGTGATCTATGATCTTGTTAAAAACGATGGAGAAAACAATCTCCATACCGATCCCGAAAAGGGATTCCATATGCGTCCCTGGGAAGGGAAGGCAGAAGAGGGTTCAAACAGTGTGATATTCTTCCTGGAGGAGCAGGATATGTTCACGGGTTTTCCCGGAAATCTTGAGATCACTGTGACCTACAGGCTTACAGATGACAACGAGCTGCTCATTTCCTATCACGGAGTCAGTGATAAGAATACCATACTGAACTGCACGAACCATTCCTACTTTAACCTGGCAGGCCATGACAGCGGAAGCGCAATGGACCAGTTCATACAGATAAATGCGGAAAGGTTTGTGGCTGTTGGGAATGACGGGATTCCCACCGGCGAGCTGAGAAAGGTGGAGGGAACTCCCTTTGACCTGAGGAAGGCCGTAAGGATGAGCGATCATATCGATGATGATTACGATCAGCTGAAAGCCATGAAAGGCTACGATCATTCCTTTGAGATTTCAGGTGAGGTTCACAAAATGCGCCTTGCGGCGGTTTCTTTTGATGAAAAGAGCGGCCGGAGGATGGAGACTTTGACCGACCTTCCGGGCGTGCAGTTTTACACTGCGAATTTTATGGGAGATGTAGCAGGTAAGGGCAATGCTAAGTACGGCAGGCGCCACGCCTTCTGCCTGGAGACCAATTATTTCCCGGACAGCGCGAATCAGGAGAGCTTTGAGAGTCCGATCTTCGGACCCGATAAGGAATATAACACCTCAACGGTGTACAAATTTTCTACAATTTAAGGAGGTATTTTGAAATGAATGTATTGGTTATCAACTGCGGCAGCTCGTCTCTCAAGTATCAGCTCATAGACAGCGAGAGCGAGAAGGTGCTCGCTAAGGGACTCTGTGAGAGGATCGGCATCGACGGAAGCTGCATCACCCATTCTCCCGAGGGCGGCGAGAAGGCTACCACAGAAAGCCCCATGCCCACCCACACCGAGGCCGTGAAGCTGGTCATCGAAAAGCTGACCGATCCTGAGGTTGGAGTGATCTCGTCCCTTTCGGAGATCGGAGCCGTAGGCCACAGAGTGGTTCACGGCGGCGAGAAGTTTGCCGAAGCAGTTGTCATTAACGACGATGTCATAAAGGCCATCGAGGAGTGCAATGACCTGGCGCCCCTCCACAATCCCGCAAACCTCATAGGCATCCACTCCTGTCAGGAGCTGATGCCCGGCGTACCCATGGTTGCAGTATTTGACACGGCCTTCCATCAGACCATGCCGAAGAAGGCTTATCTCTACGGCATCCCTTATGAGTACTATGAGAAGTACAAGGTTCGCCGCTACGGCTTCCACGGCACCAGTCATGACTATGTGAGCAAGAGGACCGGGGAGCTTCTGGGAAAGAGCCGCGATGACCTTAAGATAATCGTGTGCCACCTTGGCAACGGAGCTTCCATCTCGGCAGTTGACCATGGCAAGTGCGTGGACACCTCCATGGGCCTCACTCCCCTTGAGGGACTTATAATGGGAACCCGCTCCGGCGACCTTGATCCCGCCATCGTGAGCTTCATAGCCGCAAAGGAAGGACTTGACGCAGCGGGCGTTGTGGACGTCCTGAACAAAAAGTCCGGCGTTCTTGGACTCTCCGGCGGCATTTCTTCCGACTTCCGTGATGTGGGAGCAGCCGCAGCCGACGGAAATGATGTCGCAGCTGCAGCCCTTGACGCATACTCCTACAGAGTAGCAAAATACATAGGTTCCTATGCGGCAGGCATGAATGGTGTGGACGCCATCGCCTTCACCGCAGGCGTGGGCGAGAACGATACCGCAGTCAGGGCAAAGATCTGCTCCTATCTTGGATATCTGGGCGCCTTCATCGATGAGGAAAAGAACAAGGTCCGCGGTGAGGAGACAGAGATCTCCACAGCCGACAGCAAGGTAAAGCTCATGCTGGTACCCACCAATGAGGAGCTGGCTATCGCCAGGGAGACAGTCAGACTTTCCAAATA
>JAEEZH010000141.1 GCA_016288495.1 Lachnospiraceae bacterium
CTAAGCAGTTTATAAGTGTGAATGACAAGCCCGTGCTGATCTATACACTGGAAACCTTCCAGAAGCATCCCGGGATCGATTCGATCCTCCTGGTCTGCCTGGACGGCTGGCAGGATGTGGTCAGTGCATATGCGAAGCAGTTCGGGATAGACAAGCTGAAAGGGATAATAAAGGGAGGAGACAGTGCGCAGGATTCCATCAGAAACGGTGTCTTTGAACTGCGGGAGCAGCTTAAGGATGATGATATGGTGATAATCCATGACGGGGTGCGTCCCTTTATAGATGAAGCCGTTCTGACCAATGTCATCGTGACCTGCCAGAAATACGGGAATGCAGTGTCTTCCATGCCGTATAACGAGCAGATCTTTCTGGTGGATGACGAGCTGTCCACCACCAGTTATATCCCCAGAGAGACCTTGAGGCGGGTGGTCACGCCACAGGCTTATACCTATGGTATCCTTTATGAAAAATATAAAGAAGCATATGAGACCGGGAAAGGCATTCATGGCTCCGCTTATGCAAACACCATGATGGTGGAGCTGGGAGAGCGGTTATACTTTGCTCCCGGATCGGATAAGAACATAAAACTGACCACAGCGGAGGATCTGGAGATATTTAAGGCCTGGGTGAATTCGAAAATAAGCCTTTAAATGTGGATATGTGTGTGATAAGATAGATACGTTTGGTTTGAAAAGCTTTTGGAGAAAAGAATGGAAAGATACGGAAAGCCCCTGGGGGATCTGATCAATATTAAAAGTGATTTTTTTGAACATAATGATAAGAATCTTGCCATGGCCGATGATATGGCGGATGCGTTGCTGGCCCAGCCTCTGCGCCGGGAGTGCAAGATATGTCACCACCCCATAGAAGGAGAGATCCTCTTCAGAAGTCATAAGATGGGATATTATCAGTGTCCGGTGTGTTCCCATCTGAATTCCGAGCATGAGGATACGGACGCCTTTGCACAGAAGGTTTATATAGACGATGACTACGCCGGTAATTATTCCGCCCAGGATAAGGAACGCTATGAAAAACGTCTTGACATGATATATGTACCCAAGGCCCGTTTTCTGCTGGATGCACTGAAAGATGACGGCGTGGAGCCTGCAGATATCAGGGTGCTGGATGACGGTGCCGGTTCCGGATATTTTGTGGGCGCACTAAAAAAACTGGGAATAGATGCTGTGGGTATAGAGATATCCTCATCCCAGGTCAGGTTTGCGAACCGGATGTCGGGGGAAGAGCTTCTCACACAGATAGATGCTGATAAGATAACGGATGCGATCCGCTCTACGGACAGAAATGTCATATCCGCCATCGGAGTGCTGGAGCATATCATCAGGCTTGATGAGACACTGGACGCCATCAGGGATAACAAAAATATTCGATATATGTATATATCGGTGCCCATGTTCTCTTTTTCGGCCCTGTTTGAAGCTTCCCATCAGCAGTGCTACAACAGGCATCTGGGAGGTACCCACACTCATCTTTTCACCGACGGATCCCTGAAATATATGGCGGAGCGTATCGGTTTTGAGATCGCCCATACCTGGAGGTTTGGCTCGGATATGATGGACCTTTACAGATTCCTGTGCGTGTCTTTGGAAAAGGAAGGCAACAGGGGAGCAAAGGAAGTGCTTGATAAGGAATTTAAGCCTCTCCTGGATAAGCTTCAGCTGGTGGTGGATGAGAGCGGTTTTGGTTCGGAAATACATATGATATTGAAGAGGGCATAAATGAAGGGTTTATCGAAGGACAAAAGGGTGATATTATTTCTTTCGCTGTTTGTTTTGATCATAGCCCTTTTGCCCCTTTTTTCGGTAAACTGCATTAACGGACATGATATCAAATATCATCTTCTGCGTATTGAGGCCCTGAAAGAAGGCATTCTTGCGGGCAGACCGTTTTTGAAGGTCAATATGCTGTATTTCGGCGGAAGAGGTTATGCCAGTTCGCTGTTTTATCCCGATCTGATGCTTTATCTGCCTGCGCTGCTGAGGTGCGTGGGCGTATCCATAAATGCATCCTTTCATATTTTCGTGGGGATATGCTTCATCCTTTCGTTTATTTCCATGTTCTTTTCCACGCGTCTTATCCTGCTGCGTTTCATGAATGACAGGAATACGCGTGTTCTTGTGTCTTCGGCCATATCGGCATTCTGTTATACCCTGGCCCAGTATCATCTGGATGATGTTTACACCCGGGCCGCAGTGGGTGAGTACACCGCGATGATCTTTCTCCCGCTTTATATTTACGGGCTTTTTGACCTGATCATGGGCAATATGAAAAAGCCCTTTATCACATCCATAGCCTTTGCGGGCCTGATCCTTTGCCACACGAATACCACGGTGTTTGCCGTTATCCTTTATATGGTGATCTTTTTGTATATTTTCATCCGCAGATGCGTGCGTGGGCGTCTTAAACTTTCCTGGTTTTTTAAAGTGGTCCTGGCAGTGGTCACATCCATGCTTCTTTCAGCTTTTTACTGGATCCCCGTTTTGGAACAGTTTGCCTCGGCGGATTTTCGAACCGATGCCGGAGGCTTTGATCTGGATTATGAAAAACTGATGCTCCGGGATGTTTTTTCCATGAGGTCGCCTTCCATGGGGTTTGTGATCATGGTTTTGTGGGTCGCATTTTTTGCCCTGGCCCATTATCTGAAGAAAGATAAGAAACCCCTGTTTTTTGCGGATGTCATAAGCATCTGCGCCATATGCTTTTCCCTGGGGACCACCGGGCTGATCCCCTGGAAGAAGCTTGCAGGGGTGTTGTCTTTTGTGCAGTTTCCCTGGCGGCTTTTTATCATGGCTACGCCTTTGTTCTGCATGGCGATCGCCCTGTATGCGGCGGTGGTCTTTACCTCCGGGAAATATTCGCAGATGGTGGGATTCCCCGTTTTGGTGCTGATCATAGTGACCTGTGTCATGGCTGCATCCGCATTTGGGGTGATAGACAGGAGCGATGAAGGCTATTACTCCTATTCGGATGATTATTTTTCCTACATTCCGTATACCGGTTCGGTGATAGGCGGTGAATGGCTGCCTGTGACAGTAAGGGACAGGGATGCGCTGATCAAAGACTGTGATATGGCCCTGCTCAGCTATGGCGGGACGGTTCAGGTGACAAGGAATACAAATGAGCTGTCTCTGATCATGCCGGCGAGAGCCGATTTTGTGGATGTTCCTTTTATTTATTATAAAGGTTATGCTGCGGTCAATCAGAACGGACGCCAGCTCGTGGTGGACGGCGGCGGTTCCAACGGAAGCGTCAGGATCTATAATCCCGAAGCCGGCCTGATCCGCGTGTATTACGCCGGGACCGTGGCACAGAAGGTATCCATGGTCATAAGCGTGTTAAGCCTTGCAGCCCTTGCCATTCTGGTGACAGGGAGAGGCTTTCGCCGTCGTCATCCTTAGCATTTTACATAGTCATTCTGAGCACTCAATATAGTCATCCTGAGCACTCAATATAGTCATTCTGAGCGCAGCGAAGAATCTTGATAGACTGGGCAAATTATTACAGTAAATCTTACATAGGAGAAAGAATATGAAAATTACAGTACTTGCAGGCGGGACCAGCACCGAAAGAGATGTGTCTCTGGTCAGTGGTTCCATGATCTATAAAGCTCTTTGCACCGCAGGTCACGATGTGATCCTGATAGATGTTTTTACCGGTGTAAAGGCGGATCTGATAGAAGGGATCGCTGGACAGGATTACGATCTGTCGGGAGTTTTTTCCGCTGACGTGGACTGGACAGAGAGCATAAAACAGATAGGTGAGGAACGTACCGACATAGCGGAGCTCATCAGGGAAAGAGGCCCCAGTGACGATGGATATTTCGGACCCTATGTCCTGGAATTGTGCAAGGCTTCCGAGATAGTGTTCCTGGCTCTTCATGGGGAGAACGGAGAGAACGGAAAAGTCCAGGCCGCCTTTGATCTGCTGGATATCAGATATACCGGTACGGATTATGCTTCCAGTGCCCTGTCCATGAATAAGTGCCTCACCAAGAGCGTGTTTGAGGTTAAAGGGATCCCTACGCCCTCCTATTTTGTGGTCAGGTCGGATACATCCCCTGAAACAATAAAGGCAGGAGATGTACGATTCCCCGATGAGTACCCTGCTGTGGTGAAAACTGCCTGCGGCGGTTCCAGTGTGGGTGTATATATAGTCAATGACAGGGATGAGTATCTGAAAGCTCTTGGGGAAGCCATAGTTTTTGATGCCGATATCATAGTGGAGCAGTATATCAAAGGCCGTGAGTTCTCCGTGGGAGTGGTGGACGGAGAGGCATATCCCATCATAGAGATAGCGCCTATCAGCGGCTTTTATGACTATAAGAATAAATATCAGGCCGGGTCCACGGTGGAAACCTGCCCTGCCAGACTTCCCTGGGAGATCACCGCAGCTATGCAGAAGACCGCGGAAGATGCGTATCAGGCTTTGAATATGAGCAGCTACGGAAGACTCGATTTTATGATGGATGAGGAAAACAGGTTTTACTGTCTGGAGGCCAATACCCTGCCGGGTATGACTCCCACTTCCCTTCTTCCTCAGGAGGCGGCAGCCAGAGGTGAGGATTTTGTGGCCCTTTGCGAAAAGATAGTTCACGTGTCCATGCGCAAGTATATGGAGAATGTTTTCAGATAAAGCATACATTTGCCTGATGTTACGTGAATTGTTAGGATATACAAGGATTATAAATATGCTGAAATTAAGAGAGATCATTGAGATAACCGACGGTACATTCATTGGAAACGAGGCGGACCTGGATAAAGAGATGGCCATGGCCCGGATAGATTCCCGCGTGGTTGAGCCGTCAGATATCTTTTTTGCGGTGAAAGGTGAAAAAACCGACGGCCATAATTATATCAAAAAAGCAGCTGAGCTGGGGGCCCTTTGCAGTATATGCGAAAGAGATACCGGCGATGACTGTAACCGGATAATAGTTTCGGATTCTCTTAAGGCGCTTCGAAAGATTGCCATAGCTCACAGAGACAGATTGACCATTCCGATAGTGGGTATTTCCGGAAGTGTGGGAAAGACCAGCACAAAGGAAGCCATAGCCGGTGTCTTGTCACAAAAGTACAAGACCCAGAAGACAGCCGGTAACTATAATAATGAGATAGGCGTTCCGCTGACGATCCTTTCCATAAACGATACATATGAGGCCGCAGTGGTGGAGATGGGTATAAGCGACTTTGGTGAAATGGATCTGCTCTCCTCCATTGCCCGACCCGACATCTGTGTCCTGACCAATATAGGGCTTTGTCATCTGGAAAATCTGGGCACCCAGGAGGGTATCCTGAAAGCCAAGACGGAAATGTTTGCCCACAGAAATAAAAACGGTGCGGTGGTATTAAACGGTGATGATCCTTTGTTGAATACCATACAGGATGTGGACGGAACAAAGCCAGTCAGATTCGGCTATGGCGAAAGCTGTGATGTCAGGGTGGAAAACGTAGATCCCAGGGGACTTTTGGGCACTGATTTTGAACTGGTGATGAAAGACGGCAGGATAAGCTGTCACTGTGATATACCGGGGACACACGGCGCCGTAAATGCAGCCTGTGCGGCGGCAACAGGTCGTCAGCTGGGCCTGTCCGATGAGCAGATCAGGCAGGGGATAGCTTCCATAAAGGCTCTTCCCGGCAGGAGTAATATTATACACAGGGAAGATCATATCATTCTGGACGATTGTTATAATGCGAACCCGGTTTCCATGAAGGCTGCCATTGATATGCTGTCACTGTGGGAGGGAAGAAAGGTTGCTCTTTTGGGTGATATGTTTGAACTGGGAGCTGATGAAGAAAGCCTGCATTACGGTGTGGGAGAATATCTGGCCCAAAAGGGAATAGACCTGTTGCTGGCAGTGGGAAAGTTATCTTCAAAGCTGGCAGACGGTGCTGTTGCAGCGGGTATGGATGAAGCTTCCGTCATAAGGTTTGCCGATACCGATGAGGCAAAAGATAAGATATTTGATCACCTTAAAAAAGGGGATGCCCTTTTGATAAAGGCATCCCACGGTATGCATCTGGAAAAAGTGGTCTCACTTTTTTGATCCCATGATCGACATGTGTTCTTCGCGCATTTTAAGGATGATGTCGCGGACCGTGTCGGGCAGTTTCTTCATGGCGGCCCTGTCCAGCGCGGATGTGTCGATGGGTTCGCCGTACTGGATGATCACATGCCCGGGTCTTACCTTGGGCAAATGGTTCTCGAAGACATCGGCTGTTCCGCTGATGGCCATGGGGACTATCTTACAGCCGGATTTCTGGGCTATGTGGAAGGAGCCTGCGTGGAACTCCTGAACCAGGGCTTCGTCCTCGTGTTTGTTGCGTGTGCCCTCGGGAAAGATGACCATGGAATTACCCTTCCGGATGTTTTCGGCGGCCTTTTTGATCATGCGCATGCCATCCCTGGGATTATCTCTTTTCAAAAAGAAACAGCCTACCAGCACCATCCAGACGTTTAACAGAGGGATCTGCCCCAGGTCTTTTTTGGCGATGTATCCGGTGCAGGTTTTGAAGGTACAGTAGCTGAGTACTATATCAAAATAAGAGCAGTGGTTACCTACATAGAGCACGCCTTCGTCCTTTGCCAGGTTTTCCTCACCTATAACGGTGAGCTTTATTCCTGAGAGGATCCTGACGGGTACCAGCAGGATCTTGGCTCCAATATGTGCCAGAGCCTGTCCCAGCTTATACATGGGTGAGATCCGAAGCAGATATATTATGGGCATGACAGGTATGGATGCTACCAGGAAAAAGACGACCCAGATAATGTCTAAAATGGAATAAAACATAACAAAACACCCCGTTTTAATGAGTATATTACCTGATCCCGGGAAGGATCAGTCAAGCTATATCATAGCATAAGAAAGGAATCTAATCAAATGCTGGTGATCAAAAATGTCCGGTTGCTGGATCCCTTTGAGGATCGTGACGGGATCGTCGATATTTCAATTGAAAACGGAAGGATCAAAAAGATAACGGATCCGGTCAGGAGTGCGTCTGATGAGCTGTCGGAGAGTGAGGTCATCGACGGGTCAGGGCTTTGCGCCGCTCCCGGTTTTGTGGATGTACATGTGCATTTTAGGGATCCCGGATTTACATATAAAGAGGATGTGAAGAGCGGCAGCGCTGCCGCGGCTTTCGGTGGTTTTACTTCTGTTGTCTGCATGGCTAACACGTCGCCTGTTGCGGATAGTACCCAGATCATCGATGATGTGATGAAAAGAGGTGCAGCCACAGGGATCCGGGTGTATCAGGCCGGCAGTGTGACTAAGGGTCTTAAGGGGAAGGAACTGACGGATTTTGAAGCACTTATGTCCCATGGCGCCCCCGGCTTTACCGATGACGGGATCCCCATCCTGGATGAAGATATTTTGCGCCGGGCTATGGAAAGATCCGCTGCGCTGAAGGTGCCTTTGTCTTTTCATGAGGAGGATCCCGCATATATAGAAAATAACGGTATCAATTCGGACTATGCTAAAACAGTCCTTGGGATCGGAGGATCCGACAGGCAGGCCGAGATATCCATGATAGAAAGGGATGTGGCCCTGGCAAAAGAAACGGGTGCGATAATAAATGTGCAGCATATTTCCACGGCTGAGGGCGTGGATATCATAAGAAAAGCGGTACAAACCGGGTCTTTGTCAGAAAGGAAGATCCATGCGGAAGCCTGTCCCCATCATTTTACTTTGACACAGGAAGCTTTGACTGATCACGGAACTCTTGTTAAAATGAATCCGCCCCTTCGTCTTGAAAGTGACCGGCAGGCTGTTATCGAAGGATTAAAGGATGGGACCATAGATCTGATCGCCACGGATCATGCTCCCCACTCTTCGGAGGAAAAAGCGCGGGAATTGACAAGCGCGCCCAGCGGGATCCTGGGCCTTCAGACGGCCTTTGCCCTGGGAGTTACCCGGCTGGTAAAACCCGGCCATCTTACTTTGATGGAGCTTCTCAAAAAAATGAGTCTTAATCCTGCCCGGCTTTACGGTTTTGATGCGGGTCATATTTATGAAGGCGGTCCTGCCGACATCACGGTTTTTGATCCTGACGAGGAGTGGTTCTTTTCCGGGGACCTGATCCGTTCGAAGTCGGTCAATTCACCCTTTGTGGGATGGAAGCTCACCGGAAGGGTCAGGTACACGATTTGTGGAGGCAAAGTCGTGTTCAAGATATAGTCTTTTGAAAGAAGTTATTAAAGAAAACCTTTAAAGAGGATCAGGATATGAAAAATGAGATCGCAACCATAATAAGCAACGAACGCCTGACAGAAGGCATATACGATATGTGGATAAAGACTGCTATCGCTTCCGAGGCAAAGAGCGGGCAGTTCATCGGTGTTTATCCGAAGGATGGATCCAGGTTATTACAGCGCCCCATCAGTATATGCCGGATAGCAGAAAATAAAGAGAGCCTCAGGATCGTATATAGAGTGGCGGGGAAGGGAACGGATGAGATATCTTCATATAAGGCGGGAGAGACGGTCCGTATCTTAGGACCCTGCGGCAACGGCTTTGCCCCCGAAGTGCTAAAACCGGGAGGTACGGCTCTTTTGCTCGGGGGAGGTATAGGTCTGCCTCCCATGCTCCAGCTGGGAAACGAACTGAGAGAAAGAGGTTGTGAAGTAAAATATGTGCTGGGATACAGGGACAGCGATACTTTCATGCTGGATGAATATGAGGCCTGCGCGGGAGCTGAAAATGTGACGGTGGCTACGGATGACGGCTCCAAAGGTGTAAAAGGGACAGTCATCGATGCAATAAACGAGAAAGGCCTGACCGGGGACGTGATCTGTGCCTGCGGGCCCATGCCCATGCTCCGTGCCGTGAAACAAAAGGCAGCCCAAATGGGTGCCATGGCCTATATATCCCTGGAGGAGCGGATGGCCTGCGGAGTAGGAGCCTGCCTGGGCTGCGTATGCAAAACCGTGAAGAAAGACGATCATTCAAAAGTGAATAACGCCCGTGTCTGTGTTGAAGGTCCGGTATTTTTGGCTTCGGAGGTGGATATATGAATACTAAAGTAAAGATAGCCGGAGTGGAATTCAAAAATCCCGTGATGACTGCCTCCGGCACCTTTGGAAGCGGGATGGAATATGACACTCTCATGGATATAAGCCGTCTGGGCGCGATCATCACAAAAGGCGTGGCCCTGACTCCCTGGGAGGGCAACCCCACACCCCGTGTGGCGGAGACCTCGTCGGGTATGCTCAACGCCATAGGTTTACAAAATCCCGGAATAGATGTATTCTGTGAACGTGATCTAAGGTTTCTGGAGGGAAAAGACACCAAAGTCATCGTTAATGTCTGCGGAAAGACCGAAGAAGAATATGTGGGAGTGGTACAAAGGCTTGCGGATGAATCGCGTGTGGATATGCTGGAGATAAATGTGTCCTGCCCCAATGTGAAGGAGGGCGCCATTGCTTTTGGACAAAATGCGAAGGCACTTTATTCCATAACCGAAAAAGTGGTAAAAGCCGCAAAGCAGCCGGTCATCATGAAGCTTTCCCCCAATGTGACCGATATCACGGAGATGGCAAAAGCAGCTGAAGCTGCGGGAGCCGATGCCATATCGCTGATCAATACCATCACCGGTATGAAGATCGATGTGGAGAAAAAGAGATTTGTTCTGGCAAACAGGACCGGCGGTCTGTCCGGTCCTGCCATAAAGCCTGTCGCTGTGAGGATGGTATATCAGTGCGCTCAGGCGGTAAAGATCCCGATCATCGGAATGGGGGGCATAGCCACTGCGGAGGATGCTCTTGAATTCATTCTGGCCGGAGCCACTGCCGTGGCTGTGGGCATGATGAATTTTCATGATCCCGGCGTCAGCGTGAGAGTCATCGACGGTATAGAGGCTTATATGAAGCGTCATGGCGTAGATGATATCAATTCTCTTCGCGGTGTGGTATCATAAATAAAAAGGAATGTATATAAATGAAGCTGTATTATAGATCATGGTATAAAAACATAATGCTGTATATCCTGGCGTTGCTGATCTGTGGGATGCCGGGCCTTGTGTTCTGTGTAAATGTCAGGGCCGAGGAGCTTTCGGAGGAGATATGTGAGGTGGAGGAGGAAGATACCTTTGATCCGGATTTTCATATCTATCTTGCTTTTGGACAGAGCAATATGACCGGGGCCGGGAATATCGAAGAGCAGGATATGGTCTGCGATGATGACTATCTGGCGATGTGCACCACAGACGGTCCTAAAAATGTCTTCTATAATGAACCCAAAACCCTTGGAAACTGGTACAGGGCAACGCCGCCTCTTGCGGCCCCTGTAGTGGCAAAGCTGGGAGTAGCCGATCATTTCGGGCGCCGGATGCTGGAGCTTAAAAAGGAGAAGGATCCCGACGTTAAGGTGGGGGTTATAGTGGTGTCGGTTCCGGGTGCCGGGATCAGAATGTTTGATAAGGATAAATGGAAGGATTATTACAATACGGTGCCCCCTGAAAATCAGAGGGGCTTTGCGTCATTTATTGAAATGTATGGCAGCAACCCTTATCAGAGAATGGTGGACTGCGCAAAGATCGCCAAAAAGAAGGGCGTGATAAAGGGTATCATCATGCATCAGGGTGAGTCCGATTATCAGGTTCCCGGATGGAATGAAGAAGTGGAAAAGATCTATCATGATCTGATCACCGATCTGGAGCTTCCCGAGGATCTGCCGCTGGTGGCAGGTGAAGTCAGACGAGGCACTGTCGTTTCGGACATGAACCTTCTGGTAAATAAGCTTCCTGACCAGAATGATAATTTCCATGTGGTTTCCACACAGGATCTGTCTTCATATGTGGAAAATGCGGGTAATCTTCATTTTACTTCGGCCGAATACAGGGAGTTGGGAAGAAGATATGCCGAGAAGATGCTGGAGGCGGAAAAGAAACAGCGTCAGGATGACGGGCGGGATAAAAAATATGCGGTTCTGAATATGAACACAGGTGAAGAGTATCGTACCCTGTATGAGGCGTTCCGCTGTGCAGATGAAGATGGATATAATGAACTGAAGCTGCTCAAAGATGTGGGCCTGTCAAAGGGATCTATAGAAAATTACAATGATGTGATCCTGGATATGAACGGTTTTTCGATCAATCTTAAGGGTCATGGCTTCCAAAATCACGGCAAGCTGATCTTTGTCAACAACTCCGATAAGGAGCGGGTACATTATTTTGCCGTGGACGGTGATTCATGGAAGATAGCAAATGATATGACTTACGATGAGAGGGCGGCGGCATATGATGCGGATATACAGGAGTATGCCGAAGATACGGAATATATAAAAGTTCGGGGAAGTCTTTTGTATAACAGTGACGGATTTTATGCTTCGGATGTTTCGGATATTGATAACGGGTTTGTCAACTGTATCATAGTGAGCCCGGACATCACGGAAGGAGATGAGCCTTTTGTGGCTGTTGACGGGATCGTCCGTGCCGGTAAGGTTCAGTTCAGCCAAAGATCGGAAGGACTTATCCTGAAAAACGGAAAGCATAAGGCCGTGGTTGAGATTGAGGTCACGGAATGATACCGGATTGTCATTTTGAGTGTTTATCGTTGTCATTCTGAGCGAAGCGAAGAATCTTACAGGAGGAAAAACTATGAGGATTACGAAAACAAAGCATGACATGTTCAAAAAAACGGTTCTGGGTCTGCTTACGTGTTTGTCTGTGTTGTGTGCTGCGTTTTGTTACTGTGACAGTGCCGTATATGCCATTGATTATACGGTGCGCAACGAGACGACAAAAGCCGATTATGTAGACATTAATGAAGCTTTGTCTTCTGCCGGAAACGGCGATCGGTTGTTGCTGCTCAAGGACTGTAAACTGATGAGTCCGGTGCTGAATACCTGTGATGTGACTGTTGATATGAGCGGTTTTTCCCTGGATATGAACGGATACGGTATACAAAATCGCGCAAAGCTTGGGTTTATCAATTCAGGTGGTGAGAGCGGGACTCATTATTTCATCGTACATGAAAATAGTGCCTGGACATACGTGGAATCCCCTTCCGAGGATCAGAAGGCTGCAGCTGTTGATCCGGATAAGACCGATTCGTTAAAGGAAGATGATATCGTTAAGGTTGAGGGCAGTTTGATTTTTTCCGGTGGTGGGACAAACGGCCTGGGCGGAGCCATTTCCAATATCACTGTAGATGGTCTGGAAGAAGATAAAAAAGGCAGTCTTTCGGTGAACGGTATCTCTTTTGTCGGCTGCAGTGCGGAATTGGGAGGTGTCATAGAAAATGAAGGCGGTGATGTGACCGTAAATGATGTATGTGCATATGGCTGCAGCGCTGTTCACGGAGGATTTTTGTATAACGCCAACGGTTGTGAGGCTTCTGTTGACAGAGTGAGCATAAAATTCTGCACCGCAGGAGAGTCGGGGGGAGCCATCGTCAATAATGGAACCATGGAAATAAATGACTCCCTTATCGCGGATTGTACAGCTGCCTCCGGTGGAGCTATATTCAATACTTACAGCCTTCTTATCAAAGATTGCGAAATAAAGAACTGTGTCGCATCGAAATATGGCGGAGCGATCTTTAATGACGGCAAAGGGACGGGTTCGGGCCTTGATGCGAAGGTTGTTATTGAAAATGTATCTTTTGATAACTGTCAGGCTCAGGATCATCTTGATCCTACCGGAACAACAGATTATAAAGAGGCCATATATGTCAGAAATGCTTCGCTTATCATGAATTCGGGATATCTGGAAAATATGATCTTTACAAATGACAATACCCAGGATGGTGATCCCGTATGTCGGGTGGAGATATTCAGTGGTACCTTTAAGGATTATACGCCCAGGCCGGATCATGTGGTCATCGGAAGTCTTTTGATGAGTCCTGAGGGCGGGGATAAGAGTATAAAATATGTCGTTGAACCGTTCATCTCCCAGCCGGCTCCAAAGACCGCGAAAAAGGCATGGGATCAGAAACATACGGTTTCCTGGAAGGCCAATTCTGAGACCGATTCCTTCAAGATCCTTTGTTTTGATGACAAAAAAGGGGATTGGACGGAGTATGCGTCCGTGGATGAGATCAAAGACGGTGAAGCATCTTATTCCTTCAGCCAGACGGAAAAAACCGCAAAGACTATGAGATTCAAGGTTGTGGGATATATAGATGGGGCGCCTGTTTCGTTCAGTGAAGAGTTTTCCATAGAGTGGGTTGATCCGGCTTCAGGACCGGAGCAGGATGATGAACTGGTACATCATGAAGCAGTGCCTGTTACCATGGAACAGGACGGTATGAAGGAGTACTGGGAGAGCACATTGACCGGAAAACTGTATTTGGACGCCTTCGGGAAAAATGAGATCACGGATAAGACTTTGCTCGTTATCCCTATATCATCCGTATACAGCGTGACCGATGTCAAAGTCGATGGCTGCAGTATCTCCATGAATGTGGTCATGGTCAGGTCGGTATCCTATAATTCCCTGAAGCACGTGACAAAGTATTCAAAGCAGGGCAAGAATACTTCTCCCGATGTGGCTATTTTGATCAGGGGCAATTTTGACAGCTTTGCAGATGTGACAGCAAAGGATAAAAATAACAAGATCGTGCCTGTAAAGGTTGAGAAAAAGCCTACGGTCATCCTGCAGCTCAAGCTTAAAAAGACTGTTAACAAGGAGGACAAGAAAAGACTGAAGGGTGATATAAAGCTGATAAATAAATATCTTAAGGCCCATCCTTTCACATATGATATAACGAAGGCGGACTTAAACCGCGCCACAAAGATCACTCCGAAGACAAACAAGACCAAGGCGAAGGTGACGGGTCTGACAGTGACGATAGACGGTAAGGATATAAAACTGTCGAAGAAGGATTATAAGGTCCTGGAGATCAAAGACGGCAAGGCAAGCATAGAGGGCATGGGCAATTTCACAGGAAAGATAACCGTGGTATTGTGATCTTCATATATGATCTTATGGCGGTCTGCATGGAAAAACTCGTCGCAACCCCTTGATTTTTTGGTAAAATTATACGATAATAATTATGTATCTGCAGATGGTGGGAGCACGGATGCTCCGCCTGTGCGCACGGTCCGAAACAGGATCCCGGATCCGTGAACGCACGCATTATTCTAAGGAGGGAAGACTATGAGTACTATTCAAAGCACCACAGCGGTAGATGTAGCCAGTGCTTACTCCGGCTATACTGCCCCTAAGAAGGATGCCGCTTCGAAGAAGGCGGAAAGCACTTCCGTTAAAACGGAAGATCAGGGAGTTGTATTTGAAAAGAGCGATGCTGCAAAAGAAGCAGAAAAGACTCAGCAGCCTAAGTATGTGAAGGTAGCCAATCCCGATCTGGTGGCTCAGCTTAAGGCCGATCTGCAGAGTCAGGTGGATAATCTTCAGAGCATTGTCTCAAAGCTTATCACCGGACAGGGAGATGCCTATGGCAAGGCTAATGATATATGGAAGTTCCTTGCCGACGGTAATTTTGAAAATGTAGATGAGGCAGCTAAGGCGAAGGCAGCAGAGGATATCGCGGAAGGCGGATACTGGAGTGTGGACAAGACCGCTGAGCGTATTCTTGATTTTGCCAAGGCTCTGGTAGGAGAGGATGCCAGCGAGGACCAGATCAAAGCTATGTCGGATGCTTTCGAAGAGGGTTTCAGGCAGGCTACCCAGGCATGGGGAAAGGATCTTCCGGACATTTCGAATCAGACCTATGATAAAGTTATGAGCGGTTTTAATGACTGGAGAAACGGCGGCGTAGAGGCATAAGGTCCTTTCGTTGCACGGCAACTGATCGATCAGCGACCGGAGCGAGGAGTTCGCTTCGGTCGCTTTGGTTTGAACAGCAGATATTATATATTATGAGAATTGATCTTAAAGCATATGGAAAGATAAATCTGGCACTGGACGTCCTTCGAAAGAGGGAAGACGGATATCACGAGGTCCGGATGATAATGCAGACTGTAGATCTTTTCGACAGACTGACTCTGGAGGATAGTGACGAGCCCGGTATACGTATTGAGACGAATCTGTCTTTTTTACCCTGTGATGAGAATAATCTCTGTCATAAGGCGGCTTCGCTTTTGATGGAGGAATTTTCCGTGAACAGAGGCTTGTCGATCAAACTGGAAAAAAGGATACCCGTAGCGGCCGGCATGGCAGGAGGCAGCAGTGATGCCGCGGCTGTGATGGTGGGTGTCAACAGGATCTTTTCCCTGGGACTCAGGAAGGATGAGCTGATGGAACGGGGAGTAAAGATAGGTGCTGACGTTCCCTATTGTATATTGCGGGGGACGGCTCTTTCCGAGGGTATCGGTGAGATACTGACTCCACTGCCCGATATGGTGGAGTGCCCCGTGGTCATCGCCAAGCCGGCGGTGAGTGTGTCCACAAAGTTTGTATATGGGAATCTTAAGGCAGGGGAGATCGAAGATCATCCTGCGGTGGATGAGATGATAAGTGCCATAAAGGGACGTGATCTCAGAGCAGTCGCAAACTGCATGGGCAATGTGCTGGAAAGAGTCACCATACCGGAGTATCCGGTCATAGGAGATATAAAGGCTCACCTTTTGGAACACGGGGCTCTGAACTCGCTCATGAGCGGCAGCGGGCCTACGGTATTTGCGTTGTTTGAAGATGAAGAGACGGCACAGTCTGCCGCAGATTCGTTAAGGCAGACGCATCTGGCCAAAAACGTATTTTTGAAACGTATTAAAAACAAAGGAAAAGAGAGTTAGGAAACGAGGGGATTTTGGCTAAAGGGTTCTACGCTGAAATGATGAAAAAATATTCGGACAAACCGGCGCGTGAGATGGTTTCCCTCACTTTGAGACAGGCCATTCTCACAGGTCGTTTTATGCCCGGAGACCGCCTTATGGAGATCCAGCTGGCATCCCAGATGGGAGTCAGCCGTACTCCGGTCAGGGAGGCCCTTAAGCTTTTGGCTGCGGAAGGTCTCATCATCATGGTACCCAACAGAGGGGCGTATGTTTCCGACATATCAGAAAAGGGAGTCATGGATGTACTGGAGGTCAGGCGTACTCTGGAGGGACTGGCTGCATCCAGAGCCGTAAGACGTATGGATCCCGAGGGTTTAAGGGCTTTGAATGAGGCTCGTGAAGCCTGTAAGGCCGCCGTTGAGGCTGAGGATTACCGTGCGCTGGCTTCGGCGGATATCGCTTTTCATGATGTGATACTTAAAGCCACAGGAAATGACCGGCTGGTGGAGATCATGAACAATCTGGCGGACAGGATATACAGATACCGGTATGCCTTTATAAA
The DNA here is from genome assembly GCA_016288495.1 of Lachnospiraceae bacterium. Classification (GTDB taxonomy): domain Bacteria; phylum Bacillota; class Clostridia; order Lachnospirales; family Lachnospiraceae; genus UBA1753. Next base: position 16,254 of record JAEEZH010000141.1, read on the forward strand.
GGATGTAAGTCATCATCCCGCCATTCTCCTGGAGCATAACGAGATATATGATGCTTTTTTTGAACATAATGAGGATGCGGCCGTCGAGGCCATCCAGTCGCACATAGATCATCAGGCCCGGGCCATAATCACCAGCCTGAGGAATAAGTGAGGAAAAAATGACTAAAGATGTAATGATCACGGTTTGCGGGACTCAATACGACGAAAACGGAACGGCTCAGCCCATTGAGGTCATTACGCCGGGAGATTATTATTTCAAAAACAATAAGCACTATGTGATCTTCGATGAAATGATCGAGGGGACGGGTGCTGTGACGAAAAGCACCTTTAAGTTTTCAAAGGATGAGTGCCTGATGAAGCGTACGGGAGCCGCGAATGTCCAGATGATCTTCAATACGGCAAACAAGACTGTTTCCAGTTATCTTACGCCTTTTGGTAGCTTCATGATAGGGATAGATACCAACAGCATAGACTGTAATGAGAGCGAAGATGCCATATCCGTGGATATAGATTATGCTCTGGATGTAAATTACGAATACCTGGCCGACTGTAAACTGAGGGTGGATATAAAGCCCAGAGGAAGTCAGATAAGCCTGCAGTGAGCAGGCTTATTTCAGCGGTTTTGCTCCGGCTTTTTCTTTTATGGTATCCAGCAGCTGGGCAAATCTGCCCTTTTTCTTTTCTGTTCCGGGAGTGTTAAGACTGCCGCGGATCCCCTTTACATCAACTATATAGATACCGGCCACGGATGCCTTTACTTCCTTCTTCACGGGAATCTGGTCAAAAATCTTCTCATCGGAGATAAGGGTCATGATCTGGGGACCTATCTTTGCCTTGACCACAGGTACCTTGGATCCGCGCAGAAGCCTGGGAGTGTTGTCGATCACCAGCTGGGGAAGCCCCGCATCCTTCATCTTCATGCGTTTCTTATCAATGACCAGCATGGATATGGTCTGTTTGGTGCTTTCTATGGCAGCGTTCTGTTCAGCCTGTTTTTTCGTGGCGTATTTGTTGAGAAAATAGAGAGCCACACCGATTATGACGGCGGCGACCAGGGTGATTATCAGGATGGTCTGAGGTGTGCTCAGCAATAATATACCGGTAGCGAGTAACATATTTTTCCTCCGTTTGTGATAGAATTGTTTTTTATGATAGCATTTGTTGATAGTTTTCGCAAGGATATGTTATAATACTTAGGTTTGGAGAATATTATTGCAAAAATGATTTGAAAGATTCTTCGGGCTAAAGCCCTCAGAATGACATCCGGTGTACCCTTTGGTCATCAGGCCTACCCTGTAGATATCCGGTGTACTCTTTGGTTACCCGGTGTACCCTCTGGTCATCCTGAGGAGCGCAGCGACGAAGGATCTTAAATGAGGAGGAAAAGAATATGAAAAGATCATTTACCACAGCCACGGTAGTGACCATGGCTGCCCTTTTGCTTGTCTCGGGCTGCAATAAGAAGGAAGAAGCACCGACGGAGCCCGAAACCACTCAGGAGGCTACAGAGGAGGCTGCTCCTCAGGCGGAGGAAACTCCGGATTACGGTCCGCTTATCTCCGAGCTTGACCTGGATAAGTGCATCGCTCTTGGTGACTACAAGGGCCTTGCTGTCACAGGAAACGATACGGAGCCCACTGCGGAAGATGTGGATGCGGCCATTGACAGTGAACTGGCTTCAAAAGCGGAGAAAAAAGAGGTTACCGACAGGCCGGTCAAAGAGGGTGATATAGCGAACATCGATTATGAGGGAAAGAAGGATGGCGTGGCCTTTGACGGAGGAACGGCCCAGGGTTATGATCTGACCATCGGTTCAGGCCAGTTCATTCCCGGTTTTGAAAGCGGACTCGTCGGCGCAAAGGTCGGTGAGACCAGGGATCTGAATCTTACTTTCCCTGAGAACTACGGAAATTCCGAACTGGCGGGAGCAGATGTGGTCTTTACCGTCACGGTGAATTCCATAACCGAATCGGTTACCCCCAAGCTGACGGATGAGCTGGTTAAGGAGATCGACAGCTCTCTGAATAACGTGGCTGAGTATCGTGAAAAGATCACGGAAAAGCTCAGGGAGGAGAATGCGTCCCAGGAAGAGGCCAGGGTTAAGGATGCGCTGCTTGATATGGTAGTGGAAGGTTCGGAATATAAGGATATACCCGAGGGACTGGTGCTTGAGCAGACGGATATCGCTGTCCTTCAGGCACAGAATTATGCTACATCCATGAATATATCCACAGAGGATTTCTTTGATCAGTTTTACGGTATCACCCTGGACCAGTTCAAAGAGCAGTACAGGGAATATGCCGAGCGTGGTGCAAAGCAGATGCTGGCAGTATTCTCCATAGCGAAAAAAGAAGGACTTTTGCTGAGTGACCAGGATGCGCAGGCTGCGTTGAAGCCCTATATGGATAATCTTAAATTCACCGGTGACTATAAGGACTTTTTAAACACCACCGATGGAAGGGGAAGTTACGAATACGTTCATTACGATAAGGTATTACAGTATCTCTATGATAATGCGGATATTACGAAATAAAAGAATAGTCAGTCTTATGGCCGTGATGACGGCTGCAGCCTGCATGTGTCTTCCATGTGTCCGGGTGATGGCGGCTACCAAAAGTCAGCTGAACAAGCAGAAGGAGAATGCCCAGAAACAGCTTGAAAGCGCCAATGAAGCGGTCAGCGAGATAGCTTCCGAGCGTTCCGAAGCCGTGGCTGAGGTGGAGGAGGCCGATCACCAGCTGGTCCAGCTTCTGGCGACCATTGATATTCTGGATGATGAGATCTCAGCCAAAAAGATCGATGTTGAAAAGGCCGGTGAAGAATACGAAAAGGCCAGCGCGGAGGAACAGAAGCAGTATTCCACCATGAAGGAACGCATCCGTTTCATGTATGAAAAGGGTGACGCCAGATATTTTGACATCATCATGCAGTCCACGGGCTTTGCGGATGCCGTAAACAAAGCGGATTACGTGGAAAAGATATATGATTATGACCGTGAACTGCTGGATCGGTATGCGAATGCTGCCAGAGAGGCCGATGAGACCCATGAGCGTCTGGTGAGTGAGGAGGCCGAGCTGGAGGGCATGCAGCTGGAGTTCAAGGAGCAGCAGGCCGAGCTGGAAGCTACTATCGTCGAAAAAAAAGCGGTGGTGGAGAATTTTGACGAACAGCTCTCGAGGGCCCGCTCCGAGGCCAGAAAGTATGAGAACCAGATAAAGGAAGCCAACACCGAGATCGCGCGTATAGCGGCGAAGGAAAAAGCCGAGAGGGAAGCTAAGGAAAAGGCTGAGAAGGAAGCGCGCGAAAAGGCCGAAAAAGAGGCTAAGGAAAAGGAAAAAGCAAAGGAGAAGGCTTCTTCTTCGGGTGAGGATGTGAATACCGAAGAATCCCAGGAAGGCGAGTATAAGGAGGAGAAAAAATCATCTTCGGCAAGCTCGTCTGCCTATGACGAGTCATCCCAGGAGGGTGAATACAAAAAGGAAACATCAAGCTCGACAAAATCTCCCAAGCCGGAAGTGTCGGGAAGCGGAACGGGGGCGGACATAGCAAATTACGCCTGTCAGTTCATCGGCAATCCCTACGTGGCGGGAGGAACTTCCCTGACGGACGGAGCCGACTGTTCCGGTTTTACCTTCTCCGTGTTCAAGCATTTCGGATACAGCATACCCAGAACCTCATCCGAGCAGCTGAACTGCGGAAGCGGCGTGTCTTATTCGGATGCCAGGGCCGGAGATCTGGTCTGCTATGCGGGCCATGTGGGCATCTACATCGGAAACGGAATGATAGTCCACGCCTCCACTCCGGCGACAGGTATCAAGACGACAGTGGCCACTTACAGGCCTATTTTATCGGTCAGAAGAATTGTGAAATAGTTATAGTTACAAATTGACCGTAACCTGAAAAAATAGTATAATCAAAAAAGCGTTTTTTTTGTAAAGGGGTATATATATGGATTTAAAGCGCAGAAAAATGAGAATGGGTGACATCCTGACCGAACAGAGTGTCATCACGCCGGACCAGCTGGATGAGGCCCTTCGCGATGCGAAGATCGAAGGTAAGCGCCTCGGTGATACGCTGGTTGAGAAGAAGTTTTGTACGGAGGAGCAGATAGCAGGTGCCCTGGCAGATCAGTTCGATCTGGAGGTGGTGGATCTTACTACCCGTGAGATACCAGAAGAGATCGCAGGCATGATCACCAGCCAGCTGGCCAAGAAATATAACGCTATTCCGTATGCCATAGATCCGGACAGGGCTAATGTGCTTATGGTCGCCATGGTGGATCCCATGGATCTGGATGCCATCGACGACCTTTCCATAGTGACCAACATGCAGATCCAGCAGGTGGTCACCACGCAGTCTTCCATAGTGCAGGCGCTGGACAAAGCTTACGGACGTGCGGAGATCTCCAGTGTGGCCGATGCCTATGCCAAGGAGAAGGAAATGGAGGCTGCTGCTCTGGCAGCCCAGAATGAAGAATATAACGAAGACATTGAGAATTCGCCTATCGTTCAGCTGGTAAAGGGTATGATCGAGCAGGCGGTCCGCCAGAGGACTTCCGATATCCATATTGAAGCCATGGAGGGTCAGGTCAGAGTGCGTTATCGTATAGACGGTGCCTTGTATGAGAGGATGACCTACAGCCCCAGGCTTCTGCCGGCTATCGTAGCCCGTATAAAGATCATCGGAGGTATGGATATCTCCGAGAAGAGAAAACCTCAGGACGGTCGTATCACCCAGATCGTGGATAAGCAGGAGTTTGATATCCGTGTGTCCATACTTCCCACGGTCCATGGCGAAAAGGTGGTTATGCGACTTACGTCAAAGAGCGCTCTGAGCAGATCCAAATCCCAGCTCGGTTTTAACGAGGAAGAGCTCAAGAGATTTGATCATATCTTTAAGAATCCTCACGGCATCATCCTGGTAACCGGACCTACCGGTTCCGGTAAATCCACCACGCTGTATACGGCTCTTTCCGAGCTCAATACAGAGGATGTTAATATCATCACCGTTGAGGACCCCGTCGAGGCAAATATCGACGGCATCAACCAGGTTCACGTAAATGCAAAAGCAGGACTTACCTTTGCGGCAGCCCTTAGATCCATCCTTCGACAGGACCCCGATATCATAATGATAGGAGAGATCCGAGACGGTGAGACGGGAAGTATAGCGGTTACCGCATCCATCACCGGCCACCTTGTGGTGAGCACGCTCCATACCAATTCATCTTCGGCTACCATCGGACGTCTGGCCGATATGGGTATAGAGCCCTATCTGCTGGCGGATTCCATAGTGGGTATCATCGCACAGCGTCTGGCCCGCAGACTTTGTCCAGCATGTAAAAAGGCCAAGACTCCTTCGGAGGAAGAGAGGGAGATCATGCAGCTGGAGCCCGGAGAGGAAGTTACCATATACGAGCCCTGCGGCTGCGGTAAGTGTGATATGACCGGATTCAAGGGTCGTATCGGTGTGTATGAGATTCTTGAGACTTCACCTGCCATAAAGAGGCTTATCGCCCGTAATGCGGACGCTGAAGAGATCAAGGACGTTGCAGTTTCAGAGGGTATGAATACGCTTCGTATGGCTGCATGTAAATATGTGAAGCAGGGTATCACCGCTGTTTCCGAAATGGTCAAGGTTTCCTTTGACAGTTAATTTTTTAAGGAGGGTATTATTTTATGGAATTAGAGGTTGCGCTGAATCTGGCACATTACATGGGGGCGTCTGATATTCATTTTTCGGTTGGAAAGCCTATAATGATCAGACTTGACGGTACACTGCTTGATTTTAACGAGGGCTACGATAAGCTCAAGGTTCAGGATCCCGGCAGACTTAAAAAACTGGAGGATACTTGTATCAGACTTAAGGGGGTAAACTACAGGGATGAGGTATTCCAGGAGTATGTTGACGTGCTCACTCCCGTGGATACGGAGAGCATGGTCCTTCCTATCCTGAGACCGGATCAGATGGATGACTTCCAGAAAAAAGGCGAGATCGACCTTGCATATGACGGATCTTCCCTGGGACGTTTCCGTATAAATATCTTCAGACAGAGGGGCACCGTGGCAGCTGCGCTCCGTCTGCTGCCCAACAGGATACCCGCTCCCGAGGAGCTGGGACTTCCCCCCGCTCTGGTGGCCATGACAAAAAAGAAGAGAGGCCTGGTGCTGGGTACGGGACCTACCGGTTCCGGGAAATCCACTACCCTTGCGTCCCTGATCAATATCATCAACCACAC
>JAEEZH010000142.1 GCA_016288495.1 Lachnospiraceae bacterium
AAAGAAAGTGTTAAGCAGCTCATCTTAAATATTTTTACCGCCGCTCCATGGTTAGATTCTATCATCCGGGACGTCCTATAACATCCACTTGCACCCAGAACAAATAATCTTTTTTTTGTCAAAAAACGGCTACAGGTGTACCAGTCAAGAAAAGTAGACACAAAGGTCCTTCTTCGGGACTGGTTCCTGTAACATCAGTATCAAAGATCATCTTTTTGCACACATCACAGTAATCCGCGTCTATTTTATATAATTTTCCTACTTTTTTCGCGGCAGTAACAATGCCGGCGCCATTGAGTTCATCAAATACAGACATTACCGTGTGTTCTTTATAAAAACTAACTCTGCCTCCGTAAACATATTGGTACACGGTCCTAGTATTTGTTCTTGCAAAAACCTTCAGTCGGAAGAATTTGAAAGTCACTTTACTTTCATCCTGGCCTTATACGCCTTTGACCTGAATTTAACCTTGCCATGTGATATCTTCGCCCGGCCATTCAGGATGTATGTAATGGAGATGTTTCCCTTTCCGCTTCCCTCTGCTTTTCCCATACTCAGGGTTCCGTCGCTGTTGACTTTTGCGTGAACCATGACCTTGTCCTTTGTCACGGTCTGTGTTGATCCACCGGATATAGCAGTATTCCCGACCATCCATATACCGGAGATGAACCTGGCGCTCCTGCTCTCCTGCCCGGTGATACCGGTCCTTAAAGCCGGCGAGGTTGATATGGTGACTACACCTCCGTTTTCGGCGAAGCCATCCTCTGTTATTTTGTTCTCGCTTACTGCGTTTCTGCTGACCGTATCCTTCTCTACTGTCTCTGACAGAGTGACTGTATTAAGGCTCTTCCGGTTAAGTCTCAGGTCGATCACGTCTATAACCAGAAGCTTTTTCCTGTTACTGTTACATACAAGCACAAGCTCATAAGAACTCTTTCCCCCAAGCTTCTTCAGATCGATGGACCATCCGCTCTTCTCACTATACTTCAGGGATCTGCTGACCTTTTTGTAGTCCCGTGGATCTGCAAAATTATCGGATACCGTGAATCCTTCCGAAAGAATAAGCCGGCTCCCTGTATTCATTGTCAGGCGGTTTACACCTTCTTTCATTGCTGAAAGATCCGGGACCACATTGGAGATAATCCCATTCTCTGCATGATAATCTGTGCCGATATCGTCATAGGGAGTCTGATATACGCATTTTCTCTGCTTATCTGTTTCATCGCCTGCTCCCTTATCAGAAATATCTGCCGGCCCATCAGTCTTATCCTTGATCTGTACCGGCTCTTCATCATCCTGATCCAGGGACTGCTCTTTCAACGCTTTTATCGCACTTCCGACATCCAGGATCCCATATCCGTAGTACTCATCATACCCGTCCTCACCCCTGTCAAACGCCGTCTGCGCCATGATCTGCCTGATCTCATCCGGATCAGACTGCGGACTGATACCGAGCAGGATAGCTGCCGCTCCGGCTGCATGAGGCGTTGAAAAACTCGTGCCGGAAACAACAGTACATGCGCCGCCAGGATCCACTGTACACACATCCACCCCGGGTGCGGTCAGGAATACGCTTTCATTATGATTGGAATTAGGACTGACTACCCCATCCATATCCACTGATCCGACACCTATAACAGTATCATGAGCGGCCGGATAATACAACATTGAATTTCCTCTGTTTCCAACCGATGAAACCACCAGAACGCCCTTTGACTCAGCGTATTCGACAGCCTCCTTTAACTCCGGATATTCTTTCGGCGAAGCAAGGCTCAGATTCAGGACGTCACATTCAAAATCATCAACTCCTCCATAGATTGCATTGCATATGGCACTTATCTTTACACTCTTTTCATCCGTAACTTTTAAAGGAACTATCTGTGCGCCGGGCGCCACTCCGGGACAGACTGAATTAGCAGAAGCACTGATGATGGCAGCCACACCGGTTCCATGCCCCAGTGAATCCGACGTATCATTAACGTCTCCTGCATCGGGAGTATAATTATATCCGGGCAGGAGCCTGTCTTCAAAAACAGAAAGCGCATTTATTCCCGAATCCACCACACCGATCCTGACTGACTGCCCGTTATATTCATCCCGGATAGCGGATCCCAGCCCTATAACCTTAAGATTCCACCCTGCAGCCGGCTCCGTCCCCATCCCGTCTACAGGTGTTTCATCCGATACAGGATCAATAAGAAACGCTTCCCCATCGGGCAGATGCCACTCCGTGGCTGTATTTTCTGTCTCTGCGGCAAAAACAACCGAAGGCATCAGCAACAGTACCGCACAAAGGACCGGAGTAAGCCTAAGGAATGTTTTCAGTTGTGATACTATCGACTTACTCCGTTCACCGATACACCGCATGTATCGCTCCTTTCGCTTATCCTTTTCCCGACCTTTGCCACAACATAATAATCATATCTGCCTGCTTTAAGCTTCCTGAACTTTTTATCCCTTACCGTAACACCGGGAGCTCTGACCCCCTTTACCTTTCTGGCCTTCCCCTTTTCATCGATGCGATAGACAAAATATTTCCTTGCGCCTTCCATCTCATCCCACCTGATAATCGCAACACCCGGTTCCGTCACGGTATCTACCGAAATACCCCTGACCTTGCCGACCGGCAGGAGCGAGCCGGTAAGCGGGTCGCTCTTAACATTCTGCCTGCTGTCGTTTTTCCCGAAGACGGCCTCGACATGATAAGTGTACTGCTCATCTCCCTTACACTTTTTGTCAATAAACATACATCCTTTTTTATTGCTGACTGTCCTGGAGATCACCTTACCGTTTTTATCGGTCCTATAGACGATATACTTCACTGCGCCCAGGTCATCCCACGTGATAGTGACATTTTCAAGCCCGGATACGATCTGAAGATGCAGACCTGAGGTATCTTTAACCTGAGGGATGACAGGATCGGGAACGGGGATGACCGGATCAGGGTCAGGCACCTCCGGATCAGGTGTGGGGGTTTCATTATTTAACCTGTCCACATACAGGAACTGTACATTGAACTCCACCTTTTCCTTTACATTATATGTCGACTCGGTACCGTCCGGCTCGGTTATATTATAGACATATTCAGGATCGGGATCTTCTATGACACTGTCCATGTCAAAGCTGAATGCACTCACCACATACAGACCTGTTGAAGTTACCGGGATCCCGGCCTGCATACCCCTTCTGCCTGTCCTCATGTTGAGCTCATCCATGTCCTTTTCATCCAGTTCCCGATCAGAAATCCCAAAATCGATGACCTTATCGGCTTCTCCGCCCACGATCACTATATCATCATAAGGTGCATCTTCACCCACGCTTACATTTATATAAGGCGCATCTCCTTCAACCAGGTTAATACTCATCCACTTATCCATCGGAATAACGTCATCGTCATCCATCAGATATGCTCTTTTGGAAGAGCCTTTAAACCAGTCCACATTAAGTTTCTGGAGATAATAATTACCGCGCTGATCAAATATTTCTATATCGATCACACCGTTATAGCGTACACTTAAAACATAATTATGCCAGTAAGCATTAGTCGTTTTTTTCTGATGTATACCTGCAGTAGTACCCTGTCTTCCATATACTCTTACACTTGAAATAGGCACATCGTTTATCACATTCAGCTCAACAAGCTTATACATCCCGTTGACCAGAGATGCCTTGGCGGGTAAGTTTTGCCCCCAGTAGATCCTGGGCGCGCCATTTGGCTTTTGGGTCACATCTTCTCCACTGTAATGTTCTATCAGACGGTCTATGAGAGCGTACTCTTTGGAATTGTGATCCTCGGTCATAAGCACTCGGATCTTAACCTTATGCATACGATTATCCGGATTGTCTCCAAAATCTATCCGTGCAAATGATTCTTCACCGGCCACGCCGCTGTGAGCTCCGGCATTTACGGTCTCAAAACCCGGAAGGTCGCTGGATACCTCCACCTCGCCTCGAAGGAATAGATCTATGGAATCAGCTTCCGTTTCAAAGGTAATATATGCATCCCTTTTACCCTTGGCTAAAGTCCCACCGTAAGGCGCAGTCTCGGAAGACCCCGAAGTCCCCCAGTCAGTAAGGTTTGATGAAAAAGTCCAGCTCTGTGAAGTCTTATCACCATCCTTTTTATAAGCAGAGCCGTCAGCATTGAAAAATTCAAACCTTCCGTTCTCCGTAGTGATGTCCATACCGCCGTTTTCACCTGAGATAACGAAGGGTACATCGTGATAGGAATTTGTGTTCTGATCCAGTATACGGATATAACCTGAGCCGGCCTCCTTTGCCCGTATTACTACCGTACCGCTGCCCCTTCCCTTGCTATATCCTTTGTCTTCAAAATAAAGCCTGTCGAGGCACTGCTCCATCCTCGTAAATCTGACCTGGGCGTCACCATCCTGATCCTCTCTGTCCGGATACTCTGTCACGTGGATGTTTGGAGCCAGCGACCCCGTGGTGGAATAATAATGTATGGGCAGACGTACCAGTCCTCCCTTGGGAAGAAGGAGCTGATCTGCCACCACAAAGCCGGTCCTGGCAGTTATGGATTCATCATGCACATTGTTAAGAGCGTTGTATTCTCCGTGTTCGGCAATGAGCAGACCCTTATCATTTTTAGTTACGCTTCCATCTGCTGCACTGAAAAGTTCCATGCGAAGTCCCAGCGTATTTATCTCAGGAACAAAATATTTATCCGGAGAAAGAGTCAGCGTTCCCTTAACCCTGCGTCCAAAGCCGTTCTTTATGGAGCCCAGATACAGGATGCCCTTATGGGGATCACTGTTATTTCCATCAGCCAGCTCTGCCAAAGGTTCCTGTTCTCCCACGGTCAGGGTGTTATCCGTAATATCAAGCGGA
>JAEEZH010000143.1 GCA_016288495.1 Lachnospiraceae bacterium
ACAAGTGCTGTCACTGCGGGGAAGTTTACCTGCCAGAATATGGCGCTACCATCGATCACTTTGTTCCGCTTAACCAGGGCGGAACTAACGATAACGCCAACCTTGTTATGCTGTGTCAAAAATGCAACGAGGAGAAAACAGATAAAATATATCCGATCTCGTACCTGAAATATCTCAAGGAAGAAGAAAAGGCGCAGACAGAAAAGTATTTCAAGGATTACACACAGTCCGTTGAATTTTTTGACCGCCGAAACATACTTGCTTGCGACAAATATGACCTTATCCTGACAAGGACGGATATAGTGAGAAAAGGTGCTGCCCCGGTACAGTCTATCGGGTCCTACAACAGGGTGACATCCAACGACATGGGGAGAGTTACTGATTTCTTTATTAAATATCTGAAAAAGAGGGACAACCTGGACGGAGAAGAATTTGCAAGACAGAATCTCGAGTTCTGGTTCAGGTTCGGCTGCCTGTATTATGCGGAAAGAGGAGGGGAGATCAAGGTTCTTGCGGCGATCACATTCACAAAAGCCCTTGATGAAGAGATAGAGAATGTCCGATACTACATGAAAATATTCCTGATGCCCTATTATACGACAGAGATCACATATAACATGGCATATTATATGGTAGAGGATATTCCTCATAACGTCCTTCACGAGCAGGGACTCGACATGATGCCCGTTGTAGTCCAAACAGTGGACACCGACCGGTTCCTACCCTGGATGTCATACGAGGCTGATCTTGATTATTTCCATCTGGGGGATCTATACGAAATCCGGTACATGTCTACTATCGTTGGCCAGGACGACAAAAAGAGGGTCAAAGCTATCAAGGCCTCCAACCGCATGATCAAAAACTTGGGAATTAACAGAGAGAAGATGGAAGAGTGCCTGACGAATCACCCCGGCGTGGAATGGATGAAAATCTTTATCGACGAAAATGCCATTCCTGTCGATGATGGCGGCGATAAGGCGGAATTCGCATAAGTGCAATTTGTACTTTTAGTGTAACTGTATTATAATAAGGATAGGGTGCTTTTGAAAAGCACCTTTTTTTGGGCAACGCCCCGGAAAGGATTTCAAGATGCTTCACATTAGGAAGAAACTGATATTTATAACAATCATCACATCTGTCCTTTTGTCCGGCTGTTCCATGACAGAGTTCACAGCAGCCGTAGACAGCGATCTTGGCACTAATACCCAACAGTATGGCGAAAAATTCGACGACTACGCCTCAAATGGCGTGGAAGACATTGATTATGCCGAAAAAGCCGACAAAATCATAGAAGGCGCAAAGGATCTTTACGATGCTTACAGGGCGTCCGAGAAAAAGAAAGACCCTCATAGTCTTGGTATCATGCAGCCTGATGAACCATGGATCCCCGAAGATACGGATAAAAAAACAGATATTCAGGGTGAAATGGAACCTCTCGAGGTTTATTTTATAGACGTAGGACAGGGCGACTGCACTATTATTAAATGCGGTGATGACTGCATGATAATCGACGCCGGGGATAATTCAAAAGGAACAGCGACCCAAAATTGGGTTGCTCGCACAAAAGTTGACGAATTGAAATACGTTATAGGAACCCACCCGGATGCCGATCATATCGGGGGATTGGACGTTATCCTTACGAAATTTGACTGCAAAAACGTATTTATGCCGGACGTTGAAAAGGATACAGCCACCTACAGAGATGTTATCGAGGCGGCAAAATACAAGGGATATTCTATCAACGCACCTATTATTGGATCCTCTTACCCCCTGGGGGATGCTGAGTTCACGTTCCTTGCACCAGTAGGTACCGGTTATGAAGACATAAACGACTACTCGATAGCTTTGAGGCTCCGCCACGGAAATGACAGTTTCCTGTTCTGCGGGGATGCATCAACCTTGTCTGAGGTTGAGATGATGGACAACGACTACACGCTGAAATCCACTGTTTACAAGGTGTCTCACCACGGTTCAAAGACGGCCTCCTGTGGGCCGTTTCTGGATGCAGTATCTCCCGAATATGCAGTTATATCCTGCGGGAAAGATAATGACTACGGACATCCTCACGCCGAAGTTCTGGAAAGACTTGCGGAACGCGGGGTGAAAGTTTTTAGAACAGACGAGCAAGGAACTATAGTAGCTGTTTCCAGTGGAAATGGGATAACCTGGAGTACAGAAAGGTAAGGAAAGGAGGCAAAGATCTGATGAAAGAATGGGCAGAAGCAAATGGTTACGGACATCTTTATAACGAGTACATCGCAAGGTGTGAAGCTATCGCCGACCAGTGCGAGGCGGAAGGTTACCCGGCACATGGTAGCAATTACGATCTGAGGGTTGAGCAGTTGCAGGCTGACTACCCGGAGTTGTTTGGAGACGAAGTTGAACAGGCAGAAATGCCAGGAAACTTTGCGGAGATAACTCCCGACGGCACCCTTAACATGCTTGAAGGGGAAAAGATAGATATGCGAGGGAAAGAAGACCATGTACTGATCTACCAGAATGGCACGGACATTACGGTCACACAAATGCCACAGTCCCTCAGTAAGGATCAGCTTGAAACATTCAATAACTTCAAGGCTTTCGCTGAAAGCTTCACTGTCGGAGAACTGATGAGACAGGGAGAAAACAGCGTTGAAATAAACGAAACTCAAAGCGGGGCTACCCATGGAAGGAGACGGTAATGGCAGTCACATTAAACCGAATATCTCTTACAGGATCTACGGATTACGAGACGGAGGAACTGGTTGAGGAAACCAACCTCAAGGAAGACGTAGACCCCCATAATGTTGAGAATGCCGGATTCGTCCAAAATACCGGGAATATAGTCGACCAAAACGGCGTCGTCCGGGGACGAGTCAATCCCGAAGACGGGGAGGTGGAGCTCTACGTTGAGCAGGAGACAAGCATGGGTCAGGCGCCTAACGAAGCGTTATCATCTCATGCTTACGAACAGAACATTCCGATGGCAGGCAGCATGGAAGAAGCTCAGATGACCGCCATTGGATATATTAATGAAAATGGAGAGCTGGTGGAGTTGCCTTCAAACGTTGTTGTACTCACTTCCGCAAGAGGGCCAAGCCCGTCTCCTGAATTTGGCATAATAAGCGCTCCTGAGAGGGGATTATCCAAAGAGCAGGAAGAAGCACTTGACAGGCTGAACGACTTTTCTCTTCAGATTCAGCACGGAATCGAACTCGGACCTGCGACGGAGACTCTTGGAAATGGGGAGGCTATGGTATATGACGGAGAAACAATGAGTTACGAAGGACCAACGAGGACGAGGAGGAGATAATACTAATGTCAACCGAAAGAGAAAATTTTAACTGTATAGATTCAGAATACAAAACGGAAGAGCCGTCAGCATATGCCATTATAATGCCTGACGGCGAACTAAAACCAGTATTCAAACAAGATATTGATTCCTAGTATAAAATTAACAGAGATATCTTGACTATCGAAGGCTACCCTGATGGCAGTATTTCAGTCTTTAAAAATCCAGAAAACAAGAATGGTTGTACATCTGCCCAG
>JAEEZH010000013.1 GCA_016288495.1 Lachnospiraceae bacterium
CGGTACTTCCGAGCATTCCATGATCGGTAAATTTATCGATCAGCTCATAGAGGAAAAGGAACTGCCTTATAATATGACCAGTTATTCACCCTGCTTCAGAAAGGAAAAGGGCGCTCACGGCATAGAGGAAAGAGGCGTATATCGTATTCATCAGTTTGAAAAGCAGGAGATGATAGTGGTATGTAAGCCCGAGGATTCAAAGGCATGGTATGATAAGCTATGGCAGAACACCGTAGATCTTTTCAGAAGTCTTGATATTCCCGTTCGTACCCTGGAATGCTGTTCAGGCGATCTGGCGGATCTTAAGGTAAAGAGCTGTGATGTGGAAGCCTGGTCTCCCAGACAGAAGAAGTACTTTGAGGTGGGAAGCTGTTCAAATCTTGGTGACGCTCAGGCAAGACGTCTGCGTATCAGGATAAAGGGCGAGAATGGGGAAAAATATTTTGCACATACCCTGAACAATACTGTAGTGGCTCCTCCCAGAATGCTCATCGCATTTTTGGAAAACAACCTGCAGGCAGACGGCAGCGTGCTGATACCCAAGGCATTGCAGCCGTATATGGGTGGTAAGGAAAAAATAGTCCCTGTGAAGTAAGAATAACATTGAATTGAGTTTTGAGTAATGTTTATCCCGCGCAGGCGGGCACAACACTAATCTTAATTTGAAAAAATAGGAATAAGTATGAGAGAGATAAGCACAAACGTAATTACAAAAACGATCCGTGATATGTGCATTAAGGTAAATCATGAGCTTTCACCCGACATGGTGAAAGCTTTTGACTTTGCACAGGAAAATGAATCCTCCGAACTTGGGAAAAAAATATTGGACCAGCTTAAGGAGAATATGGAGATCGCCAAAACGGACATGATCCCTATCTGTCAGGATACGGGCATGGCCGTTATTTTTTTGGAGATAGGACAGGATGTCCATATCACGGGGGATAACCTTACAGATGCCGTAAATGAAGGAGTGCGCCAGGGCTATACCGAAGGTTATCTTCGTAAATCCGTGGTGGGTGATCCATTGATAAGGGAGAATACAAAGGATAATACACCTGCGGTCATCCATACCGAGATAGTAGCCGGTGAAAAGATAAAGATCACTCTGGCACCTAAGGGTTTCGGATCGGAAAATATGAGCAGGGTGTTTATGCTTAAGCCTGCCCAGGGAATAGAGGGTGTAAAGGAAGCGGTACTGACAGCGGTCAGGGACGCAGGTCCCAATGCCTGTCCTCCCATGGTGGTGGGAGTAGGTATAGGCGGTACCTTTGAAAAATGCGCGCTTTTGGCAAAAAAGGCTTTGACCAGGGAAGCAGGTACTCATTCGGATATTCCTTATGTGAAGGATCTGGAAGAAGAGCTTTTGAAAAAAATAAATGAACTTAATATCGGACCTGCGGGGCTGGGAGGCAGCAATACTGCTTTTGCCGTGAACGTGCTGACTTACCCTACCCACATTGCAGGGCTTCCGGTGGGAGTAAATATCTGCTGTCACGTGAACAGACATATTTCGGAGGAGATTTAAGATCCTTCACTTCGTTCAGGATGACCTTCGATGTTATTATTGTGAATGAAATATGTTTTTGTCATTATGAATCAAGTATGCCTTTTGTCATTCTGAGGAACGAAGTGACGAAGAATCTTTGAGGTGGAAAAATATGGAAAGAAAGATAAACCTTCCGATAAGCGAAGAGGATGCAGCATCATTAAGAGCAGGCGATTACGTGTATCTCACAGGTATCATGTATTCAGCCAGGGATGCTGCGCATAAGCGCATGGATGAAACATTGGATAATGGCTCAGAGCTTCCCTTTGATATAAAGGGTGCGGCCATATATTATATGGGGCCTTCACCTGAACGGCCGGGCAGAGTCATAGGCTCTGCCGGTCCCACTACCGCAGGTCGTATGGATAAATATGCTCCCCGTCTTCTGGATCTGGGATTAAAGGCTATGATCGGAAAGGGAAAGCGCACCCGGGAAGTTAAGGATGCCATCATCAGGAATAATGCGGTATATTTTGCCGCAGTGGGCGGAGCCGGAGCCATTCTTTCCAAATGTATAAAGTCATCAAAGGTGATCGCTTATGATGATCTGGGTACTGAGGCAATCCGGGAGATGTATGTGGAAAGTTTCCCCGCCATCGTTGTCTTTGACAGCGAGGGAAATGATGCGTACACTTCTTAGGTACAATATAGAAAAAAGAGGATGCTTTTAAACTCATATTTGAAAAACAGGTTCGGGTGTAAGGTATATAAGATCGCATTGAACGGCGGGTTTACCTGTCCAAACAGGGACGGGACTCTTGGCGAGGGCGGGTGTATTTTCTGTTCACAGGGCGGAAGCGGTGAGTTCGCCGAAGATCCGTCCCTGGATATTTTTGAGCAGATAGAGCTCGGAAAAAAGAGAGTGGAAAATAAGATCAAAGGCGGAAAATATATTGCATATTTTCAGGCTTACACGGGAACTTATGGACCGGTTGAAAAACTGAGGCGGCTTTATACACAGGCAATAGAACATCCGGATATTGTTGCATTATCCATTGCTACCAGGCCGGACTGTCTGCCGGATGAGGTCCTGGATCTGCTGACGGAGCTCAACCGGATAAAGCCCGTATGGATCGAGCTGGGGCTGCAGACGATCCATGAAAGAACAGCAAAATATATAAGGCGAGGCTACGATCTGTCTGTTTTTGATGATGCAGTAAAAAATCTGCATGAAAGAAATATTGAAGTGATCGTGCATGTGATCCTTGGCCTGCCCGGTGAAAACAGGGAGGATATGCTTGATACGGTCCGGTATGTGTGTGACAGTGGAGTGTCCGGAATAAAGCTGCAGCTTTTGCATGTTCTCAAAGGGACCGATCTGGAAAAGGAATTATGGGACGGCAGAGTAAAAGTATTATCAGAGGATGAATATATAGAGATCTTAAGGGAAGTCACAGCCATCATTCCCGAACAGACAGTTATCCACAGACTGACGGGAGACGGAGATAAAAGGATATTGATAGCTCCTTTGTGGAGTTGGAACAAAAAGAAAGTGATAAACCGGATAAAAAAAGAGGTTATAGATTTTAATGGACTATGAACTGATAAGGAGCAGGCGCAGGAGTCTTGCCATAGAGATAACAGCGGACGGCAGTGTGCTGGTGCGCGCTCCCAAAAGGATGTGTCCGGAAGAAATAGAAGGGTTTTTAAAGCAAAAGGAGAGCTGGATACAAAAGCATCTGGAAGAAACAGACCGGAGAAAAAAGGAAGAGGGACCGGATATCAGGCTGACGGAAAAAGAGCTTGATGAACTAAAAAAAGCCGCACGGGAATTTTTTCCCGACAGGGTAAAATATTTCGCGGATAAGATGGGCATTACCTATGGCAGGATAACCGTTAAATGTCAGCATACTGTATGGGGGAGCTGCTCTGCAAAAGGTAATCTGAATTTTAACTGTCTGCTGATGCTGATGGGTGATGAGATAAGGGACTATATCATCGTGCATGAATTATCGCACCGCAGGCACATGGATCATTCGGCGGCTTTCTGGAAGTCGGTGGAATCGGTACTGCCGGATTTCAGGGAAAGGCGCGCCTTGCTTAAAAAAGAAGGGCGTCCTCTGTTGAATGCGATTGTCAGTACCGAAGAGGGAACAGGGAAATATTATACCTATATCCTGAGGTGCAGTGATAACACTTACTATACAGGTTATACTAACGATCTGGAAAAAAGAGTAAATGCGCACAACTGCGGCAAGGGTGCAAAATATACCAGAGTACGCCGTCCGGTTGCTCTGGTTTATTCGGAGGTTTATGATACCAAACAGAAAGCGCAGCGCCGGGAAGCTTTGATAAAGCAGATGACTAAGAGAGAGAAGGAAAAATTGATCCTTGGATCAAAGTGACAGGATGACAACCGGTGTAAATTAATCTTGTAGATCATGAGGTGAGGATATGAAAAAAACAGCATTGAAAATAATATCATTAACACTGACATTGACAATTATCTTTACAGGTGTGATGCCGTCGTCCTTATGTCTGGCAGGAGAAACGCAGGAGGTTATTGCCACAGAGAATGGATTTGAACCGGCATGGGAGGAGAGCAGTGAGGAAATATCCATGTCGGAGGAAGCCCTGGCGGATGAGGTATTATCCGACGATGAAAATATTCCCTCTGAAGATGAGCTGACCGAAGATATCCAGGAGCCGGTGCTGGGGGACAGTGCATCATATGCGGTCACCGGCGGAAAAATATATTTTGACACAGCTACGGGTACGGTGACAGGTTCCGATGCAGCCGTCACGGAGGTGATCATACCTGAAGCGATAAGTGGGGTTACTGTAAAGGCCATCGGAAATAATGCCTTTGGTTCAAGGAACAGCCTTAAGAAAGTCGTCATGCCGGATACGGTGGAAACCATCGGTGATAATGCTTTTCAGAACTGTTCCGAGCTTGAAAGCGTAGTTTTATCGGCAAACCTGAAAAAGGTCGGAGCCTATGCTTTTCGTTTTGATGAGAGTCTGGAAAGCGTCACCATGAACGGGGAGATGTTCGATCCCTTCGATGAAAACAACGGCGTTGAAGTGGGATATCTGGCATTTACCGACTGTTTCTTTTTGAGGCTTGATTTTTCCGATTCATATAAAAAAGGAATGTATTATAAGCAGCTCCATTCAAAGGCTACCCGGAAGCTGCTTAAGGGAAAGCAGAATCATCTGTCGGATGTGATCGTTATCGCAAAGTCCCAGCTGGGATATCACGAAGGTGACAGTTATGACCAGATGGACGGTAATGCTTACGGTTTTGATGATTATTCGGAATATACCTGCTGGTGGGGTGAGCCCGGAGAAATGTGGTGCGGCGAATTCGTGGGCTGGTGTATCGCAATGGCCAGTGTGCCTCAGGAGATCTTTGAGAGAAAGTACAGATCTCCCAAGGTAGTGGAGTGGAAGGATACCGTTTATGCAGGCGGTGACTATACCCTTAAACAGGGAGATGTACTGCATTTTGATTATGACGGAGGAAATCATGTCTGTCTGGTATACGGTACGCGTACCGACGGCGATACGGTAAAGCTTACTACTTTGGACGGAAATCACAGCAATGACGTGTCCTGGTGCAGCTATACCATAGATAAAAAGACAGGTCAGGTAAAAGATGACTGGGCGGGAAAGAATGCTTATATTGCAAAGATCTATGCGCCGGATGCCACGAAGACCGTGACGGATTCCCTGACCTATTATAAGGTTACCTTTGATGTAAACGGAGGTGATCCTTTGAAAGAGGAGGGTGAAGAAGCCAACTGGTTCTGCGAGCCGGATGAAAAGGAGCTGACCTATGGAGCCAGCTATGGTATCATGCCGCTTCCCACCAGGGACGGCTATGAATTTGTGGGCTGGTATACCCGTCAGAATGAAGGGGAAGAGGGAGATAAAAAGATCACCTCTTACAGGATATTCAAGGAACATTCCGATCAGACTCTGTATGCGAGATGGGCAAAGCCGGAGACCTGATCTGATCCGGTGGCATACAGCGGATCCGGTAAAACTTAGAACAGTGTAAAGGACATAGTAAAGGATGGTCTTA